>JBKPEE010000193.1:0-7675 GCA_046728235.1 Acidobacteriota bacterium
GTCGAGTCGCTGGCTAAAAGATTGGGACATCGCGCCGTAGTGCGCGGCGCAGACGTCAAAACCCGGGCACGAAAGTCGAACGATAATCTCGAGCAGGCGGCGCGTCGCGTGCGGTATGAATTTCTCGGCAAGGTGGCGAAATCAAACAAGGCGAATCTGGTGGTGACCGGTCATACGATGAATGACCAGGCAGAGACAGTGTTGCTGAATCTCATTCGCGGGAGTGGCGGCGACGGCCTTCGTGGGATGGAACCCTGCCGGCCCCTGGAGGCGGGAGGCGAAATCTGGCTCGCGCGGCCTTTATTGTCATGGGCGGCACGGGCAGACACCGAGAGCTATTGCCGCCGACAGTCGATCAACTATCGCGAAGACGTAATGAACCTTGATGAGAGCTTTGCCCGCGTCCGCGTGCGCCGTCAATTGGTGCCATTGCTCGAACAGTTCAACCCACGATTCATCCAGAGTGTGACCCGAAGTGTCGAGATCTTGCGTGAGGACAATATCGCCTTGGACGCGGCGGCCGCTCGTCTGTTCGAGTTATCTGCCAGCGCTGGTCATCGAGACCGGGAATCCAGCTCCTTGCGTGAAGACCTGTTGCGGGCGGCGCCCGCGGCGCTACGTCGCCGGGCACTCAGACTCTGGCTCGGGCAACAGCGCGGCGATCTAAGGCGGATCGAACATGCGCACATCACCGCGATTGAAAAACTGCTACTGAGAAACAAGAGCGGGCGGTTTATCGAGCTGCCGGGCGGCGCAACGGTCTTTCGCCAGGACAGCATGTTGCATTATCGCCCGGGTGGGAAACCGAAATGACCTGAACCGGGACATCGAAGTTGCCGCACCATCAAGTCGCAACTTGGTAAAGCGCTCCAGCCCAGAGGGATCAGGTCCAGATGCGAGTTGCCCTACGCGCCTTAGGTGAGGCACCGGAAGTGCTTGCGAAAGCATCTCAGAGGGTTGCGCTGCCGCCTGAGGTGATTCTCGGCGGCGGCTCTTACAAGAATGGCTGATTTAAGGTATGATCAGCCTTGGAGGAATCGAAAGCTTTGAGCTCTACGGCAAGACAAATCATCTTCTGGCTGCTGATAATTGCCGGCGCCCTGCTGATCTACAAGCTCGTCAACCCCGGCAGCAAGAACACACAAAATATCGACCTCGTTCAGCTTAATGAAAAGATCAAAGCGGGACAATTGAAGGAGCTGGTCGTCAAGCAAAACGAAACTGTAGCAATCGATAAAGAGCCGCCGAATATCGAATACCACGTTCAGCTAACGAACGAACAAACCAAGAATGATATTTTAAAGTTGGCCTGGTCGTTCGGACCTGACGGCAAAACCGCCCTTGTACCAAAGGTAAGTGACGAATCCGGCGGCGGCAGTTACTGGTGGCCGGCGCTCTATTACCTGCTGCCATTCCTCCTGATTTTTGGCTTCTGGATTTTCATGCTCCGGCAGATGCAGTCCGGCGGCAACAAAGCGCTCTCATTCGGCAAATCGAGAGCCAAGCTGCTCAGTAATCAACAGAAGCGCGTTACCTTCAAAGACGTGGCGGGTGTTGAAGAAGCCAAGGAAGAACTTCAGGAAATCATTGAATTCCTCAAGGAACCACAGAAGTTTCAGAAGCTCGGCGGCCGGATCCCCAAAGGCGTTTTGATGATGGGACCGCCGGGAACGGGGAAGACCTTGCTGGCGCGCGCCATTGCCGGTGAAGCCAACGTGCCGTTCTTCTCGATTTCGGGCTCCGACTTTGTCGAGATGTTCGTGGGCGTAGGCGCCTCGCGCGTGCGCGACCTCTTCGAGCAAGGCAAGAAGAACGCGCCCTGCATCATCTTCATTGATGAGATCGACGCGGTCGGCCGGCATCGCGGGGCGGGCCTCGGCGGCGGACATGATGAACGCGAGCAAACTTTGAACCAGCTGCTGGTTGAAATGGACGGCTTTGAGTCGAACGATGGGGTGATTTTGATCGCTTCGACCAATCGCCCGGACGTTTTGGATCCGGCATTGCTCCGACCTGGCCGGTTTGATCGCCGGGTCGTGGTATCGAGACCCGACGTGCGCGGCCGTGAAGGTATTCTCAAAGTTCATACACGCAAGATTCCGCTGGGCGAAGACGTCGATATCTCAGTTATCGCCCGGGGCACCCCGGGTTTCACCGGAGCTGATCTGGCGAACCTGGTGAACGAGGCAGCGCTGAATGCGGCGCGTTATAACAAGAAAGTTGTCGCGATGTCTGACTTTGAGCTGGCCAAGGACAAGGTGCTGATGGGCGCCGAGCGCAAGAGCATGGTCATCTCAAACGAAGAGAAGCGGGTAACTGCTTATCATGAAGCCGGGCACACGCTGGTTGGATTGAAAGTCCCGAATGCCGATCCCGTGCACAAGGTCACAATCATTCCGCGTGGCATGGCGCTCGGCGTGACGCAACAGTTGCCCGAAGGCGATCGTCACAACTACACGAAGGAATACCTGCTCGGCCAGATTTCAATTCTGATGGGCGGCCGTATCTCAGAAGAGAACTTCCTGGGAAACATCACCACCGGCGCTTCGAACGATATCGAGCGAGCGACAGAACTGGCCCGCGCGATGGTTTGCGAGTACGGCATGTCCGAACTTGGACCGCTGACTTTCGGCAAGAAGGAAGAGCAGATCTTCCTGGGCCGCGAGATTGCGCAGCATCGGGATTTCTCGGAAGAGACCGCCATTCGGATCGACTCAGAAGTTCGCAAGATCGTAACTGAGCAATACGAACGGGCAACTAAGATCATTCAGGAGAACCGGGACACCCTGGTTCGCCTGGCGGAAGCGCTGCTGGAACACGAATCACTGGATGGCGTGCAGATTCGCCGCATCGTGGCGGGCCTGCCGCTTGATGACGCCGGTCAGGCAACCGAGTCCGGAGTTCAACCGGAATTGCCGGGCGCGAAAGAGCCGGCGGCGAAACCGCTGAAGCCAATCCTGCCGCCGATTACCGGAGGCACTCCGGCCCCGGCCTAGCTGTCAGAACCGCCCTGCGGTAGCGGGCGGGCCATCTAATTCAAACACAATAAGAAAGGCGAGAGTACGCTCTCGCCTTTTTCATTATTTGTCGTCCGTAACTTGACTGTTCGGGTAATGCCTTGACAACCAATCCCGCTCGCAGGTGGCGTGAATCCAGGATGAACCTTACTTCGTCGCTTTCGTCCAGTAGCTACTTTACTTTTTCTCTGTTCAACCTTACTTTGCTTTCGTCATGGTTGAAACCGCAGACGTCGTGATCATCGGCAGCGGCATCGTCGGATCCAGTGTCGCTTACCAGCTGGCCCAACAGGGCTGTACGAACGTACTCGTCCTGGAGCGCGAGGCACATCAGGGCAAAGGCTCGACCGGGAAGAGCATGGGCGGTGTGCGCGCCCAATTCGCCACGCCCGTCAACATCCAGATGTCGAAGTACTCGATCGACTTCTTCTCGAAGTTCGATGAAGTCGTCGGTCATCCGGCAGATTATCGTGCGCACGGCTATCTGTTCTGCGCGACGAATGAAAAGCACGTGGCGTACTTGAAAGCAAATATGGAGCGGCAAAAGGCTTTCGGCGTTACGAATGTCGAATGGATCGCGCGGGAACAAATCGCCAAGATCGTGCCACAGCTACGGGTGGACGATATTCTGGGCGGCACGTTCTGTCCGACTGATGGGTTCGTCGATCCCCACAGCGTAATGATGGGCTTCATGCTGAACGCGAGGGCGAAAGGCGTGAGGCTGTGGCTGGATACGACGGTAACGGGAATTGATTTGGAGTGCGGCGGCTCGAAGCCGCTTTCTTCAACTAATGTCGGACAGAACCGAACCGATTACAAAGCGCCGTCAAGCCGGCGCACTCCAAAAGAGGGCGCTCGAATCTTAGGAGTCCATACCACTCGCGGTTTCATCTCAACTCGCGTCGTCGTCAACGCTGCCGGCGCCTGGGCGGCGCAAATTGCCGAGATGGCCGGCGCCGAACTTCCAGTCGAGCCGTTGCGACGCCAATTGGTTCCGACTGAACCGTTCGATCAACTGCCGCAGCGCTTTCCGATGGTGATCGATATGTCTACCGGCTTTCATTTTCGGCGTGAAGGAAAGGGAATCCTCCTGGCGTGGAACGATCCGAAAGAAACGCCAGGCTTTAAAACGGATTTCGATGAGAGCTTCGTGGAAAAGATTCTTACGCATGCTGCTTCAAGAGTTCCCGTGCTCGCCGAAGCAGGAGTAAATCCACGCCGCGCCTGGGCCGGTCTTTACGAGATGACCCCCGATCATCACGCGATTATTGGCCCGGCGCCGGAGGTTGAAGGTCTCTATTTCGTGAATGGCTTCAGCGGCCATGGAGTGATGCACTCGCCGGCCTCGGGCAAGGTGGCCGCTGATTTGATCCTGGAGGGCAGGTCAAGTCTGATCGAGGCGACACAGCTTGGCGTCGATCGATTTAAGCAGGGCAGGTTATTGGAAGAAACTGCGGTCTTGTAGAAATTGCGAATTGGCATTCTCTTAATCCTTCAGCCACAGGGGAGGGGGCAACCGACTGCGTTTGAGCGTGCGTCGTGTACACACAATGCGCCAGGGCGAATACGACTGTGAACAGGATCAATGACGTAAGGTTAAATCGGTTCCTTAGCATGTATGAACGAAGGCACGAACGCAGCAGTGTTTTAGGATAAGCGCGAGGTGAGCGCAGCCTATCCAAATAGGTTGTTCGTGTCAATGGTTTTCTGGCAGTTGGCTACAAAACTTGCGAAAAGCACAGTGACAAACATTTCACTGCTGATTTCGGTGGATTGTTCGCCGAGGCTGCGATATTGTAGGGCGTATGAATTCATTCAAGCGGTTAGCTGGAGAGCTGACTAACGGAAGACTGGTGATTGTCACCGCGTTAGCTACGTTAGCAGTCTGCGTATTCTTCACGCGAGCGACGGTAGCCAAGGTCAAAGTTCACGACTCGATGATCGTCTCGACCGAGTGGCTGGCAAAGCATCTCAACGACGATTCACTGGTGCTGCTGCAACTGGGGGACAGGAAGGAGTACGACGAAGCGCATATTCCAGGCGCGCAATTTATCCAGGTGCAGGACATTTCGACTCCGCGCGGCCAGGGTTTGATTCTGGAACTGCCTTCGGTCGATCAATTGAAAACGACCTTCGAGAAGTTTGGCGTTACTGACAAATCTCGCATCATTGTTTACTTTGGCAAAGATTGGGTAACGCCGGCGGCGCGCGTTTACTTCACGCTTGACTATCTCGGTCTGGGCGATCGGACTTCGATCCTTGACGGCGGTTTGCCGGCGTGGCGTGCCGGCGGAAACCCGGTAACTGCCGAAGTCAAGACTGTGAAGCAGGGAAGTTTCACGCCTCATCCAAACGCGAAACTGGTGGTCGACGCCGCCTGGGTCAGCGCTAATCTGCACAATCCGCACGTGGCGATCCTGGATGCGCGGGCCTTGAGATTCTATACCGGGGAAGACGCGGGCCAGATGCCCCGAGCCGGTCACATCCCACGGGCGAAGAGCATTCCGTTTTCATCACTCGTAGAAGACGCGAACAGCAAATTCAAGAGGCCCGAGGCGTGGCGTGCGTTGTTTGCTTCCGCTGGTGTAAATGAGAATGACAGTGTGGCGACTTATTGTCACATCGGCCAGCAGGCGAGTCTGCTTTATTTCGCGGCGCGCTATCTCGGTTACGATGCTCACCTTTACGACGGCTCGTTCGAAGATTGGAGTAAGCGCAAGGATCTGCCGGTCGAGAAATCTGAAGCAGCAAAACCTTAATCGGGCAATACCGCAATTGACGGGATTGATCGATCCTGCGAAATCAATTGCTGTCGGCCGATCTATTTGCGATTAGTGATTTCATCGCTTCGGCGGTGTAAGGCTGGAAGTCCTGAGCGTGACTAATGGTGTAAGAATCAGTCGCGGCCACTTTCGATCCGGCCTGCTTCTTCTTGCTTGTCGAGCCGGCGGATCGAGCTGTCTTATGAAGCATGAAGTAACCCTGCTGTCCCGCCTGAAACTTGGGAGCGCGCCGCCAGGCTACGTCGGTGCTTGAGGGGAACCGAACTATCACCTGGCGCCTGGCCGACTTGCCCTTGTGTACCTGGTCCACTTCAATTATCGCCTCCCGCCATTTTGGATCATGTTCACTCACGCGCGTGGTGGTCTGCGCTTGCGCCGCGGCCTTCCTGGTGCTGCTTGCGGATTTCTGCGGCAGCCTCACCGCGACCACCTTTCCGGAGATCACCAGGTCTGCCGTATCGAAGTGCTTACGAAACTCGCGTTCGGCTGGTTGCCTTACGGCATTCGCCCCGCGCCGGGCTGCACCTGAATCCACTTCTTCCTCTAAAGACCGCACGGCAAGGTTCTCTGCGTACAACCACGGCGTGGCATGAAAGATCAATTTCTCTCCAGTCGTAACTTTGCGTTTACTGCTTAGTTCTACCGTGATGTCTTGTCCCGTGTAGGCGGCGAGATTAGGAGGCGCCTCGATCGCTTCGTCTACGGTAACAACTGCTGTGCGTTCGCCGGCTGGTGCCTGGCTGACGTTACTGGCTTTTGGTTTTTTGATTGTGCCTTTGAAAACAAAGGTCGCGTCGGGAACCGACTTCTTCCTGCTGGATGTGGCGCGCTTCATTAGAGTTCGTCGCGCAGGCGAATTGGCAGCTGCGTGACGGTTTAGATTATCACCAGAGGGCGATACCACGATAATGCAGTAAACCAGTGTCTGACGCAGTAGGACGTGGCTCAGGGTGAAGAAAGCTCTGTCCGTGATGGCTCGGCCATGCTGATGCGCGGCAAGTCTGTGACTTGCCTGACGCCGAGCAGAATCACGTGGCCGCGATACAAAACGCGAAGAGAGCCGCGGTGATTTCCTTAATTATTTTCTGCATCTCGGTATATGGAGGGTGAAAGGGCGTCGGATTGTTCGGGCTGCCCCACTCGATCGTGTACGAATAGACCTTCGCTTTATGCGCATTCACAAAGTGCCGGCCAAAGGCATAATCGTCCGAAGTACCCGCCGTCGGGTAGAGATCCATCGACTGTTCAACTTTGTAAACGCGGCCACGCGTGTTCTGGATGGCTGTCTTCATTCTGTTCGCCAACTTGACGGCGGTCGTCTTGTCAGTCGAAGAAATGTATTCCTTATATTTCGCGTCGCCGGCGATGCCACGCTTGCCGTTGTACGCGGCATTCTGAAAGTTCATCGATGAGTTCGTCGTTTGGTCGTCATCGTCGCCCCAGCTGTAAAGGATGTCCTCACTGTAGCTGTGGATATCGATGAAATAGCGAATGTTTGGATGCTGGTCGAACATCCAGACCGCGTTCCTTGTTTCCGGTTCCGAGACCGCGCTTGGTCCGATGTAGACCTGATAGTCACAGGGATTCGTTGAGTTCTGCACCGGCGCCGCGGGATCGTAATAGGCCGGATAGTTCCATAGAAAATCATAATTGCGATTGAGGTCGACGCCCACACAACTCGGTTGGTTGTGACCGGCAGGTGCGGGCCGCCGGTTCTTTCTCCAGTTGGCGTCAGTGTTCATGCTGTAGTTCCGGCCATCGGGATTGCACTGGGGAAAGATATAGACCTCCTTGGTGTCGACGATATTTTTGATTTGGGCCGCTGTGAAAGTGTTGGTCCCAATCGTAACCGACGTGTTGGTAACATAGGCGTTG
>JBKPEE010000194.1:0-6249 GCA_046728235.1 Acidobacteriota bacterium
ATCGGCCATCTTGCCACCAGTGCATGAACCACCATACGCAGCATCGATGCGGACCTCTTCGGCGAGTTGATCGATGGGAATTCCGTTGCGCGGATCGCCCGGCAGCGCCACCATCGGCCGCACCTCATCAAGATCGATCTCGAAAGTCGCCGCGTATTCGGCGTCCGGGTCGCTGTAAACAAATCCCTTGCGCACTTCCTCGGCGTCCAGCCCGCGTGCGGTCACGACGTAAGCCAGCGTGGCTTCGTCCGGCTCGATAATGCCGGTAAAGCCGCCCGCTTCGACCGACATATTCGTTAAAGTCGCACGTTCATCCATCGCCCAGTTCATCAAGTCTTCGCCCGAAAATTCCAGCACCTTGCCAATCCCTTTGCTTGATTTCATGTAATCGGTCGCCAGGATGAAAAGCATGACGTCTTTGGCCGCAACGTCTGCTCGCTTCTTTCCCTTGAAGACGTAACGCACGGTTTCAGGCACGCGGATGCGAATGTCTTTCGTGAACCATGCATTGGCCATGTCAGTCGAGCCGACACCGAAGGCGAAACAGCCGAGCACGCCGGCCATGCAGGTGTGCGAATCGGTCCCAATCACGATCTGGCCCGGCAAAGCGAGATCTTCCACGACGGCGTTGTGACAGATAGCTTCGGATCCACCTTCCGGACTCTCGCCGTAAAGTTTAATCCCCTGCTTCTCAGTGAAGCTCTGCTGCGTCGCGGCGAGGCCTTCGGCTTTTTCCAGCAAACCCATCTCGCGATGTTTTGGCGACATGACTTTGCCGAGGAAGGTAAGGTGATCGCGGAACGCAAACACCGATGCGGGTTCAGTTACAGCCACATCGCCGAGTGCCTGCGTAAACAGCGATGCCGCCATCGGTGTCACATACTCATGAGAAAAGCGCACATCGGCGACTGCAAACAGCGCGTCGCCCGGTTTTACTGATTCGACGCCAATCGTCCCGGCTTTAACAAAAGCATGACGCGCGATGATCTTTTCGACGATATTCATCGGCCGGGGCCCGCCTGCTACCGCAGGCGGTTCTGACAAGACCGGCGGCGAGACTTTACCCTCCAGGCGCGCCTGGTTGTAATTGAATAGCCCGCCGTATTCGACGATTGACTGAGAGATCGGGTCGAGCCCTTTGGTGAATTCAATCAGCGCGATCTCTTCGCCGCGACGAATGCGATCGATCAATCCAAAATCAGTCGAAGTCAAGAGCCCGATGTTCTGAGAGTTCTGGCCGTAGATCTTCTCGATGCTTTTGGCAATCACCAGTTGCATGCCGGCCCATTTCTCGGCATACGGCGCGGTCTCGCGCGACGAGCCGCATCCTTTTGATAAGCCGGACACGACCACCGCAAAGCCGCCCTGCTTCACTTCATCTTTCTTGACGGCGCCGTCGCGCATCCCGACATAGACGTATTGGCCCAGTGTCTCGTCATAAAAAAAACAAACCCAGCCCGGCGTGATTTCGTCTGTCGAGATGTTATTCATCAAGGGCAGGTCGTCATTAGCGAGCCGCTCGGCCAATTCGTCTTCGACTGCCCCGGCTTCGTCGCCTGAGGCCTCGAGCTGCCGTCTAATTAACGACGTGTCTTCAGTCAAAAAGAGAATGCGCCCGTTGAATTTTACCGTGTCAGATCTTTTATTAATCATCTCGTAAAACTGATCTCCTGACTCAAGCCGTAAGCACCACTTTCATTATAGCCGTACACACTAAAAGCTCTGAGCCGTCATCGCCATCAGATTCCATTGCCACCCGCGAATCGTTGAGCAAATTGCATAGGCGCACCCCTATTTCCGGAACCTTGAGATGGCCCGTTCGTGCAAGACAACTGGCCATCTCTTCCCGAACCCTCAGTTTTCCATTAACCGAAAGGAGCAAACTATGAGGCACTTTCTTGTGGCAACATCTTTTCTGTTGTTAACAATCTCAACATACAGTCAGACTCCCGGCACACAACCGCAGCCTTGCACGCTCAAACTTTCGCAAGCGCCGTCCGTTCGCGGTGTGAAGCTGGATATGACAGTGGATCAGCTACTCCCATTGTTTCCCGGGAGCAGCGATGACGCGCAAATCAAACGACGCTTGTCGGAGTCCGAAGGGTATCCTAATTTTGGAGAAGCCAGTTTCTTCATTCAGCCTTCCAATTATTCGCCGAGTGAGCGTTTCGCGGGAATCGCCAACTATCTCATTCGCGTATTCGATCGCCGCGTTGTGGGCGTAGAAGTTGACTATGACCGCTTTCCCCGCGGACCACGCTGGACAAACGTCGATGACCTGGTGCAAAAATTCGCTGACTCGTTACATTTGCCAAGCCCAAAGAATTGGGAGCCCAGCGGAGATACTGCGCGCAAACTAAAATGCGATGGCTTTGACGCAATGGCGTCTGCCAATGGGGACGGCAGTTCCATCGGTTTTCACAACCTCCGTTGGGTACAAACTAAGAAGGATCGATCCGCAGCGTTCGAAGAGCAAAAGCGGCGCGAATTCAAACCGTAATAATGATCAATCGCTCAGTCGAAAGATCATGACGTAAGTTTCACGGCGCCGATGTCGTCAACAGATAAACCGCAAACGATGCCAGCCAGTGTTCGCCTTCATAGTTGCCGCTGGCGATGTAAGGAAGCGCGGCGTTGGTGTGAGCGGTAGCAGACTCTGCGAGAATTTTTCGTGCCGGATCGTTCGCCGGCAAGGCCGCCGCGATATTCCTCATGCACCAGGCGCGGCTGAGATTCAAGCCATCCAGATGGACCAGTTTCGGATCGGTGCGATCGGTGACGATGGCCGGCTGCAGTAACTGTTTTGGCTCATTGCGAGCGAGATCGGGAAGGAATCGATGAAGCCAGGTGGCGTAGTCGGTGTTACTCATCACTCGCCGCATCAAATCAGCCTCCATCAAAGCCGGCGAAAAGAAATCTTCTCCGCCCGGCTCCCACGCCGCCGGATAGTTAGCGTCGCTGCCGTAATACGTGCGGCTGCGCTCGATAATCAGCGCCTCTAATTTCTGGTCGCCGGCAGCACGCGCGTAATCCAGCGCGAACGCCAACCCAAATGCGGTGTTCGGATGGACGCCGGTACGAATCGGATAGTTCTGTTTTGGCAGAAAGGCGAGATATTTATCGACGAACGCGTCAGCTAAAGGTTGCAGGTTCCGCGACCAGCGCCGGCCGTCGTCATCGTTCCAGCCGCGCAGCTCTTCAGCTAGTTTCAGCAGCCAGGCCCAGCCGTAAGTCCGTTCAAACGAGGCGCGGCTCGGTTGCTTCAGATAAGCAACCTCGCCGGCAATATTTTTTTCGCTGAGGTTCGCGTCCAGCGCCGCGCGAATCTGTTTCGCTTCCGGCAGGTTCGGGAAAAGGCGCAGCAGATGGACCAGCATCCAATGACCGTGCACCGTCGAATGCCAATCAAGACACCCGTAGAACGCCGGGTGCATGTCGCGCGGGCTGCGCACGTCCGCCGCGTCATTGATCGTGTGATCGGGTTTGTTTGGAAATTCCTTCTGAATGCACTTCAGCGCCAAAGAGGCGAAGTGTGAAGCCTGTTCCTGCGTCAATGAATGTTGCCCCCGAGGTTCGGCCCAGAGCGTCGGCTCTGCAAATATCAAGAGCGTCAGGATAAGACTAGTGAGAAGGCCTTTCTTGTACATTTGAATCTTGATTCTCTTTAGAATTGTTCTGAGTGCGCAACTCGAGTAGCGCCTCCAGTTCGGGAAGTGTCGCGAGATCTTTAGTTCGTCCAGCGGATCGCTTTGCTGCGATTAGTTTTTCGAGCGAAAGGACACGAGCTTGAACTCCAAACAATTCGAACTCGTTGGCGCCCTCCAAACACCCTGGTAGCCACCAACTCCTTGAACTTCTCCTAGTACGTCAATTTCTCCAATGTCTGTGTCGAATGTGAAGTTCAACCGGCGACGTAGTGTTTCCTCATCAAGCAAAAAAGGAATGTCCTTCGGAGCGCCGCGCAGCGTCGCATTTACTGATCGTAGGGCTTCTGCAAGTTTCCGCAGGTTGTGTGGGGCGCGAGAGTAGCAAACACCAAGGTCGAAGGTGTCTTGAGAAGAACCAAGAGCTCCGGCTGCTACGCCGCCCACCACCACGCAATCAACGTTGAAATCAGCGAACAGTTTCAGACCCTTGGCGATTTCGGCCATTTTGCTTTGACTTAAGGACCGCCTGGCGTTGCATTCTCATTTCGTGTTGAAATTCATCAAGGCGCTGCACCCGCTCGTGCGGAGTCATTCGCAGGTTGGCTACAGTCAGCGATAGATCGACGCCAAAATCTCGCGCTGCCGCCGCCTTTGTTCCCGGCTTGGGTTCGATTAGCCAACGCTCTGCTTCGGTGTATTCAACCTTGTCCATTGCTGATAGTCTAACAGAATTCAAAACCGTGAGAGAACATCAGTATGCCGGACATTCGCAAGCATCGCGGCGCACATCCAGAAGACGGAAAACTCTTCGCGGCGGATCAATTGCCGGCATTGCGCGAAGCAGTCAGCGAACTGTCGTGGCTTTTGACACGCGAATACTCGATCAAGGGAGCGCTGAAACTGGTCGGAGATAGACACCGCCTCACCGAGCGCCAGCGGTTGGCGGTCTCGCGCGCCGCCTGTTCCGACAAAAGCAAACAACGACGTCAAGCAACCAGCATCGAGGTGGAAGGCCTTCGCGGATTGGACCTGATTATCGACGGGTTCAATCTCATCATTACTATCGAAGCGGCGTTGAGTGGGGGCGTGCTGCTTCGCTGCCGCGATGGCAGCATCCGCGACCTGTCGAGCGTTCATGGTTCATATCGCTCGGTGAACGAAACTGATATCGCGCTCGGGTTGATTGGTAACGCGCTGGCAGCTTTGGCGCCAGAAACAGTGACGTGGCTGTTGGACCGGCCGATTTCGAACAGCGGGCGATTGGCGCGGCGCATTCACGACTTAGGTCGCGATCGGGGCTGGATGTGGAGCGTCGAGACTTCCTTCAATCCCGATCGGGAAATAGTCTCGTCTCAACGGATCGTGATCTCTTCCGACGGACCATTGCTCGATCAGGTCAACAGATGGGCGAACTTCGCGCCTCACGTGATTGAAAAAAGTGTGGATGCGCCCTGGCTGATTGATTTAAGCTGATACCAGGTTCGGAGTACCGCCTTCAGGCGGCTCGCTAGCGAATCAATACCGCCGCAAGGCCGCGACTCCAAACAAATGAGATTCTCCGTCGTCATTCCCGCTTACAACGAAGAAAAATACCTGCCGCGTTTGCTCGCTTCGATTGACGTCGCGCGCGCAAATTATCCCGCCGGCCCTGATCAGATCGAGGTAATCGTCGCCGATAACGATTCGACTGACCGCACGGCGGAAGTCGCCAACGCGCACGGCGCGCAAGTGGTACACGTGGCGAAGCGTCGCATTGCCGCCGCGCGCAACGGCGGCGCACGTGCCGGCCGCGGAGAAATTCTTTGCTTCATCGACGCTGATTCCGCGATTCACCCGCAGACCTTTGATGCCATCGATCACGTGATGAATAGCGGCCGCTATATCTGGGGCGTGACCGGCGCGAGAATGGAGCGATCGTCGCCGGCGTTGTTTCTTACCTACTGGATGTGCATGGCTATCGTCTTTTTTAGCGGACTCGATACGGGTTTATCTTTTTGCCGTCGCGAGGACTTTGCAGCCGTCGGCGGGTATGACGAAAGTCGCCTTTACGCAGAGGACGTGCTCTTTCCCCTGGCGTTGCGACGCCTGGGACGCAGCCGAGGCCAACGTCTGGTGCGCATACCAGAGGTCAAGGCGCTCGCCTCCACCCGCAAGTTCGATCAGTTTGGTGACTGGCATTACTTCGGGATGCTGGCCCACGCCTGCAAGAGTCTCGTCACGTGGAACTGGCACGATGAGGAACTGGCGGAGCGCTATTGGTATAACCCGGAACGTTGAGCTCCTAGTTGCAGGGGCATTTCATCCCAAGTTCTGCCTTCCAAGATTCTTCCATATCGTTTCTTCCAAACACCGCCCCACTGTTTGAAGAAGAATGGGACGCCTGCGTCGATACATTGATCTCGAATTGAGGTAACCCAATTTATGTTCATTGGGCGGGCGCCAGGCCCCGACTCGCCACCTACGATCACCCAGTCGATTTCCTCAAGCTCCAAGTGGTCGAGCGGTCCAAGCAATGGCTCAAGCGAAAGGAACTTAATTGCAGCGTCAGTATTTCGCAATCGATCAATGCGATGCATGAAAGGTTCGCTCTCAACACTCACAC
>JBKPEE010000195.1:0-32223 GCA_046728235.1 Acidobacteriota bacterium
CAGTGGGCCGGATCGCGCAATCCGTTCTACCATGGCCAATTCGAAAATGTTCTCCCCCTCATCCCTTTCGTGATAATAACGATCCTCTTATATCTGGCGGGTCGCGAGTTGATACTTGCGGGCAGACGTAACGGGGTGAAAACGTAATGCCTTAATCCGCAACTATCTGAGGCGCAGGCTGCAACCGCTGCGCCTCACACTTATTTGCATTCATGACGCAAACACGATTTACCAGAATCTTAGCGGGCATCGCCGGGCTCTTCTTGCTGTTGGCGTTGTCTTCGAATCTGTATGCGCAGGCGCAACATAGCCCCTCGGACGTGGTGCGTGAATTCTACAAGGCTATGCGCGAACACCGGTTCAAAGATGCGTGGTCGTTGACGATCTATAGACCGGCAGTGGAAAGCTTGAGCGCCGACGAGATGGAAGATCTGCGGCCGTTCTTCGAAACCCAGGCGGCGCCGGTGCCGGCGCAGATTCAGATCGATACCGAAAAGATCTCGGGCAATACGGCGCAGGTTTTCATTCAACTTCCTCCCAGCGATAGCTCTCCCCAGATTACGTCCAAGCCCGTTGACCTGATCAACGTGGGTGGTGTCTGGCTGATTGGCACCGAGGCTGAGCAGGCGAATGTGAAGAAAGCCGGCAACCGGTATTTTCTGGACGCCATGATCGATATCAACCAGGACAACATGTCGGACGTCCTCAAGCGCCTGATCGGAATGGAAGCCGTGTTCGCGCAAGCACATGGGGGCGCCTTCGGCGAAGTAAAGGCGCTGGTGGAGGCCGGGTTAATGTCCGACGACATGTTCGACCCAAAAACCTCGGGCTACAACTTTCATTTGACCGTAAATGGCAAGACCTTTATCGCCACCGCTGAGCCGGCCCGGTATGGTCGCACGGGGAAACTTTCCTTCTGGATGGACCAGACGGGTGCGATAAAAAGCGCCGATAACGCCGGAAAGCCGGTGCAATCAAAATAATATTGCTGCGCCGCAGGCGATCCCGTTACAATACCAACGGGGGGCGGCTTCCCACGTCCTGCGCTTACCTGCCCCACGACTTTACCGCCTCGTTCACGCGAAAGAGGTCAGCTATGCCCGAGTTGGTCCGCTCTGTGGTCTCGCGCGTCCGCCTTTATTTCAAAGATCGACGCCAGTCGCCGCGTCTTCGTGTGCGCCTGATGTTCACCGTCGCCATTCATCGCACCGCGAATGGCAATGCGCCGCGGCGCAAAATCCCAACGCTGAAAGGCCACACCCGAGACATCAGTGTCCGCGGTGTAGGTTTGCTCGTGCCGCAAGTGCATCTTGATGGCCACCATCTCGCTGCCGAAGGTCGCGAACTCGAGTTGCAACTCGAGATCGGCGGCGGCGGGCCCATCAGCATGCGCGTGATGCCCCACCACTACGAGCGGCTGGACGAGGCAGAAATGGGCTGTAATTATTTGATCGGGGCACGCATTGTGAAGTTGGACGAAGCAGATCAAACCCGTTACGCGAATTTTGTCACTCAGGGTTTGAAAAATCCTTCAGCCGACGGAAGCAGCTAGGCAAAAACCAACCATCCAAAAACTTGCGGCACGTGGAAGCTGGGTTCGGGAGTCCTGGTCGGTTGCCAGCTGAGATAACCTCGATCCGGATCTTTGCCTACGCAGCGAAACAAATTGACGCGCCAGCGCTCGCCTTTCTGTGGCTGATGAATCCAGTGGTTCCAGGGTACGCGCAGGGCGACGGTAATCATTTCTGTTCCGACCCGCGCCGCCGCGGTCATATGCGAATTGAAATCCCAATCTGATTCGCGTTTCCCGGGCGTCCAGTGAATGGCCACGTCCAGCCACTCGCCGGTCGGCGCGACTTCAAACTCAAAATAGCGTTCCACGACATTCGGATCGGGCGCGATGAAGATTTCACAGACGTCACGATCCCAAAGTCCCATGGTTTTATTTTCAGTCTGGGGTTTGTCCGTAACGATCAGCGGTTCGCTTTGCCGGCAGACAAAGCGAAGATGCAACGCTTTGTTGGACCATACCAGGCGCGCCTCGGCGTGTCGCGACGGCGGAGCGGGAGCGCCGGACCAATAGCGGTTGATTTGAATCGGGTGCGCCTTCGCCCATGCCGCGTTGTCGAGATCTGAAGCGCGAAAATCATTGGCGACGTGCCGCGCTTTAATTGTGCGATCGTCGATCATTAGATCGGTCACAAACGCGAAACAGTCATTACCATCGCTTCAGTGAAGGGAATAAGAACGAAGCATGCGGGGCAACCGTTCCCCCTGCACTCACGAGGTTGGTGCTGACCCGCTTCATCCCATGCCCTCTCCGAACGAGAAGCTCGGCCCCCGCGCGGGATAAGTGATCTGCTCCGCCTCCTCTTCCCTCGACTCTGCCATCCAGCTCGGATCCGAATACTGCAGCTTATAGAGCCTCCAATACAAACCCTGCAAGGCCAGCAGGTCCTGATGTGTGCCCTGCTCACGAATCTCGCCATGGTGGAGCACGATGATGTTGTCTGCGCGTTGAATCGTAGATAAGCGGTGCGCCACAATTACCGAGGTGCGGTTACGCATGACGCGCGCAATGGCATCCTGAATAAGCTGCTCGGTCTCTGTGTCGATCGAGCTGGTCGCTTCATCCAGAATCAAAAGCACCGGATCAAAAGCCAGGGCGCGCGCGAAAGAGATCAATTGCTTCTGGCCGACCGACAGGCCGGCGCCCCGCTCGCGCACTTCGGACTTGTATTCATGAGGCAGTCGGCAAATGAAATTATCGGCGCGCACTTCAGTTGCCGCCCAGCGAACGCGCTCGTCCGAGATGTCTTCCCGACCGAGGCGGATGTTACTTTCAACCGTGCCGGTGAACAGGAAGATGTCCTGCAAGACCACCGCAAAATTTTCGCGCAGCGATTGCAAATCCCAGTCGCGGACATCGACTCCGTCGAGCAGAATGCGGCCCTTCTGCACGTCATAAAATCGCATCAGCAGGTTTGTGATCGTTGTCTTCCCGGAACCGGTGTGGCCCACCAGCGCAATGGACTGGCCCGGTGAAACGGAAAACGACACGTCTTTCAATACCCACTCTTCCGTATTGTAGGCGAACCACACGTTTTCAAAGTCAATGCGGCCCTCGGCGCGTCCTGTCTTCAAAGGCTTCGCCGGACTGGTTATCAGAATCGGCAAATCCAGCGCTTTGAAAATTCGATGCGACGCCACCACGGCGCCTTGTAACACATTGTACTTGTCTGAGATATCGCGGATTGGCTGAAACAGGAATCCCGAGTACTGAATGAACGCGACCAGGCCGCCGAGCGTAAGCGCACTCTGCATGACGCGGTACCCGCCATACCAGATGATCAAGGCGATGCCCACGGCGCCGATGAAATCGACCAGCGGAAAAAACACGGCGTAGTAGAAAATCGTCTCCACGTTCGCGTTGCGATGCTCGTCATTAATGCGCGCAAATTCGGAGAGCGACTTTGCTTCGGCGTTGAAGATCTGGACCGTCTGCGCGCCCGTAAAGTGTTCCTGTAGAAATGAAAAGATACGCGCAATCTTGATTCGCACGAGGTCATAACCGCGACGAGCGTTCTTGCGGAACCAGTTGGTCGCGGCGAAGAGCATTGGCACTGTCAGTAACGTAACCAGCGTCAGGCGCGCGTCCATGTAAACCATGACCGCGATAATGGCCACGATCATCACCAGATCCCCCAGCAGGTCGGTCACGCCGGAAGTGAACAACTCATTCAATGCGTCCACATCCGCAGTGAGTCGCGTCATGATGCGCCCCACCGGATTGCGATCGTAGTAGGAGATTTCCTGCTGCTGCAGTTTTTCGTAAATCTCGCGCCGCAAATCGAACATTACGTACTGGCCGACGGTATTCAACAACACGGCCTGAAAATAAGAAAAAACAAATCTGAGGAGCTGGGCCAGGACGTAGAGCATCACAAACAATGTCAGTCCATTGGTATGGCGCGGAATGATGTACCAGTCAATCGCGTACTGGGTGAACTTCGGCTGGAGAATTCCGAGGAGATTCAAAAACAAGGTGAGAACAAGCGCGGGAACCAGCAACTTTATATAAGGTTTCAGGTAGCGCAGCAGCCGTCGGGCCACCTGCCAGTCGTAGGTCTTGCCTATCTGCTCTTCCTCGTGAAACTGTTTGACGGCGGTCGCCACGTTGTTAAATCAGAACTCCTTATCTGAAGCTGCCAGCAGATATTTCTTTTGCGGCAAATGAAGAAAGATTCCAGACAGGCCGAGCCCCACCCCCCAGTAATAATCTCTCGAGCCGGTCAGGAAATGACTCAACAGACCCAGCAGCGCCGCCGCTTCGCAAAGAGCGAAGGCCACGACGTAGGCAGAATGCACGAGATCCGGTCGTCGGCCCTCAACCGCTTTTTGCAGCATCGAGATCTTAATCAGGAACGAGGCGGCGACCGGCAGGATCCCGACCGCGTTCAGGATGAAACTCAGCTTTGGATTAGGAGCCGGCGTCACCCTCAACAGATTGATCAAGAGCAGAAATGAAAGGACAGACATGAACATGGCGGCCCACAGGATTATCAGCGTGCGATAACGCCCTTCGATGTTTGAATTGGGATCTGGATCGCTCATGATGTTGCGGCCAACTCCTCTTCCAACAACTGTCGCTCGTGCAGTTCCGAATATTGGCCGCCCAGCGCCAGCAACGCCTCATGTGTCCCCTGCTCAACGATGCGGCCCTCATCCAGCACGCAGATCAGGTCTGCGTGACGGACGGTAGAGACGCGATGCGAAACGATGAGGCTGGTGCGCCGGCTCATGACCTCGCGAAGTTGGGAAAGGATTTTCTCTTCCGTGTAGGTATCAACCGAAGATAAAGCGTCGTCCAGGATCAGGATCTTCGGCTGGCGTAAAACCGCGCGCGCAATTGCGGTCCGCTGTTTCTGACCCCCGGAAAGCGTGATGCCGCGCTCGCCAACCATCGTGTCAAAGCCCTCGGGAAATTCCTGCACGTCAGTCTCGAGTCCCGCGATTTGGGCGACGCGCTCAATTGCCGGGCGTTCGCTGTTCTCGACTCCGAAAGCAATGTTCCTGGCCAGGGAATTACTGAAAAGGAAGGTTTCTTGCGGCACATAGCCGATCGCCGCGCGCAACTGCTGCAGCGGATATTGAGCGACCGGCACATTGTCGATCAATACGGTTCCCGGCGGGGCTTCCAGCACCCGCGGGATTAGGTTGACCAACGTCGACTTGCCGCTGCCGGTGCGCCCAACGAACGCGACTGTATCGCCGGCTTCAATCGTCAGATCGATATCGCGTAGTACGGGCTCACTGTCCGTGTGATAACGAAAAGTCAGTCCGCGAAACTCAATTCGCCCAAGTAGAGGTGGTTGCCGTTTGACGTCCGGTGCGTCCGCGATCGCGGGTTTGGTGTTGGCGATCGCCTGCATGCGCTTCCAACTTGCGGTGCCGCGCTGATAAAGGTTTACGACATATCCGATGGCAATCAGAGGCCAAATCAAACGGAACAGGTACATGTTGATTTCGGTGAACTGGCCCACCGTCAATTGACCGCGTACGGCGAGCGGCACACCGGCCCAGACGATCAGCACGAATCCCACGCCGATCAAAAACGTCATCAAGGGCCGCATCAAGGCGTCGATTCGCACCAGGCCCAGATTCTTTTGTGCGTATTCGTAGTTCAGCTGGTTAAAGGCGGCGATCTCCGCGCGCTCCTGAGCGTAAGCCCGCACCACGCGCACCCCCGTGAAATTCTCCTGAGCGCGCGCCGTAATCTGGGCAAAGAAATCCTGAATTTGTTGAAAGCGCGTGTGGACCTGTTGGCCGAAATACTTAACTGTCAGCGAGACTAGCGGCATGGTGACGAACAGAAGCAGCGTGAGCTTCCAGCTGATAGTGAAAAGAATGGGCACAATCACAATCACCACGAACAGCGTTTGCAGCGAATACATGATCATCGGTCCGGCCAGCTGGCGCACTGCTGACAGGTCGTTGGTCGCGCGGGCCATCAAGTCTCCCGTGCGATGCTCATGAAAAAATGACTGCGGCTGATTCACCAGCGCCGCATAGAAATCGTTGCGCAGGTCATACTCGATGTGGCGCGACATGCCGATGAGGATGCGGCGTTGCAGAAAAAGAAACAGGCCGCTCAGCGCGCTGGCGCCCAGGACTTTTAACGAGGCAGTGGTTAGCTTGGCCCAGCTAATCTGCTGCCAATTCGCATCGATCGCATTTCCGACGATCAGCGGAATGGTTACGTTAAAGACAACGCCGGCCATAATGCAGGCGATGCCGATGATTAGAGAGATTTTGTAAGGGCTGAAGTACCGAAGTAGTTTGCGCAGTTCACCCATTGATAAGACAACAAAGCTTCGAGCTTCTGCACGTCGCGAGAAACAACCGGCAAGAGCTGCGAAGCCGTAGTCTTAAAGTTTAAGTGAGATTGATCTGGCTGGCAAAGCGAGGCTGTTAAAAAGGGATTGGGGTCGGCCCTTACATCACGACGTCTTCACTGGTTTGTTGAGGCTCGGCCTTGCGCATCAGGTTAGCTCCGCCGTCACTGAACTTCCTGGCAATGTTCTCAGCCACGCAGACCCGGTTGCGTCCGGTTCGCTTGGCCATGTACAGCGCATCGTCGGCAGCACGAAATAATTCCAAGCGCGAGCTGGCATTCAAGGGAAACGTAGCAATGCCGATCGAGGCCGTCAGGTTTCCCACCTCCGGAATGACGATTTCCTCGATCCGGGCACGCAGCCTTTCGGCAACTATCAGCGCACCGTCGGCGTAAGCCTGCGGCAGAATCAGAGCGAATTCGTCGCCGCCAAAACGGGCCGAGGAATCAACCTTCCGCAGTTCGGCGCGAAAACAATCAGCCAACCGGCGCAGCGCGTCGTCACCAGCTTCGTGCCCCGCCGTATCGTTCAAGTGCTTGAATCGATCCAGGTCCAGCATAATGAGTGACAGCGGTTGATGCGTTCGCTTGGCCATCATGACTTCCTTGTCCAATAGCATTTCGAACGAGCGGCGGTTGAAACAGCCGGTTAGAGCGTCGGTCATTGCCTGTTGCTGGGTCTGGAAGAAGAGCTTCGCATGATCCACAGCCACGGTCAGCTGGTCGGCAACGGTGCGCAGCAACAGGATCTCGCTTTCCTGCCAGACACGTGCGTGATCGTTTGAGGTTACCTGCAGCACACCTTTTAGTCGTCCTTTGAAAATCAGCGGTACCACGGCGAACGGCGGCTCCTCGCCGGCGTCCTCAGCTTCGTCATCAGAATCGTGGACGATGACTTCCTGATAATCGTTGAGGTAGGCTGCTTGCCGATCCAATTCATTCCGCAACTTTTCAAGTTCGAGCAGCGATTGCTCGCCGTCTCTGGAATAGACATAGGCAGGCGACTGGTCCTCGCTGACGCCTTCAACGCGCAGTGCGCAACTGGTCAAGTTGAGGGCCGCAGCGACTTCATCGGCAGTCTTTTGCAAAATGACTCCCAGCTCAAGCGACTCTCTGATGGCCGTCGCGATCCGATTGATCGCAATCTCTCGTCCCGCCTGCTCTTGCAGTAAGTGCGCAAGCTTGGTGGTGACACTGACGGTCAGTTGCAGCGACGTGGCCTTGGGCATCGAAGTCCGCACGGCCGCCCCAAACACCTCAGCTTGAGACGGATGTTCGGCGCTGACGCGCGCCATCAAATATTCGAGCGCGGAATAAACGATGTCTGGTTCAAAGGTCCAGAAGACTTCATCCGCCCCCGCGCGCGTGTCATTGACTCTGCCGCGCACGGTCGCCAGTAAAGCTGAGAACCGTGCGTCGGCAATTACGATGAAGTGTTCGTTTACATGACTGGTTTCCGGTTGGGGGAGAATTACCGGCGCCACCGCTGACGTGGCCTCGATATGGGAGACTATTCCGTTAAGCGCATCCGCCGCGTGCGCAAAATAGAAGGTGCGCCGGCCGCGCGCCAGATCGCGGATACGCGACTTTTCGCGCGCTGATCGTTTGGGCGAAAAGGCGAGTGACTCGATCACCAGTGCAGTCAAATTATTTTCCAGGACGACGTCTTCGAAATAGCAATGAAGTTGTTGCACGGTTGAGTAGGCACAACTGACCGGCGTCAGCTGTCGGGTATGTTGGGCCAAAAGAACGTCGTAAAGTGAATGCATAATCGGTGAGTTGCCGAAACGAGGAGATGAGGACTCGATTGGGTATCGAGCAAAATCTATTTTGGCATTTCGCCAACAACGTTGTCTATCGTTAATTTCCAGTGATTTAGTGAAGATTACATGGAATTTACGGGATCTTGATGTATGTCGTTACCGCTGTAGCTACGAGTTGATTGGCGTCGTTGGTCACCTCTACTGACAGCACGAACAGACGGCGGCCACCGCGGATGATTTGGGCGGTCGCGGTCATCCGTCCCGAGGTCACAGGACGTAAATAATGAATAGTCAAATCTGTGGTGGTGACACGTTCGTTGATTTCGATCCGCGTCAGCACGGCGAACGCCGACGCCGTATCTATTAAGGACGCGATAGCGCCGCCGTGGACGACACCCTGATTTTGTTTCAACTCGTCGCGCACCTCGAGCTGGATACTAACCCCGCCCTCGCGGAATTCTCCGAGTTGCAAGCCAAGAAATCGCGCGTAAGGAACTGAGGCGAACGCTTTTTGTGCGCGCTCGACTTTTTGCGGATCTAGGGTTCGCGTATTCATCCGCGATAGCTGGCGTCTGTCGGCTCAACGATTACGGCGGTGCCGTAGGCCAGAACTTCGGTGACGCCGGTCGAAATCTCAGTCGTATCATAACGCACACCGATGATGGCGTTCGCGCCGATCTCAGAGGCATGCTGAATCATAATGTCGAAGGCGTCGCGGCGAGTCTCTTCGCACATCCTGGTCCAGATGGTGATGTTGCCGCCGGCAAGCTGCTGGAACGCCGCACCGACAGTTGCAAACACGTTTCGCGATCGCACCACAATCCCGCGCACCACGCCGAGGGTTTGCATCACGCGGAAATTCGGTAACTCGAACGCGGTGGTGGCCATTTGATGAGAGACTGAATACTTGGGCGGACTAACTTCGTATGGCGCCCGCGGAGCCAGCGGATCGATGTTCATTATTTCTCCCCGTCCGAAGCTTTGTAGTTTGGAGACCCGCTTTCTAGGCGGAAATCTTTTTTGCTTTATCGCGCGTAGAGTGCAGCGCGACCTTTAGCCTCACGTTTTGACGCTGGCCGTCGTGGCTGCCACAGAAATAGTTCCAGATTGCAGCGGCCTGTTTCATCGAACTTGACGCCTTCGCGCTCCAACATTCTTTGCTGTTTGTCCGGCGGCAGCACAATACGCCCGGTAGAACACTTTCCCTGAGAATTAATCACCCGGTGCCAGGGCGTGTGGCTTTCATCCGCACCATGCATTACGAAACCAACCGTGCGCGGCGTATAACCCTGGCCGAGCATGTATGCGATTTGGCCGTAGGTCATAACTCGCCCGCGCGGAATGCGGCGCACGATTTTATACACGCGTTCGCGGTATTGATCACCTCTTGATTTTTGTTTCATAAAGACAAACGGGACGAATAGATCTTATGAGTCGAACATGTCATTTACGTCCTATGTCATACGCAAGACCGCGCGCGCCGGTGCTCCGTCTCCGGTTCCGTCACCGATTTTCAAGGGCAAACAGATCAGTTCGTAATCACCATCGGGAACATCCGACAGGTTCAATCCTTCGACAATGACCACCTTATTCGAGAGCAGAGTGAGGTGTGTTTTGTGGTGACCCGAATGAAACTTCTCTATCGAGAGATAGTCCGTGCCGACCAGTTTTATGCCTTGATCGACCAGGATCTGCGCCGCCTCAGGCAGCAGGTGGGTAAAGTCTTTGCGAAAGCCCTCGTTCCAGAAGCCGGAGTTGCGCGTGTGAAACAGAACTCGTTCAACGCTTTTCAGGTCGCAGGTACGTATGAATTCGACGCCGATTTCCGTCACTTCATCGCCGACGGAAACTACGCGTGCCGGTCCAATCAAAACATCCAGACTGAGTGCATCTATTTTCCGTGCGCCCTCAATAAAGTGAGCCGGGGCATCAACGTGCGTGCCCGTATGCGCGCCGAAGCTCAGCATGGAAACGTTCGAGGAATCGCCTTTGGCAAGCGCTGACCACGACTCGATCTTAACCCCGGGATCGCCCTCATAGACCGGCATGGCAGAGCGAATCGGAACAGTAATGTCGAAGATGTTCATGGAGACTCGACACTATAAACGCAAAGCGGCAGAGAGCCAAACGGGTTCGAGGACTAACCCGAAGCCGCGTCTTTTTGTTGTGCGGCCTTCACTCACAACTACAAAAGCGCGGCCAAAGTCGGTACTCTAACGCCGGTTTATTGACATGGAATCAACTGCTGCGAATAGCCGTCCGCGCATTGCGGCTTCAAGTTACCTCAATACCGCACCGTTAATCTGGAGTTTTGTGCGCGGAGCACAGCGCGAAGCTGTCGAACTGTTTACCGATACCGCCCCTGCGCGTTGTGCCGAAATGTTGGCCCGAGCAGAAGTCGACGCGGCATTGGTTCCGGTGATCGAATATCAAAAACTGAGCGGTGTGTCGATGGTCGCTGATGTATGTGTGGGCTCGAAAAATGCGGTCCGTAGTGTGGTTCTGGTGACCCGCCGCAATAATCTAAAAAAGGTTGAACGGGTTGCGCTCGATGAATCATCGCGGACGTCGGTTGCGCTCGTGAAAATCATTTTCCGTGAGTTCCTCGGCTTTGAGCCTGAGTGGCAAATCTCGGCGCCCGATCTTCACTCGATGATGCAGCAGGCGGATGCCGCGCTGATCATCGGCGATCCGGCGATGCGCATCTCACGCGAACAATTTCGCGTTTTTGACCTGGCAACTCTGTGGCACGAGTTCACTGGCCTCGGGTTTGTTTTTGCGATGTGGATGGTGAGAAACGACAGCGCTGAGAAGGTCGAACCCATTGATTTTGTGGCGGCGCGTGACGAAGGCCTGAACCACCTGGACGACATCGTGGCGGCGCAAACTGTTCCGCTCAGGTTGTCGCCTGAAGAGATCGCGGAATATCTCAGGAGGAACATTGTTTTTCAGATCGACGACGAAATGCGTAGCGGGCTCAATCTCTACTTCGATTTGGCACACAAGCACAAATTAATTCCCCAACCGAAACCGCTCGAGTTCATTTGCAGCGCTTTCCCCTACCCTTAAACGGGGAGGGGTTAGGGGTGAGGTCGACGCACCGGGTCCTCACCCCCTAACCCCCTCTCCGCTAGCGGAGAGGGGGAATGCGGGCTAGGCGACCGAAAGCAAACAAAATGTAGCGGAGACCTTCAGGCAAAGCCGGCGAGGGAAATCAGTACTGAGGCGGTCGAGATTACTTACTTCGCCATCACCGCCTCGATCTCTTCTCTGTCTTTCGGAACCTTGTGCGTCAGCACCCGCGCGCCCTTCTCAGTCACCAGCACGTCGTCTTCGATACGCACGCCGATGCCGAGATATTTTTCGGGAATTTCCCGGTTGAAGCCTTCCGGGATGCGGCTGGTGTCCGGTGAGATATAAAGGCCCGGCTCGATCGTCATAACCATGCCGACTTCGGCCGGTCGCGATTCGCCTTTGAAGTAATAGCGGCCGGCATCGTGAACATCGATGCCGAGATAATGGCCGAGGTTATGCATGTAGAACTGCATGTACTTCTTCTCGTCGATCAATTTCTTAAGATCGCCTTTCAACAAGCCCAGCTCGACCATGCCTGCGGTCAGTATTTCAATCGAATGGGTTTTTAAATCTTCGAGACGCACGCCGGGCCGCACCATGTCGACGCACGACAGCTGGCACTTCAAAACCAAATCGTAAATATCGCGCTGCGCCTGAGTGAACTTGCCGTTAATCGGAAATGTGCGCGTGATGTCTGAAGCGTATCCCTTGTACTCGGCCCCGGCGTCGACCAGCAGCAGGTCGCCGTCCTGCAACTGATCTTTGTTGTCGATGTAATGAAGCACGGTAGCGTTTCCGCCGCCGCCGATGATCGACGTGTAAGACGATCCCGAAGCGCCATGTTTGCGAAAGTATGCTTCGAGCATTGCTTCCACTTCGTATTCCATCATTCCGGGGCGCACTGCTTTCATGGCTTCGACGTGTGCTTCGGCAGCGATATCGGCTGCGCGTTGCATGATCTCGATCTCTTCTGCGCTCTTGATCACCCGCATCTCATGGAGAATGGAAGAAGGATCGACAATAGCCCGCGGCGGCTCGAGCGGCTTGCGGTTAGTCTCGCGCATGTTTGTCAGCTGCCGAATGATCTTCTGGTCCATCTCTCCGGTCGTATGGCCGAAGGCGTAGTAGAGGATCTCCGGGCCGTCCAGAATTTCCGGCAACTTCGCGTCAAATTCGCTGATTGGGAAGGCTTCGTCGGCGCTGTAATCCGCCACCGCGCCTTCGACGCCGGAACGATAACCATTCCAGATCTCCTGCTCCAGATCGCGCGGCCGCACGAACAGGGTGAACTTCTTTTCCCGCGACGGTGCGATCACAGCGATCGCCTCGGGCTCTTGAAAACCGGTGAGGTAAAAGAAATCGGAGTTCTGTCGATACCGGTAATTCGTGTCGTGCGAGCGCACGGCTTCGCGCGCGGCAGGAATAATGGCCACGGAATTCTTATCAAGGCGACGCATAAATTCCTTCAGTTGCGGTTTGATCATTCGCATCTCCTGAGTGATTTGATTGGAGCGACATTGTAACTGACGGCATGAAGTCAGTACCACCTGCGTAGCAGCTGGGTCAGGCGGAAAAACAACCCACCCGCTACCGCGGGAGGTACTGACAACTTCTGTTTTCTAAGCGATAATCGACGTATGGCCCAGACCATACCTGCCCAGTCCTCCGGCGCCGAAATCATCAGTCGCAATCCGGCCAGCGGCCAAGAGATTGGTCGCGCTCCGCTGGTAATGCCTGAAGAGGTGGCGCGCGCCGTTGGCCGCGCGCGCGAGGCTCAGGGAGCGTGGGCCGCGAGCTCGTTTCGCGAACGTAGTCGCGTGATCATGAGAGCGCGCAAAATTTTCCTTCACGACCTGGACGAGATTGCCACCCTGATTTCGCGCGAGACCGGCAAGCCGGCGGCGGAAGCGATCGCCATGGAGCTAAGTCCGGCACTTGATCTAATGCAGTACTTTGCGCGCAAGACTGCCGCACACTTGCAGCGGCGCCGCATCAGCATAGGTCAATACTGGACGATGGGGCGATCGTCTTACGAGATTTACAAACCCATGGGTGTGATTGGAATTATCTCGCCCTGGAATTTTCCCTGGGCGACGCCGCTCGGTGAAGTGGTCATGGCCTTGATGGCGGGCAATGCGGTGGTGCTCAAACCGAGTGAATTAACCCCGCTGACCGCGCTAAGAATTGGTGAGATGTTTTCCGCCGCGGGCTTGCCGGACAACGTGCTGCAGGTTGTGACCGGCGACGGATCAACCGGCGCGGCCCTGGTGGCCTCAGGAGTCGACAAGATCATGTTCACGGGCAGTGTCGCGACCGGCCGCCGGGTCGCTGAAGCTGCTGCGAAATACCTGGTTCCGGTGGTCCTGGAACTCGGCGGCAAAGACGCGATGGTCGTGCTCGACGACGCTAACATAATGAACGCCGCGCGCGCCGCAGTTTGGGGCGCATTCGCGAATTGTGGGCAATCCTGCTCGTCAATCGAACGTTGTTATGTGCACGAAAGCATTGCTGAACGATTCATCGATGAAGTCGTGAAAGAAACGAAAAGACTACGTCAGGGAGCAGCGACAGACCAGAATACGGATCTCGGACCGATGTCAAGCGAACGGCAGCTGCGGATTGTCGAGCGACACGTGAATCATGCGCTCGAACATGGCGCCGTTGCCTTGACCGGCGGTGAGCGATTGCGCGAGGTGGCTGGACCGTTCTATCCCCCGACTGTGCTCACTAACGTTAACCACGAAATGGACGTGATGCGTGAGGAGACATTCGGTCCGGTTCTGCCCATCATGACCTTTACCACCGATGATGAAGCAGTCCGGCTGGCGAATGACAGCGACTTTGGATTGACGGCCAGTGTCTGGACTAATAACACGGGCCGTGGTCAGCAACTGGCGCGGCAGATCGATGCTGGCACGGTCATGATTAATGAAGTTGTATACACCCACGCCATTGCCCAAACTCCATGGGGAGGGATGAAGCAGAGCGGCCTGGGCCGCACGCATGGCGTTTCCGGCCTCATGGAACTCGTGCGTCCCCAGCACGTGCATATTAACCGGCTGCCGTTTGTGCCGGATCTCTGGTGGTTCAATTATGACGAACGCGCCGGGCGATTATTTCGCGGTTTTGCTCGCAGATTCGCCTCCGGCTCAATCCTCCAAACCTCGCTCCTTTTGCCGCAAATGATTCGTCGCTGGAGAACGCCACGTACCTGACACTTTAGGAAGTCCTGCAAATATTTACTCAAGGGGCGTGGACGTGAGATTTTTCTTGCGTCTACGGTTGGTTGGCACTATTATCCCGTCGCTCCAGAGAAAGCCTCCGACGCTTGCTCCAACCGTTCTAAGACTTTTAAACAAAACCGGGAGGGCCCAGAAATGAAATTACGCGCGAGATCGATCATGGCGTTGGCAGCGGTGTTACTACTGACAACGATCGTAGTTCTGCCGCGGGTTATCGACGCACAACGATCGAAGAAAACGGCGGTCGAGAAGAATCCTTCCTTGACGGCCATCACCTATACGAGTCTGGGACAAAACAATAACGTTACGGTGGGCCAGTCGGTTCACAACGACACTTCGCCGCCGCTGCGCGACATGAAGCAAGAGAAGGTGAACAAGAAATACGAGAGGGAGGCCAACGAGAATCCGAAGATTCCGGCGTCGCGCAAACATAAGGACAGCCCCGATACGGTGGTCCAGGGCAGCGATCTCATAAGTGCGTTGGCACCCAACATGCCAAGCACGTCGCTTAACTTCGACGGCGTGCCTTTTCCCGGCGTCGCGTGTAATTGCGCTCCGCCCGATACGAATGGCGAGGTGGGAGCAACTCAGTACGTGCAGATAGTCAACGAGGGCTACCAGGTGTTTGACAAGACCACCGGGGCGTCGCAGCTGGGCCCATCAGGCATTACCACCCTGTGGAGTGGATTTGGCGGCGTCTGTCAAAGCAACGGCGACGGCGATCCGGTTGTGTTGTACGATCAAATCGCCAATCGCTGGATCATCAGCCAATTCGCCGGCGTCAGCGTGCCCACTGACGAATGCATCGCCGTGTCCACGACGAGTGATGCGACCGGCAGTTACAACCGGTATGACTTTCACCTCGGTTCCAACTTTTTCGATTATCCCCATCTGAGCGTATGGCCCGATGCTTATTACATGAGCATGAACGTATTCAACTCATCCGGTACGGCGTTTCTCGGCCCGCAACCGTTTGCCTTCGATCGCACGAAGATGTTGGTCGGCCTGCCGGCAACCTTCATCACGACCGGGGTGACGGGCGGATCCAACGAGGATGCTTATCTGCCGAGTGATCTTGACGGGTCTATTCCTCCGCCAGTCGGTGCTCCGGCAACGTTCGTGGAGTTTCCCAGCACCGGCGCATACCGCGTCTTTCATTTCCACGTGGATTTTGTTACTCCGGCGAACTCGACATTTACGCTGTTTGCGGCTCCGGCGGCAGCAGGCTTTTCGCTCTTGTGCCCAACCACACGAAGCTGTGTTCCTCAAACAGGTACTACCAACAAAGTCGACGGCATCGGAGATCGTTTGATGTTTCGTCTGGCATATCGCAACTTCGGCGACCACGAAGCCCTCGTGGGCAATTACAGCGTTAATTCAGGAGGAGTCTCTGGCGTTCGCTGGTTTGAGTTGCGCAACGTGACTTCGGGACCGGTGACTGTATTCCAGGAAAGCACCTACCAGCCCGACACAACCTGGCGCTGGATGGGAAGCGCCGCTATGGATCAGCAGGGAAACCTGGCGGTTGGCTACAGCGCATCGAGTTCATCAATTCATCCGGACATCCGGTACGCGGGGCGTTTATTTACTGATCCGCTCAATACCCTGACCCAGGCTGAGAGCACCTTGTTCGCGGGTGCAGGCAGCCAAACAGGTACGCTTACTCGTTGGGGCGATTACAGTGACATTACGGTCGACCCGGTTGATGACTGCACTTTCTGGTACACGCAGGAATATATACCGGCGAACGGAAGTTTCAATTGGCGCACGCGCATAGGCTCGTTCAAGTTCCCGGGTTGTGGCGGCGCGCCGACTCCGACGCCAACACCCACCGCGACACCTACAGCCACGCCGACGCCAACACCGACGCCGACACCAACACCAACTCCTCCGCCGGCTGCTCCGAGTAATCTGGCGGCTAACGGGGTGTCCTCTAGTGAAATCGACTTGTCATGGACCGACAACTCTAACAACGAGAGTGGCTTTAAGATCGAGCAATGCCAGGGCAATGGGTGTAGCACATTCACCGAGATTGCCCAGGTGGGGCCGAATGTGACCACCTTCAGCAATACGGGGCTCTCGAGCAATACCCGGTATCGCTATCGCGTGCGAGCATTCAATTCGGGTGGAAACTCGGCCTACTCGAATGTCGCCCAAGACAGAACGCTCAGGTAAGCGCTTTTGGCTCAGTAGTTAAGGGAGAACGGCCGGCCGGCATTTGGCCGGCCGTTTTCATTGAAATGTCGCCACGTTAGCCCGCTCCGATGGCTGAAAACAGATGGCAATTGGACATTTCCTGGTGGTATACTCTCGGGCCAGTAATTTCGCCTCGCGCCCCGGACGAGTGTTGAATCTTCAGTCTAAACAGCCTTACAAGGGAGGAAGTCGTTACATGAAGAAATTTTTTGGCGTCCTGACAGTAGTTTGCCTACTCGCAACTATTTGCGTGCTCGGTACCGTCTTGTCACACGCTCAATCTGAATTAGCCAATCCGCACAAAGTCGTGCACCGCCTGCGCGGCGACGGCGACGAAGGCAAGAACAAAGATGCGCACCCAGGCGGCACCGCGAAACCATCTGGCAACAATGGCATCCAGTACCATGGCGGTCCACTGATTCTCGGGACCACAAATATCTATTACATCTGGTACGGAAACTGGGCGGGCAATACTGCCGATGTCATTCTGAATAACTTCGCGCTGAATATCGGCGGCTCGCCTTACTTCAACATCAACACCACGTACTACGACGGCAGCAATGTGCACGTCACCAATTCAGTGAGTTACGGCGGTAGCACGGTTGATGCGTATTCGCAGGGTACAAATCTGAGCGACGCCGGCGTGCAGGCGGTCGTCAGCTCAGCCATCAGCAGCGGTCGTTTGCCGAAAGACACAAATGGCGTCTATTTCGTGCTGACCTCGGCTGATGTTAATGAAACCAGCGGCTTCTGCACCCAGTATTGCGGATGGCACACGCATGGCACCATCTCTAGCTCAGACATCAAGTACGCGTTCATCGGCAACCCTGATCGCTGCCTGTCAGCCTGCGCGGCGCAGACAACGAGTCCCAATAACAATGCGGGCGCGGATGGCATGGCCTCGATCATCGCTCACGAGTTAGAAGAAGCGGTGACGGATCCCGATTTGAATGCCTGGTATGATCATCGCGGTCAGGAGAATGCCGACAAGTGCGCCTGGACCTTCGGCACGACCTATACGGTTTTAAACGGCTCGGCGGCCAACATGAACCTCGGTGGCCTGGATTATTTGATCCAGCGCAACTGGGTTAATGCCTCAGGCGGCTTTTGCGCCTTGAGCTACTGATAATTTAGTCTCTCAAGCTTCTGACAACCCACCGGTTCAGCTTTAAGGCTGGCCGGTGGTTTTCTTTTATCAAAGCTTCACACGCCAGGCGGACCAGATGATGTTCAAATCGCCCGGTCGAGTGTGGCTGTCGTTTTGGCGTGTGTAATACAGATCCAGGGTGAAATGTTTATTGAAAACGTGACTGACACCGGCGGCAGCGCGGTTACGAGGCCAAACGTGCAAACTCCAGTCATAGAAGATCTCGTCGGATACAAACCAGGTGAATTTCTTATTGTTTAGTTTGAACGGATGCTCAACTTGTAATCGATTGCGATAGCGCCAGGCATCAACTTGTGGATCGCGCCAGCGCCGCTCGAACCAGTTTCGATCGGCAATCGTAAATTTACCTGCCGGAAATCGGACTGTCGCGCCGAGCGTGCCTCGGTCCTCAAATTCGTGACGCCCGTTCGGCGGGCGCGCCTCGCGATGAAAATAGAAGGGAGTGAATGAGAGATATTTGTTTATCTTGATCACGAAACCAAAGCCGAGCCGCTGGTCGGCAGTCTGAGTGATGTTATCCCCAAGACGCAGAGTAGTCTGCGTCGTAAAATCCACTTTCTTCGTCATCGGAATTGTGATCTGCAGATCGTTCCAACTTTGATTGTCGCTTTTGGGAATCGCCGTAATTTGCGCATTGGCCGTCGTTGCGACACAGAGAACCACCGCGATCAAGGAAATACGGAGTTGTGATTTTGTCATCTTTGTCTGACTAGCGTGTAATTGGGCAACACGCTAAATGAAGTGAGACCGATCGCTACCCGGTCGCCGGTTTTGAATTTCAGGGCGTTTGCTTCCGGCTTGGGTCGCGTAACCATTATCGGCACGCCGGTCATTTTTTGAGGGGTGTTGATGGTGACTTGATAGAGCGCGTCAGTATCGCCCTTTCGATGCGTGAGATCGAGGCGCACGGTCAGTCGCTCGTACGCCCCGACGAAATTCACTTCCTCGATTACACCGTTCGTAAGGCGCCGGCAGCCTTCCGGCAGGTTCGCGTCCTGACTGACGCAGACGTCTTCCGGCCGAAAGACGAGCTTAACTGACTGACCGTCGCGAAATCTTCGCGTCTCCTTTTCAGCGGGGAGCCTGGCAGTCCCAATTTCGACGAAGCCGCGCGCGGCGACGCCCAGCAAGAGATTGGCTGCGCCCAGAAAGGTTGCCACGTACTCAGTCGCCGGATGGTTGTAGACCTCGTCAGGTGTTCCTACCTGCTCCAGATGACCATCGTTTAATACCGCGATGCGATCGCCCAATTCCAGAGCTTCTTCCTGATCGTGCGTGATAAAGACTGACGGTACCTTCACCTGGCGTAAGAGCGCTCGAATTTCGCGCCGCAGGTGAACACGGGTCTGCGCGTCGAGCGCTCCGAACGGTTCATCGAACAAAAGCACCTGCGGCTTATAGGCCAGCGTACGCGCGATGGCCACCCGTTGCTGCTGGCCGCCCGAAAGCTGCCAGGGATATTTCTTACGATGCTGTTCCAGTTGGACCAGCTTAATCAGGCGATCGACTGTCTCTCGTTTTTCCTTGCGCGGCCGGTGACGAATCTTCAAGCCGTAGGCGATATTCTTCTCGACTGTCATGCGCGGAAACAGCGCGTACGCCTGGAAGATAACGCCGACGCCACGCTCGCGCGCCGGCAGGTCAGTAACGTCTTTGCCATGGAGAATGACGCTACCATTATCAGGTTGTTCGAGACCGGCGATGATGCGCAGGATGGTGGTCTTACCGCTGCCGGACGCACCGAGCAGGACGAGTGATTCGCCTTCAGCCACATCGAAGCTGATGTCCTCAAGCACGCGCGATTTTTTGAAGCGCTTGCTGATGCCGCGCACGCTGGCCGCGATGCCCGAGGAACGCTCAGGCGCCCAGGAGACGTGTGGATCTCGGTCCGGTGCAATGGCCATTTGTGCTTTCATGCTTCCTGCGCGAACTCCAGCCAGTCGCGCGCGAAAAACAGCACGCTAAAAATTATGAACGACAACAAAGCGAGCACAATGGCGATGGCATTGGCAGCTTCGATCTGTCCTTCGTTGAACTTGGCGAAAATGTAAAGCGGCGCGGTCTGTGTCCGGCCGGCAAGATTGCCCGACACCAGGATCGTCGATCCGAATTCGCCCACGGCGCGGGCGAAGGTCAGCAGCGCGCCCGAAAAAATTGCACCGCGAAGGCTCGGCAAAGTAACGTGCCAGAAGGTCTGCCAGCGCGTGGCGCCAATCGTCGCTGAGGCTTCTTCCAGCGAGCGGCTCATCGTATCGAATACCGGTTTTATTACCCCGAACGCCAGCGGGAAAGTAACGAAAATATTTGCCAGAATGATGGCCGACGGAGTAAACATGATCTGCTGTCTCTCAGACAGGAATTTGCCAATCATTCCGTATCTTCCCCATAACAACAGCAGAGCAAACCCGGCGACCGCAGTGGGAATGGCCGTCGGCAAGGAAATCGTCACAATCACGGCGTTGCGTCCCCAGAAGTCGTAACGCGACAGGACATAGGCCGCGAACAATCCGAACAGGACGTTGAAGACGGTGGCCCAGAAGCTGGTAGCAACCGAAAGCTTCAGCGCGAAAACAGCCTCAGGCGCGACCAGCGAGGAGAAGAAAGCGCCTGGTCCTTTGCCAAAGCCGTAAACAAAGATCGACAGCAGCGGCAGTAAGATCAGTGGCAACATGATCCCGAGCATCATGCCGATACTGACCGGGCGCGCGACATCAAAACCGCTTACGTGTTTAATACTAGTAATCTTCATTTCAGGCTTAGCTTACTTTCTTTTTTGCACGTGGTCGCGGAAGATACCTTCAATAATCTCCGGATAGGCGCGGGCCCAGCCGCCCAGCAGGGGATCGTTCACCGTAAACGGATACTTGATGGTTGCGAGTCCCTTATTTTCCTGATTAAGTCTGTCATCGGTTGAGGCGCGAAAATTAAACTTCACGAACGCCCGCTGTGCTTCATCGCTCCAAAGGTATTGCATGAATACGTCGATAACCTGGCGGTCCTGGGCCGGTACGTTTCGATCGATGACGACTGCCGGATGCTCGCTGAAGATCGTGGCCTCAGGAATGACGATCTCCGCGTCGGCCTTCGGGTTTGCCTGCTTCATTAACAGGCCATCGAGTTCGTAGGTAACCAACGCATCGCCGTTGCCAAGCTCAAACGTCGTGCGTGCTTCGCGCGCCGAAGCCGGCGTGGAAATCACATTGCGCCAAATCGCCTGCAGAGTCTGTAAGGCCCGCGCGCGATCTGGTTCGCCGGTTTGGTTCTTTGATTTCACCAGTTCCGATCCGTAGATCGCGAGGATCGACCATTGCGCTCCACCCGAACTAATCGGATCCGGGTGAATCAATCTTAAGCCCGGCTTTGTCAGATCGCTGAAATCGTGAATTCCTTTTGGATTTCCTTTGCGGACCAGAATGACGAAAGGCGTCTTGTTGACGATGCCTTGCTGCGGTAACTGATGCCAGTCCGATGTTACCAGGCCGGCTTGCTTCAATCGATCTGCGTCGCGTTCGATCGAGAGAATCGCGACCTCGGCCTTCACACCTTGCAGTATCTGATTGGTCACCGTCTCAGAGCCGGCAAATGATGACGTGAAGTGAATATCCAGGCCGTGCTCGCGCTTTACTTTGTCGGCAAATGCCGGGTAAATCGCCTTCTCCAGCGGCTCCTTCATAATCGAGAAGCCGTAGAGGGTGATGTTAATTCCCCCGCCACCTTCAGACATCGGCTTAGGCAGGCAGCCACTAATGGTCGCCAGAATCAACAATGTCGTCGCGCATGCCGCGACTCGAATCCTGCCGAGCCATCTGCTGTGGATCATCGGGACACCTCTGCTGAGAACTGACTGCAGTCCTGGGGGCATATTCGTTAGGGGTTTTGCTGATCCGTTAATAACACATTTCATGATTTTGCGGAAAGTAAATGGCCACAATTTTCGCCAATATTTGTTTCGCCTTGCTCAAACGATAGGATGGACTTTAGGATGATCCTTCGAATTTGTGGAGGTTTCGAGCTTGTTTGGCATATGGATGCGCGCCCGAGAGATTGCGCACACAAAACGGGATGACAATCGAATAATACGGCCCTTTGCGTGGGGCGTTGAGTACCTCAGCGAGCACGTGAATGGAGGAGACCCGCGCGCTTTGTTTCGGCAGCATACGCAGCGCGCGATGCAAAACAGCGATCAGTTCTATGCGCTGCCCGAAATCCGTGATTGGCAGCTAACGGGCGATCGTCTGACCTGGACCAGTGGGGTCAATACAGCCTCAGCCGAGAACAACATGGTGCGGGCACGGCTGTTTACTCCGCGTAAAGAGCGCAAGCACAAGCCGCGCGCGGCCGTCGTCGTCCTGCCCCAGTGGAACGCCCAACCAGACAGTCACGTCGAAGCGTGTCGCATCTTTAACGGCCTGGGGATGACGGCCTTGCGGCTGACCCTTCCTTATCATGAAGAGCGTCGCCCACCCGAACTCGAGCGGGCCGAACACCTCGTCAGTGCAAACATCGGCCGCACCGTTCAATCAATGCGGCAAGCGGTGCTCGATACGCGCGGGGCGGTGCGTTGGTTGAAACAACAGGGTTTTGAAAGAATTGGGATTCTCGGCACGAGCATCGGATCATGCACTGCGTTTCTTGCGTTCGCTCACGATCCGGCGATCGACGTCGGCGTCTTTAACCATGTGTCCGGCTATTTCGCCGACGTGGTCTGGAAGGGAATATCAACCCAACACGTGAAGCAGGGAATTGAAACCGACCTGACCCTCGATGAGCTGCGCGAGTTTTGGCAGCCAATCAGTCCGATGCCTTTCGTTTCGCGCTTGCTGCAAATGAAACGGCGGCCCATGCGCTTTATTGCCGCGCGCTACGATTTGACCTTTCCAGTTGATATGTCAAAGCAGGTGATAGAGGAAGTACGGTCTTTAGGTATCGAGCTCGACGTGGTCTGGCTTCCGTGTGGCCACTACACGACGGCTGAGCTGCCCTGGAAAGCGATCGATGCGTGGAAGATCGCGACCTTTATGCGCAGGCATTTATAAGTTATCGCTTTATTACGCGTTCCAATGGCGTCCTTCCCAGCCTGTCGAATGGTCTAATGCGCTTAGCCGGTTTCCGCGACCGCACGCTGGGACGCGCGACAGCGATCGTTTCAATGGCAACCAGAGGAGGCTTAGGTGCCGGCGCCGGGAGCGCAACCAAACGCCTTGAGATCGGATTTGGAGGCGTTCTCAGGTCGAGTACTGTGAATTGCGGTTTGGCGAACAAACGTGGGACGAGAATGAACCATTGGCAGGCTCCGCCACACAACATTATGAACCAAGCGAAAGCAAAATCAGATGCATACGGGCCACCAAAGGGTGCGACAAAAAGCGAAGATATCAAGAGAAAGACGATCCCCAAAGGGAAAGACAGTAGCAACATAAAGAAGAGCATCGTATCTCCTGCTGCGGAACACGCTTGATCAGCTGATCCGCAGACCGCGGTCGCGAGGAAGACAATCATCAAAGCAGCGACGAGCCAAGCCGTTTTGAGACACAATATCATCTTGCTGCGCATGCCAAACCCAATTCCTGAATTACCGTCTTAGACCGTTAATAAAATAATTTGTTCCTGCGAAACTTTGTGCGGCACCTTACTGATCAACTCCTGGACGAACTCGATGCCGCGAAACGGTCGTTCGAGATTCCACCAGCAAAGCTTCGCCAGATAATTTCGCGGCTGCAGAAATCAAGATTCCGGACCGCCTCAGATGTCCTGCGATTTCACGAGGGGCTGCTATTTATCCGGGCTTATCCGCGGGGCGAGGCGGTCGTCAAACAGGTTGAAAAGATTCTCAGAGGATTCGACCCCCGCCGCGATCAACTTCGCCGTGCGGGCACGGACCTGACAGCGATGGACGACGCGGAAGTTTCAGGAATCGCGGGCGGCTCAGTCACTAGCAACTTTAGCTACCGAATTGTGCGTTGGCTGGTCGCCAAGTATCCGGCCCAGGTCTCGGTAGATTGGGATTGGTTTGAGGAAGAAGATCGGTTCGGCGCTACGATGGCGCGCTTGCTGCCTCTGCTTGAAGAAGACGCCATGGTTGAAGCGCACGTGCCCTATCGGGACTGGTTGCTCGCAGCCAGGGGAAGGGAACGAGAACTGGAATGGCTAATTCGCCGGTTTGAGTCGTTGCCCTTTGACGAGAACATGAAGGCCAACCTGTATGACAGTCTGAAACTTCATGTTACCTGGAAGTACGGCTTTCGCTCATCACGAACCGGCATGCGGCTCGCTGTCCGCAAGCTTTTCGCGCACAACGCAGCGTTAATTGCGCGCCGCGACATTTCCCTGACGCGAGAGCTTTCATCGCCGCCGATACCAGTCGCACAGCTTTCACCCTTGCAGGGCGAGAAGATTCTCGACGTTGCGCGCGAAACTTCCGCGGTTCGCTATCGTGAGTTGCACGGATTCACCTACGGCGACGTCAATCGCGTGCTTAAGGCCGACCTCGGCCGCGGGACCATCGCCTACGTAATGGGGGTCCCGGCGCCAAACAGGCTGCCGCTGCGCGCGTATCACGCGGCGATGATGTTCAAAAATGGCGTGCCGGTTGGTTACTTCGAGGGTTTGTCGATATGCGAACGCATGGAGAGCGGGTTTAACCTCTACTACACGTTTCGGGACGGCGAAACGGCCTGGCTCTATGCGCGAATTCTGCGCCTCATGCGACAGTTGCTGGGCGTGACCGTCTTTTCGATCGATCCCTACCAGGTGGGGCATGAGAACGAAGAGGGGATTGAATCCGGCGCCTTCTGGTTTTATCGCAAGCTGGGTTTTCGGCCCGTCAAACCAGGGTTACTGAAATTGACGGAAGCGGAAGAGGCCAAGGCTGCGAGGAATCCTCGGCACCGAACGTCCGCGGCCATGTTAAGAAAGCTCGCCGCCGGTCACATGTTATTTAGTTTATCTAAAGAACCTAATGACCAGCGGTGGGACAATTTTGCAGTGCGCAATATTGGCTTCGCCATGCAACGGAGAATGGCGCATGATTTCGGTGGAAATGCTGAGGCGATGCGCAATCAATCCGTCCCGCGCGTCGCGCGAGCCCTGGGAATGAATCCCAGCGTCTGGAGTGAAGCGGACAGGCCATCGGTTGAGAATCTCTCGTTAGTGCTGGCATCGATTCCGAATCTCCACAGGTGGAGCTCGAAAGAAAAGAGTCTGGCGACCCGAATCATCAGGGCAAAAGCCCGGAGTGATGAGGCGCTTTATCTCAAGCTGACGCAAAAACACGCCGCTCTGCGCGACGCGTTGATGCGCTTGGGTTGTCGATGATTTTATATCGGCGTCAGATCGAGCACGCGATTGAAGGGGAGATACAGGTCGTTGAAGTGGCGGATCGAGACATCCAGGGCTTCCGGCAGTTGCTCAACGTCCAGGGGATTTACGATCAGATTCACGTTTTGCAGAAATGCCGCATGCGGGTCCATCGTGCGCACGCCCGAAGTCAAGTGGACAAGGAAAAGTCTTCGCCGCTCAGCGGCCCGGAGCCCGGCAACTTCACGCGTCATGAAAGCGACGCCTTGATCGGCTGGATCGAAATTCGTATCGAGCACTAACACATCCATTCGCTCTTCCCGCATACGCCCCAGACCCTGAGCCGTATTTTCCGCGACGAACACATCATAATTGTTGTTCGCAAGCATCTCGGCGATCGTTTCCCGATAGACGGGGCTGGCGCAAACCAGCGCCTTGCGCCGGTCCCATGAAGGTCTCTTTCGCAGGGTGGTGTCCCGCGCTTCCGAATTCCGCAGCGCGACAGCCAATAGTTTGGCGACGTCATTCAATTCGGCTGCCGGCTCTTCAGGGGCTACTGGTTTGTGGTTATCACGTCCTTTGTAGCGCGGTGCGCTGGTCGGACGTTCAAAGAGGGAATCGGCCGTCTCAGGATCATTCGCGGCTGTCGTGTCCGCAACCTCAAGCGCTTCCCCCGCTGGTTCGGGCGAGGTTGTGGGCGGGTGATTGACGGTCGCCTGACACTTCGGACAGCGCACTGAGAAGGGACCAGACGGTGTCCTGGCGTCATCGACCTGTAGATGCGCGCTGCATTGTGGACAGACAAGAACCATGGTCTTAGTTAAATCTTTAAGGTCTATTCAGACCGGACAAACCCGGCCGGCAACTGCGAAACTTGAGCGGGGACCACATTGGCCGCCCGGCCGCGAACATAATCTTCGCCAGAGGTCAGGCCTTTCAGCGAGAGCAGAAGATTATTTTGATTCGTCGCAAACGCCATTCCGTCTTCAAAGGAAATTATGTTCCGCTCGATAAAGTCCTTGATCACAGTGTCGAAGTCCTGCATGCCATCAAGCTTTCCGTCGCGCATCGCATCCAGCAGCGATTTTCCTTCGGTTTCGCCGTGCTCGATATATTCGCGAGTACGCGGCGTTGATCGCAGAATTTCGACTGCGGCGATCCGGCCCTGCATGTCGGCGCGCGGAATCAGGCGTTGCGAGAGAATGTAACGGAAGGTCTGCGCCAGTCGCGTGCGGATCACCGGCTCCTCGTTCTTCGGGTACAGGCCGATGATACGGTCGATGGTTTTTGACGCGTCGATCGTGTGCAAGGTCGAGAGCACGAGATGTCCGGTCTCGGCCGCTTCGAGAGCAATCTCAGTGGTTTCGAAATCGCGCATTTCACCGATCAGGATGACTTTGGGAGCCTGACGCAGCGCCGCGCGCAAAGCTGAAGGGAAATCTTTGGTGTCGTGGCCCACCTCGCGCTGGTTGATAGTTGAGTTCTTGTGCGTATGCAGGTATTCGATCGGATCTTCGATGGCGACGACGTGATAGTGCTTGGTCTCGTTGATGATGTCGATGATGGCCGCCAGTGTCGAGCTTTTTCCGGAACCGGTTGGGCCCGTCATCAAGACCAGCCCGTTGCGCAACTCGGCAATGTCGGCGAGTTGAGGCGGCAGATTTAGTGAGGCCAGCGAGGGGATGTCGGTCGGGATCACGCGCATTACAATTGAATACACGCCGCGTTGTTGGAAGACATTGCAGCGAAATCGGGCGCGGGAGGGCAGTGCGTAACTAAGATCGGCGGTTCCGGTTTTGACCAGCTTCTCAGCCGCTTCAGGATTCTCCTGGAGGAGGCTCATCGCAATTATTTCAGTTTGATAAGGCGTCAACTTTTGCAGGCCAAGCGGTTGCACGGGCGTGAGCTTGCCGTTGATTTCAACCTGCGGCAGCTGGCCAACAGAAAAGTTCAAGTCGCTGATCTTGTCAGAGACCAGCAGCATGCGTTCGATGATAGGCGAAAGATCGAAGAAGTTCATTGAATCCTGTTTGTGTGGGATGGGAAGCCCCTCGGTGGCGCAGAGAGGCGTAGCCGTGCAGAACCGGCCGCAACCATTCTGGACTATCGTTGCGAGGAAACGCAAGTAAAAAATGTTTAGCGTTGTTGTTTACTATCAACGAGAAGCAGGAGATCGCGGATGTTTTCCGCAATTTTCTCAGGAGCGGACAGAATCTCAGAGATGATGGCGGCAGAATCCGCGCCGGCTTCCATGACGGAGGCGACTGTCGATCGGCCAATTCCTCCAATGGCGACAATCGACATCGAGCCGCCGAGTGACTTAACCAGGCGGAGATTCTCTAAGCCCACGGTCGGATCGGGTTTTTGCTTGCTGCGCGTCTCAAAAACAGGACCAAATGCGAGATAGTCAATGGGCAAATCCAACGCGACCCTGACCTGTTCCAGATCGTGAGTTGAATAACCGATGATCGTGTTCGGGCCGAGCAGCTGCCGGGCGATCGGAACCGCCATATCCGTTTGCCCCAGGTGAACTCCATCTGCTCCCAGGGCGAGTGCCACGTCGACCCGGTCATTAATTATCATCGTCGCACCGGCTGAACGCGCGATGCGAAGCGCATGCAACGCGTCGTCATAGAACGCTCTGGCCGAACTGTTTTTGTCTCGGAGCTGGATTAAAGTCGCGCCGCCGTCTATTAACCGCTTTACCTGTTGAGTGTGAGTGAGAGACGAGATGCGCGTGTCGGTGATCGGGTATATTCTCGGAAGCTGAATTCTCACGCGGGACTATGATGGATCACCTGGACGAGCCACACAAACCGGATGACCGGGAAAAGAACCGGCGTGTTATTCGCGATCAAGCCGAGTCCGGTCAATCAGATTATTACTACGATGACTCGACCAATTATGAGATTTATCGTGACGAGTCTGATGAGCCGGCTGACACGGATGAAGATGACACCGACAGTTAGCCGCCGGACGGGCGAACCTGGCGCAAGGCTTCATACAGGGCGATCGAAACTGCGTTAGCGAGATTCAAGCTGCGCACCTTCGGGTTGAGCATCGGAATGGTGATGCATCGATCCCAGTTACTTCTCAGCAGCGCTTCCGGCAAGCCGCGCGTCTCCGGACCGAAGACCAGGCAATCGTCGGCGTTAAACGGCTCTTCCCAAAGCGACCGCTCGCCCCTGGTCGAAAAGTAGAGCAGCCTCGCGCTCGGTGACATTCTTTGTAACTCTTCAAGATCGCGATGACGAGTGATGGATACCTGGTCCCAATAATCCAATCCGGCCCGGCGGACTGCGCGGTCATCCAGGCGAAATCCGGTGACACCCACGATATGGAGGTGAGTTCGCGTCGCCGCGCAAAGTCGCGCGATGTTGCCGGTATTCTGTGGGATTTCCGGTTCTACGAGGGCGACGCTCAACATGATTGAGAGAATACACGAAGGAACGAAGAAACGATCGTCGTGGAATCTCTGTGCCCGGAGGGTTAAGGAAAGCTGGGTAGAAAATAATAGGAACGGCGGGCTTCTGAAAGCTTTCGCCGTTCCTTTTAAAGGGCCTTCAAGGCCTCATCGGATGTGCGCCACTTGAACGTGGTCGTGGTTTCCTGCTTGAACGAACTATCTCTTCTTCGCGGACTTCTTGCCGCCTTTTTTCGTACCGCCCTTTTTCGCGGCCTTCTTCTTAGTTGCCATATTGTCGTTTCTCCTTCTTGAGTTTCAGAGTTTAGTGACCACAAGATGCTGTACTTCAATGTCTCTTGTGGCCTAGAGAAAACGGCGCACAACATGTTGCTATATAAACCTTAATTAAATCCTTGTCAACAATTTATTACACTCGCTGAAAATTTTCTGCGCGTGATCGCGCGCCGCGTTCGGGTTCACGGATGAGCGTGAGGGGCCCTGATCGTGATCGCTAGAGCATCGATCGCGACGATCAAAATACGTCTGATGATTTATCTGAAGAGCGGAGTGAACAGCCAACGGTCATGGCGATCGATTCCATAATAGGTGATGACTGAGTTGCGCTGGCTGCGACTCTGCACCGCAATGAATGGGCCGGATGAAATTGCCGAGTCGTCTTCACCGCCGGGAGCGGTCTCGGTCGAATTCGTATTTAAGATGTTGGTGACCAGCGGCATCGGAATACCAGCGAGTCTTGGGGTTGGCGGAGTGCCGCCGCTGTAGGTAGTCAAGGCAGTGATGAATTGCACGAATTCTTCGGAAGTGGGACCGACCAGTTTCCACTCCCCTGACTTCGAGAGTGGATCGCGCGCCGCCTCGACGCGCAGGATTTGAAGTTTCTTGGTGCCGCGGGGAATTCCTTCCAGCAGTTGATCCATTGAGGTGGGCAGGGCGTTCACGCCTGCCCCGCCTCCCCGACCGCCCCCGCCATGGGCCATAAAATACCAACGAATTGCGTCAGCCACCTGTTCGCCCCGAAAAATGGCCTCTTTTTCGCGTTCACGCTGGGTCTGCTGGCGCAGATTTTCGGCCGCGCCAAGCGCAAAAAGGGCCAGCAAACTCATCACCAGAATCAGCGATACCAGGGCGTAACCACCCTGCGCCTGCTTATCAATTGGTTTACCGCATTCGCGCATCATTTATGGCTCGTCGTCAACGCTTCTGGTCGGAGGCCGGTACGGACCATTCACACCTTGCTCCTTGGAAAAAGTAATCGTGTAGGGGATCTTTAAGGTGGCCTCAATCAGCTTAACTTCTTTTTCAGAAATGCTGACCACACGGAAGCGGCCACCCACGGGATCGCCTCGCTGTACATTCAGTAACTCTTTGCTGTTCTTGTCCTGGAGTACCGCGATGTCGTTGAAATGGGGTTTGCCGATCAGTCCCACGTAAGTGTAGTTCGGTTCAGGCGCGGGCGTGACGTTGAGAGTAATCCTGTTTGAGTACAGTCGACTATCGCTGGTGCGAACGATTATCTCGCGCACGCCGGGGCTGGTGATGTAACTCGCGGGTACCGTCGTGAACAGTTGTTGCGCACTGACAAAACGCGTCGGCATCTCGCGGCCGTCGATCGTGATCTTGACTGCCGGCGTGAACTTGTCGCCGCTGACCTGCAAGGTGAAGTCTGCGGGCGTGCGCGCGTATACCACCGATGGCGAAAGCGATGAAGCAGTCAATGGCGGTGTCGGCGTCGGCGTCGGCGGCGGCAGACTCGGTAACGGCGTGGGGGTCGGCGACGGCGGTATGTAGTAAGCAAAAATGTTTCGGTTGGCTTCAGACCACGGCGGCGTGACCTGATTGTAGATCACCTCGGTGAGGTTGCCGTTCTCATCGATCTGGGGTTCCCCAACTCGCTGCGTAATGACTGCGTTAGGCGTCGGAGATGGTCGATTGTTGTTGCCAACAGGTTTACTTGAGCTCCCGCCAAAGATTACGTAACCCAGAACAATGATCGCGACGAGCCCGAGCCCGCCGGCCGCGATCATTTTCTTCTTCTCGTTCGGATTGTTAGGATCGAAAAACTTCATGAATCAATTAACTGCTGGTTCTTTCGCTTCAGGCCTTTGAAAATAGGTCGCCAGATCCAATCGCAGGCTCACCATTCCACCTCGTCCACCGGCAATCTCAGCGGGGCCGGAAATTTCCGCGCCGACATTCTTTGGACTCTTTGGATTCCGCGATTGCGCAAGTGGAGGAGCGGGGTGATCCGCTGTGCCTTCGGACCTTACGCCTTCCAGTTCAATCGCATTGATGATTAGAAACTGCCGACTGCTTTCGATGTCGCGGACAAAGTGGCGGATGTTGGGATACACGCCCTCGACCGTCACGGTCACAGCGATGCCGGGATAGATGCTTTGCCATTTTGCATTGCTCTGTTTCTCGGCGCTGATGCTTGGTTGAATTCCGGTCTTTGTTCCCAACACCTCGAGCGGGGAATAGCTGGGTCCGGCAGTATTCCGCAACCCGTTCGACTTGATCAGATTGTTTAAGACCGTATAGAGCGACAGGCGACCCGAGCTTGGCATGGCGAGCCAATTGGTTTCAAAGCGCTCAATGCTTGCATGAATTTTGTCGACGCTCTCTTTGGTGCTGATTCCTTCCTGCAGCGCGGTGTCCGAAGCCTGGCGTTGTCCCTGCAAACGTTTGAGTTCCAGTTCCGCTGACTTCAAGTGCGCATTCGCGGGCAGATAAAAATAGAGATAAGCAAACACCACGGTGATCGCGAGGAAGGCTGCGCCCGCTAATCCGATAAGTTCCGGCAAGCCGATGGCGTTCAAAGCCGGCGGTCGGCCGATTTGCCCGAAGGGTATTGAGATCTGCCGCCGTGACGCGGCGGTATTGCCCGGCATAGGATGCTCCTGACTCATTGAGTCTTGCCTCCTTCACCGGCCGTATCGACGACGCGTTGGGCTGCGGAAGGCTCGGTCGCATATCCGGCGCGCGGCACGTAATGGACATTCAGTTCGTATTCAGACCCGACCTCGCCTTTGCCGCGTTGTGGATTCTGCGACACGAGTTCCGCGTGAAAAATTCCCTGGGACTCCATGTCCTCGATCATCTGCGTAACGGTGGCCGCGGACTTGCTGGCGACCACCAGATCGAGATCCGCGACCGGCCGATCGCCCTGCAAGCCCACACCTTTTACGGCTATGCGAGTGACCCTGATTTCGCCCGGCAGGGACGCTTCCAGATCGATGAACAGGCGCGACCACGAGAAGCTCTTGCGATCAACCAGGGCGTGCGCATATTTCAATTCACGCTTCTGGTCCGGCGTCAGCGCGGTTTCCACGGCTTCAGTCTTTTTCTTCAGCGTGTCTGTTTGCTTTCGCAACTCGGTGACATCGTGCTCTGCCGTCAAAATCTTCGCGTTTGTCTGAAATGTCGACTGGGCAATCAAAAGCAGCGCGGCAATTGATAAAACGGCCACAAAAGCGGTGATCGTCCAGGGCAGGAAACGATTGCGAAAGGGATTGCTTGAGAGGTTAAGCCTGGTACTCATTAACTTACGATTTCCCAATGAAGGATACACGCCTGTGAGGAACTGGCGCAAACGGCTTTTGCCGCGGACCTCCGGTTCCTCAGGACTTACACGTTTATAGATGAGCCAGGTTGCGGAAAGAGTT
>JBKPEE010000196.1:0-10684 GCA_046728235.1 Acidobacteriota bacterium
GCAACACACTCTGTTGACTGAAGGATTCAATTTCGGAATCACAGATCCCGACTTCAATGATCCCGCCAGCCCCGATTTTCTGCCGGGGTTGTTGCCTTTCGATCTAACCAGAAGCGGACACTACTTCAACTTTCACGGTCACACGGACATCAAGCAGGAGGCCGCGTACGCCCAGGACAACGTCACCTTAGGGAATGCCACGGCAACGTTGGGCGTCCGCTTCGATAACTATAATGGCATTACCAAAGGCAGACTGGTCCAGCCACGCCTCGGTATCTCATATCACATCAAAAGCACGGCGACGGTTTTGCGTGGTTCCTTTACCCGTAATTTCGAAACTCCTTACAACGAGAACTTGATCCTCTCGAGCGTCACCGGCGCTGGAGGATTGGCTAACGGCGTTTTGGGCGATGCCAGCAACTTGCCGCTGCGTCCCGGCACGCGCACGCAATTCAACGCCGGATTCCAGCAAGGCATCGGCAAGTACATGGTGCTTGACTTTGATTATTTCAATAAGAGAACCAACAACGCGTATGACTTCAATGCCCTGCTAAACACTTCGGTCGCCTTCCCGATCGCATGGCAGAAATCGAAGCTGGACGGCGGCTCTTTCAAATTCAACCTGACAAATTGGCACGGGCTGGCGGTGTTTACCACGGCGGGTCATACGCGCGCGCGGTTTTTCCCGCCCGAGACAGGCGGTCTCTTCTTCAATTCTGATCTGCCGACGGGAGTTTTTCGCATCGATCACGATCAGAAGTTTGAGCAGACTACGGACGTCCACTATCAGTTCGAGCACTGGAAGAAGCTGAGGCCGTACGTCGGATTGACCTGGCGTTATGACAGCGGATTGGTAGCCGGTGCGGTAACTGATTACGCGACTGCGCTCACTTTCACGCCAGATCAGCAACAACAGATTGGATTATTCTGCGGCAGCACGTTCGCCACACTGGCGAATCCGATCACCAGCTGCGATTCACCTAACCGTGGCGCACTGCGCGTCCGCATTCCGGCGGACGGCACTGAGAATGACGATACAAATCCGCCGCGCGTCGTACCACGACACCTGTTTGATCTGAGCGCTGGCACTGACAACCTGTTCCGCGGTGACAAAACCAAAGTCAGCTTGCGCTTCACTGTCGTAAACCTGACCAATAAGGTTGCCCTGTATAACTTTCTCTCGACGTTCAGCGGCACGCACTTTGTGACGCCCCGGACTTTTCAGATCCAGGCGGGAATTTCGTTTTAGCATGCTCATGATCGAGTATTCGTGCGGACCGTGGCCTCGCTTTACCGCCAGGCCACGGTTTGTGTCTCCGCGTTTACTCCGAAAACAGATCAATCTCGCGTTCCGAAACGATCAGAAGACAGATCTCTGATCTGGGGGCTGGCCTGTCGCCGTCTCTGCGCTCGGCTGGCTCAGCATCAGATGGAGGCAATGAGAAATAATGATTCAGCGAAGGGTTTTTGTCGTCGCCTTAACAATATTCGCGCTCGCGAGTAATTCAGTCCTGGCGCAGAAAAACGCGCCCGTTACGCCACGTGAAATCAATGGCCGAGTCGACTTGACGCCCTCGCTCAACGCGCAAGCATCCACGCCATCAAAGAGAGCGCTCACCGTCTCTGACGCAGTTGATATTTTTTTAAAGCAGAATTTCCAGCTGATCGCCGCGCGCTACGACATTGATACCGCCGAAGCGGAAAAGTTGACTGCGCGGCTGCGTCCGAATCCGGAAGTCAGCGTTGGTTTCTCGGGCCTGCCCGTGAATCTGAGCGGGAATCTGCTCACTGAGCAACAATACTCGTACAGCATCGCGCAAACTTTTGAGCTCGGCGGCAAGCGTTCCAAGCGAATTGAGGCGGCCAACGCAAATTCGGACGTCGCCCGCGCCCAGTTCGAGATGACTGTCTGGCAATTGACGAACGATCTGAAAAGGAAATTCTTTACCGTCATTCTCGATCAAGCGCTGCTTAACCTGGCCGAGGAAAATGAAAAGACTTTCGCCGAAACCGTCAAACACACCGAAGAACTGGTCCAGGCGGGAGAACTCGCCGGACTCGATCTCACGCGGCTGGAAGTTGAGAAACTGAAGTTTGACACCGACCTCGCCAACGCGGAACGAGATTACCAAGTCGCTTTGCGCGATCTCCGCGTCACCCTTGGCGGCGATTATCGGGCGATGGAGATCGACGCGTCCGGCACACTCGATCCGCAAACCTACGATTTCACCTTCGCCGACCTGCGCGACAAGGCACTGGCGGCGCGCCCTGATCTGAAAGCCGCGAAGCTGGCTGAACGAGCCGCAGACACCTCGATCAGCCTGCAGGATGCGCAGCGCATTCCGGACGTGAACTTAGGCGCGGGAATAACCGAAGTGCCGGGCGGCACCAGCAACTATACGTTCGGCGTCGGTGTCACCCTGCCAGTTCATGATCGCAACCAGGGCGAGCGCGCCAAGGCGCGAATTGAAAAAGAAAAAGCGCTGAATCAGGAAGCGCTGATTACCAACCAGATCATCAGCGACGTAGACAAGGCGCTGATCGCCCTGCAACTGCAAAGGCGTCGCGTCGAGCTTTATCGCACCGGTGTCCTGACTAAAGTCAACGACATTCAAAACCTGACCGAGTATTCGTTGAAGGCCGGCGAGAGTTCGATCCTCGACCTGCTCGACGCCATCCGCACGCGGCGCGACACGCTGGCCGCTTTTTACCAGGCGCTCTTTGATTACCGCTCAGCGTTGCTCGATCTCGAACTGGCAACCGCAACGCCGCTCGTAAAGTAGCGAAAGGATCTTCGACCATGTCTCAACCCAGGACCGTATTCATCGCCCTCATCGCCGCCGCCGCATTATGCGGAGCCTGCAAACGATCGTCGCCGTCAGCCGCCACCGCGGCTTCGCCGGCCGTGGTCCAATCAGCGGCAGATAAAGCAATCGAAACCGAAATAGTCACCGCGGCCCCTATCTCTGGCGTGGTCACCGCCACCGGAAAAATTCTGGTGCCGGAAGATCGCACTGCAGTCATTGGTCCCGTGAACGAAGGCCGGATCGTCAGGCTCTACGCCGGTCAGGGCAGCAAGGTCAGGAAGGGACAGAAACTGGCCGAGCTCGAATCGGCGGACATCGACCAGGCTGAGGCGGATTATCTGAAGGCACTTGCCGACTCGGAAAATGCCAAACGTTCTGCAGCTGCCGAAATCAAACTGGCCCAACAAACATACGACCGCACCAAAACTCTTTATGAAAAGACAGTCGTGCCGGGAAAGAACCTGCAGTCGGCCGAGCACGATCTGGAAGTCGCGAAGGCTACGGCGGAAAACAATGCCGCGTCGACAAAAGCTACGCTCACGGCGGCGCGCCGCCACTTACTGATCCTCGGTCTCAACGACGCGGCCATCGACGCGCTGGGAAGCAAGCCGGGACTGGCAGCGACTTTTGCGCTCAATTCACCAATCGACGGCGTCGTCGTCGAACGCAACGCCACTATCGGTGCGACCGTCGGCACCGACGCGAACGTTTTCAAGATCATCGACCCGTCGCGCGTTTGGGTCGACGCAAATGTTTTCGAAAAGGATTTGCCACGCGTGCGGGTGGGGCAGGGCGTGAAGCTGACGGTCACGGCATTTCCCGGGACGACCTTTTCCGGAAAGGTCATCTTTGTCAACAGCGTTGTCGACCCCGACTCGCGCACGGTCAAGGTGCGGACGGAAGTTCCTAACTCCGACGGGCGGCTTAAGCCGGATATGTTCGCCAACGTCGAAATAATTACCGATGTAAACAGCACTGCCATTTCGGTCCCGCAAGCGGCGGTGCTTGATGATGGCGGGAAGAAAGTCGTCTTTGTCGCCGACGGCAATGCTTATAAGGAACGGCAGGTCCAGGTGGGAATCCAGAACGGCGATCGAGTGGAGATAGTTGATGGATTGAACGGCGGAGACCGGGTGGTCGTCAAGGGAAATTACTTGCTGCTGCAACAGAGCAAACCGGAACAGTGAGTATGGAGTGCGGCGACTTGTCGCCGCTTTTCTAACTTGAGAGACAAATTTAGTTGCCCATATAAAAAAGCGGCGTCAAGCCGCCGCACTCCAAAAAACAATCGATGACCGACAACTTCATTGCCTTCTTCTATCGCGAGCGCCTGCTGGTCGCGGTCGTGTCGATGCTAATCGTCGGCGGAGGAATTCTCGCCTTGCGTCGCTTGAATGTCGACGCCTTTCCCGATGTCACACCGGTCCAGGTTGAGATCGACACTGAAGCAGAAGGCCTGGCTCCGGAAGAGATCGAGCGACAGATCACCTTTCCCATCGAGAACGAGATGAACGGCATCTCAGGCGTCACCCGGGTCGAGTCAGAATCGAAATTCGGCTTGTCGGTAGTTACCGTCTACTTCAGCGACGAAACGGACATTTACTTCGCGCGCGAGCAGGTTTTCCAACGGCTGGCGGACGCTAAAGAGAATATTCCTTCCGGGTTCGAACCTACGATGGGCCCGATCACCACCGGCACCGGTCAGATCTATCTCTATCAAATTGTCGGCAAAGGCCAGAGCAACCAGGAATTGCGCACGATTCAGGATTGGATCGTAAAGTTGCAGCTGCGAACCGTGCCCGGCGTAGCCGATGTGCTCAGTTTTGGCGGCGATGTGAAGCAGTATCAGGTCATCGTGGACCAGCAGGCATTGGTCAACTACAACATCACCCTCAAAGCCCTCTTCGATGCAATTCAGGCCAACAATCAAAATACCGGCGCGAATTTCATCGAGCACGGCGACGAACAATACGTGGTGCGCGGCCTGGGGTTAGTCAAAGACATCGCGGACATCAATAACGTCGTGCTCGACTCGCGCGGAGGCACCCCGATTCGCGTCAGCGACGTCGCCACGGTCCAGATCGGCAACGAGCTTCGTCAGGGCGCAGTTACCAAAGACGGGCAAGGCGAAGTCGTGACCGGCATCGTCCTCAAGCGCATCAACGAAAACACAAAACAAGTCATCGATCGCATCAAGGAAAAAGTTGCGGAGATTAATAAGGCTCTGCCGCCCGGGGTGCAGATCGTCGATTTCTATGATCAAGCCGAACTGGTGGACAACAGTGTTCACACGGTAGTCGAGTCGCTGATCGAAGGCGAATTGCTGGTGCTGATCATTCTCGTCCTCTTGCTCGGCAACTTCCGCAGCTCGTTCATCACCGCCGCCGCCATTCCCTTCTGCATGCTGGTCGCGTTCATCCTGATGTGGTACTGGGGACAATCGGCAAATCTAATGTCGCTCGGCGGCCTGGCCATAAGCATCGGGATGATGGTCGATGCGACGGTCGTGATGGTCGAGAATATCTATCGCCACCTGGAGGAACATCGCGAACATTCGACCCGCGCCGCGATTCTGGTCGCCGCCCAGGAGATCGGGCGGCCGATGTTCTTTGCGATTTTGATCATCATTGCTGTATTCCTGCCCGTATTCACATTGCAGGGGATCGAGGGGAAACTATTCAAACCGCTGGCCTATGCCGTCACCTTCTCGATGATTGGATCGATGCTGATGGCGTTGTGCATCGCTCCCATGCTCTGCGCCCTGTGGCTGCGGCTGAAAAAGGGGCCGGCAAAACCAAACCCAATCATAAATTTCTTCAAGGAGATTTACGTTCCGGTCCTCAAGTGGGCCATCCGGCACCGGGTGCTGACGCTGACAATCGCAGCGCTGCTGCTGGTCTGGAGCGTGGCAGACGTATTCATTCTGGGCAGCGAATTCCTGCCGACAATCGATGAGGGCAACATGCTGGTACGCGCGACTATGCCTGCAAGCATTTCGCTTTCACGCGCGGTCGAGGTCTCTTCCCAGATTGAAAAGACATTACGCTCGTTTCCCGAAGTTGAAACTGTCGTCGCCAAGATTGGTCGGGCAGAACTGGGCGGCGATCCCGAAAGCGTCAGTAACGATGAACTCTATGTGCGTCTGAAACCTAAGAACCAATGGGTCACCGCCAAAACCAAGGACGCGCTGGTCGATGCGATGCGCAATCGCGTCGAAGGTTTTCCGGGTGTGAAGTTCAACTTCTCGCAGGTGATTGAGACGCGCAATGATGAACTCATCTCTGGCATCAACGCGCAGATCGCCGTAAAAATCTTTGGCGAAGATCAGGACACCCTGCGGAACCTCGGCGATCAGATCCGGGATGCGGTGTCCCACGTGCGCGGAGTCGAAGATCTGGCCGTGGAACAGTCGGCCGGAGAAGAACATCTCGAGATCGACGTGGACCGCGATCGCATCGCGCGTTACGGACTGAACATTGCCGATGTGCTCGAGGTGGCAAAGATCGCCATCGGCGGCGATGAAGCCACCGATGTGCTCGAAGGCCAGCGCCGCTTTGCTATCTTCGTGCGCCTGAAAGAAGATTACCGCAATCAAGTCGATAAACTTGGCGACATTCTGGTGGCGGCGCCCATAGGCGGCAAGATCCCTCTGGGCCAATTAGCGTCTTTCAAGTTGTCGAGCGGTGATTCGCTGGTAACGCGCGAGAATTCTCTGCGGCGTGAAGTTGTCATGTGCAACGTTAAGGGACGCGACATCGGCAGCTTCGTGCACGATGCACAACAGGCAGTGGCGCTGCAGGTCAAAATGCCCCCCGGGTACTTCGTGACCTGGGGCGGCCAGTTTGAGAATGCGCAACAGGCGATCCGCAGGTTGCTAATTGCGATTCCGATCGCGCTGCTGCTGGTGTTCGTGCTGATCTATTCGTGCTTTAACTCACTACGTAACACGCTCACCATTATTTTCAATATTCCCATCGCCCTGGTGGGAAGCACCACGGCGCTTTTGATTTCCAGATTTCCCTTGAGCGTGCCGGCCATCGTCGGCTTCATCGCCGTTTTCGGCGTGGCCGTGCAGAACGGTATGGTGATGGTGTCATTTATCAATAAACTGCGCGACCGCGGTTACGAATTGCAGGACGCCGTAATCACCGGCGCCAGCGTTCGCCTGCGCGCAGAATTGTTGAGCGCCTTGATTGGCAGCATCAGCCTGATTCCCTTTATCATTTCTTCAGGAACAGGCGCCGAGATCGAAAAACCGCTGGCGATCGTGGTGGTCGGCGGATTGGTAACTCGTCCGATCAAGATCGTCATTCTCCCGATGGTCTACGAATGGGTTGAGAGCGGCGTCGCCCGCCGGGCTGCAGCTCGCGCGAAAGCGACAGAAGGTTAGGAAAGACGCACCTCAATTCGTGTGAATTCGTGGTTCGAAGTTCCCTTTCAGGTCGCGATCGTCAAAGGAATTGAGACCCCGAAATTACACGAAGCAAAGACGCGGTCTTTTACTCATTCATAACCCCTGGCAGCTGAAAGCACTTCAATGATGAATTCCCAAGACGGGGCATTATTCAAGAGAAGGAGCAATTATGAAACCTGAATCAAAACTGGAAGACACTGCGAAACTGGATATCACGGTCCGGCCACTCCGGGAAAATGATCTTGATGTGGCAGACCATATCATGCGTCTGGCATTCGGCACTTTTATTGGACTGCCGGAACCGACGCAATTTATGGGCGATGCTGATTATGTCCGCACGCGTTGGCGCGCGAATCCAACTGCCGCGTTCGCTGCGGAAGCTGACGGCCGGCTGGTTGGTTCGAACTTTGCCACCAACTGGGGCAGCGTCGGCTTCTTTGGGCCGCTGACAATTCATCCTGAGTTTTGGGATCGAGGCGTCGCCAAACGCTTGATGGAACCTATCATCGATCTATTCAATGGATGGGGCACGAAGCACGCCGGTCTTTTCACTTTCCCGCACAGCCAGAAGCACGTCGGGCTCTATCAAAAGTTCGGGTTCTGGCCAAGATTCCTGACTGCGCTCATGTCGAAATCGGTCGCAAGCAGAACCAGCGATGCAGAGTGGTCCACATTTTCTCAAGCACCAGCGAATGAACGCGAGAACATCATCACCGCGTGTCGTCAATTAACAGATTCGATTTATGGAGGGCTCGATCTCACAGGTGAAATCGACGCAGTCGCGAACCAGAATCTCGGCGACACCGTGCTGCTATGGAGAGGCGATCAGTTGGCGGGCCTGGCGGTTTGCCATTGCGGTCCTGGTACCGAAGCCGGCAGCGGAACCTGTTACATCAAATTCGGCGGGGTCGGCTCCGGCGCAGCAGCGGACCAGGATTTCGCGCATCTGCTGGACGCATGCGAACAGATGGCGGCGAATCGCAATCTTACGCGACTGTTTGCGGGCGTGAATACTGCGCGTCACGAAGCCTACCGGCAGATGCTGGCCCGCGGTTTTCGCACCGACATCCAGGGTGTGGTCATGAGCCGCCCCAACGAAGCGGGCTACAACCGCTCAGCAGTTTATCTCATAGACGATTGGCGCTAGCTCAAAGAGGTAGCAGTAGCCGGACGAACGGCGAGGGAGGGCTCATAACCGTCATCTCGAAACCTCCCTGGACGTCGCAGCGCCAGGCGTCGTAGCTGGTAAATTGTTCATTTTAATAGACCTCTCTCCATCAGGATGAATTAACAAAAAGTTTACAAAGAGCTTATTGACACTCCTCACGGCGCGACCTTAGAATCACAGCATCGATTGGTTCTGAGGTGACGATTATGAGTCTCGTAAAAATCATCGTCATTACCATCCTCATCATCCTGAGCATCCTGTTCTTTGGACGCTTCCTTTTCTAGGCGCGCACAACGGCGCATCCTTGATTTGGCTCGTTTCCAAGCGAGTTGAAGTGTGGTGTGTTCGTGTCGGTTCGTGTGGTTTCGTGGATCGATTCTGACTCAACGAAGCTCACGATCCACAAATTCACACGAAATATCACGAACCTTGGTATTCTTCGTGTGTTTCGTATGGTTTCGTGGATCGCATTTGAACTCCATTCCCAGGCCAGAATTTCCAAGACCTGAAGTATTTCAAAATTAGGACTACAGAACCTGTTTCTGCGCTTCTGGCTTCGCAGTCATTGTTGGTAATCTATGCGGGCTTAGTTACCGACACCACCTTCATGACTCAAAACAATAATCAGGGATTGCGGAAAATCCGCCGCGCGCTCTTGAGCGTGTCTGACAAAGCCGGCATTGTTGACTTCGCGCGCAAACTAAAAACTTTCGGCGTCGAAATCATCAGCACCGGAGGCACTGCAAAGACACTGCGCGACGGCGGCATCGACGTGGTTGAAGTCTCAGAGGTAACGGGATTTCCTGAGATGATGGACGGCCGGGTAAAAACTCTGCACCCAAAGATTCATGGCGCACTACTCGGCTTGCGTGATAATGCAGACCATGTCGCAGCCATGCGCGCGCATTCGATCGAGCCAATCGACATGGTAGTCATCAATCTCTACCCGTTCGAGCAGACGATCATGACGGGTGCTCCCACGCTGAACGAGGCGATTGAGCAGATCGATATTGGCGGTCCGGCCATGATCCGCTCTGCCGCCAAGAACTTTCGTGATGTTGCTGTTCTAGTGTCGACAGAGCATTACCCGGCAATCATTGACGAGATGAAACGGAACGATGGAGGCCTAAGCCGGGAAACTCGGCTTAAGCTGGCACGCCACGCGTTCAACCTTACGGCGATGTACGACATGAGGATTTCCGGTTATCTGACTCGGCCGCTGCTCGAAATTGGTGAGGGAACCACGCATTCGCATGGCATCATGGGTGGCGGAGGCGGGGGTGCCAGCTTCAACAGAGTATTTTCCCAGCGTCGAATGAGCTCGCTCGAAGAACGCGGGGTCGTTCTGCTGCAGAAGAAAGAAGATTTGCGCTACGGCGAAAACCCTCATCAGAAGGCTGCATTGTATGACGCCGGCTGGGACGACGGCGTCGCCAACGCCAAAGTTCTTTCCGGGAAGGAAATGTCCTTCAACAACTACGTCGATGCCGATGCGGCATGGCAACTAGTCTGCGACTTCGAGAAATCGGCCTGCGCGATCATCAAACACACGAATCCGGCGGGCGTCGCACTGGCCGCAATAGCCGAAGAGGCGTATCGCCGCGCCCTCGCCTGCGATCCCGTCTCGGCCTTTGGCGGCATCGTCGCTTTTAATCGTAGCGTCGATGAAGCGGCTGCCCGCGCCGTCATTGAAATTTTCATCGAGGTGATCATCGCGCCGGATTACAGTGAAGCGGCACTCGGGGTTTTAAAGTCAAAGAAAAATCTTCGGGTGTTAAGCACCGGAGAAGCGAAAGGCACCCCAGGTTTAGAATACAAACAGATTTCCGGCGGCATGCTCGTGCAAACGCGCGACACCCACCAATTGCACCGAGACGATTTGAAAATCGTGACGAAGCGCGCACCAACTGAAAATGAGATTGACGATCTGCTCTTCGCCTGGACAGTCTGCAAACATACAAAATCGAACGCCATCGTCTATGCGCACGACAAACAGACCGTCGGCGTGGGCGCCGGTCAGATGTCGCGCGTCGATTCAGTAAAGATTGCCGCGATGCGCGCACAACTTCCGATCGCCGGCGCAGTGATGGCTTCAGACGCGTTCTTCCCTTTTCGTGATGGTGTCGATGAAGCGGCCAGACACGGCATCGTGGCCGTGGTACAACCAGGTGGCTCAGTCCGCGACCAGGAAGTGATCGCCGCCGCAGATGAACACAACATCGCAATGGTCTTTACGGGCGTCAGGCATTTCAAACACTAGGTCAGAACCGCCTGCGGTAGCGGGCGGGCCAAAAC
>JBKPEE010000197.1:0-5060 GCA_046728235.1 Acidobacteriota bacterium
AGTCTTGACTGGAACCGTCAATTCGGAGGCTACAAAGGCGAAGGCTGAACAGATAGTAAAGGCGGTTCGAGGCGTGAAATCAGTTGACAATCAGATTGTCGTTTCAGGCTAGTGAGCCATTCGTATCAGGAACTGATCCGATAATCGCGCAGTGAAACCAGTCTGCGGCTAGTTGGCGAGAACTTAATCCTCCCTGACCCCAGGATTGATTCCCAAAGGACCGCGCCGCTACGAGCCTCCCTGGATAGCTCTCAGGTTTTCAATAAATTTCTGATCACTAAATTTCGCCGCCCCGTCCCTGGTCAGGGTTTTGAGTTCACTAAACAGTTTCTTATCAACTTCCTTAAAGTTGAAACATGACTTGCCTTGCATGCGCTTCTTGAGTTCCAGAGAGGTGTTTCTTAACAGCTCTGGCGAAGCGTATACGGACATTAGATGAAAGCTTACGTAGCTCTTGCCCAACCGCACACCGCCGAAAGCCAAAGGTTGTTTGTTCTTCATTAGGTAGCGCGTGTTAAGCCAATACTCCGTGTCGGTATCGTGCGCCACGTCCATTTTCTTTTCGTAAGGTTTGAAGATAAATTTCAGCTCATCAAAGACCTTCCTGAATTCATTTTGATCCGTCATTGGTTAAAGACCTCCTTTCATGTCAGAACCGCCTGCGGTAGCGGGCGGGCCAGTTCGCTGCATTAGCTGGATGTTACGAAACAGAAGGCCCGCCCGCTACTGCAGGCGGTTCTGACATGGACGTGTAGCTCGCGGTTCTGTAACTGGTTAACCGCGAATCTTATTCCTTCCACCCCGGCGCGACCAATCTTTTCCGGCCATCAGCCGACATCGTAATGCCCGGTTCATCAAGTTGCTTCCGGTCCCAGAGTTTGCACGTCACCTGGCGATGCGCTTGATCGAGAGCTTCGCAGTAATTCGTATAGGTGCAGCGACGCACCTTGTCGCCATGTCCCGATTGTACTTTGCGGAACCAGTCAGGGTCAGCCAGCGCCTGGCGGGCCATACCGATAATGTCGGCGTCGCCGCCTTGCAGGATCGCCTCAGCTTGATCGAACGTCGTGATGCCGCCCGTGGCGACTACTGGCGTTTTGAATCCCGCTTCATTCACCGCGCGCTTGAGCTGCCTCACCAGAGGCAGGGCGCGACCGAATGGACCGCGTTCATCGGACAGTGTCGTCGGCATGCACTCGTAGCCGCTCTGGCCGGTGTAGGGATAAACAGCCTGGCCCACCTTCGGCTGTTCGGCGTCTTCAAACTTGCCGCCTTTCGAAATGGAAAGATAGTCGAAACCGGCGCGCGCGAACTCAACTCCGAAGTAAATCGCATCGTCGATGCGATTGCCTCCGGCGATCACTTCATCAGCGAGAAAGCGCACGCCCAAAACGTATTCATAGCCGACTTCTCCGCGCACCGCGCGGTAGACCTCGAGCGGCAATCGCACGCGATTTTCGCGTGGACCACCATAGTCATCGCTGCGATTGTTAAGCGCGCTCAGGAAACCCGCCATCGTGTAGGCGTGCGCGTAATGAAGTTCCACCCCATCAAAACCTGCTTCCCGCGCGCGCCCGGCGGCGTCAGCAAAGATCCCGGGCAGTACTCGGGGCAACTCCCTGATATGCGGCAAGTGGGTATCTGTGACCCGCTCCCGGTAACCGAAGCGAAGTGATTCCAGTTCGCGTTTGTCGAGTACGCGCTCAATAGCGTCCTCAGGGGCTTGAGCCAGAAATTCCCGCACGCGAGCTTCATCGGCTTTCTTCCACGACGTGTCGCCTGACAATTCAAACAGGCGCTGGCGGTGATCATTAGTTATGCGCAGGAAACGCTGAAAAAACTTGTCCGGATCCGGGCGCCGCTTGACGGCCAGGAAGTCGATCATCTGAATGAAGAGTTTTGTCTGGCCCTGGCTCGCTTCACGCACGGTCTCGACCAACTGCCTTAATCCCGGAATGAATCGATCATGGCCGATGCGCAGTAGCGGACCGCTGGGGATATCGCGAATGCCAGTCGCTTCGACAACCAAAGCCGCGGGCCTGCCGGCGGCAAACCTGCGGTACCAATCAAGATTGTCCGCGGTGACAAGTCCGTCCTCAGTCGCACGCCACGGAACCATCGCGGGCACCCAGGTGCGACTGGCCAGCGTCAACGGACCAACCTTAATCGGCTGGAACAGGAGAGATTGGGACGCTTCCTGGGTGGTGGGCCAACGTGTATCGAGAATCGCATGCTTGATTGGGTGGGCGAACTTCCACATCGCGCGTTGACTTTAACATAGTGTCCGAAACCGGGAGCGGACCGGGGTGGTGGATGCGACCGGATCGGCTATTTGTTTCCGCCTCAAGGCGGTACCCCGAACTTCATGTGATAAATTAAAGGGTTTGCAGGGCTCGACTCCATGACCGACCACCTTCTTAGATGGCGTTCTGAATTTCCTATCCTGGAAAAGACTGTTTACCTGATTTCGCACAGTCTGGGCGCGATGCCGCGCGCGACTTACGACCGTTTGCATGAGTATGCGGAAGTCTGGGCCACTCGTGGCGTGCGGGCCTGGGCCGAAGGCTGGTGGGACATGCCGGTGACGACCGGAAATGCAATCGCCCGCATTATTGGGGCTGACGATCACACGGTCGTGATGCATCAGAATGTCTCGATCTGCCAGTCGTTGATTCTGTCATGCCTGTTGCCGCTGGAAACCAACTCGAAACGCCACAAGATCGTCTGCGAGGAATTGAATTTTCCTTCTGTCATGTATGTCTATGCGGCCCATGCGCGCGCGCATAACTTGCGGATCGAAACGGTTAAGTCAGACGACGGGATTACGATTCCCATCGAAAGAATGCTCGCGGCGATTGATGAAGAGACGCTGCTGGTTCCGATCTCGCACGTGCTTTTTAAGAGTGCGTTCCTCCAGAACGCGAAAGCGATTACTGAGCGCGCGCATGAAGTGGGCGCCATGGTCGTGCTCGACACTTACCAATCGGCGGGCACAGTGCCCTTCAGCGTGCAGGAGTTGCAGGTCGATTTCGCCACCGGCGGATCAGTCAAATGGCTTTGCGGCGGACCGGGCGCGGGTTATCTCTACGTGCGTCCGGACTTGATCGATCAACTGCAACCAAAGACGACTGGCTGGATGGCCCACGAGCATCCGTTTGCGTTTGAAACTGAAATGCACTATGCGCCGAATGTAATGCGATTTCTGCACGGCTCGCCGGCCATCCCGGCTTTGTACGCGGCGGAATCAGGCTACAAAATCATTAACCAGATCGGCGTCGAAGCCATTCGTGAGAAGAGTGTGCGACAGACTCAACACTTGATTGAATTAGCGGCAGAGGCGGGTTTTCGCGTAACGAGTCCGAACGATCCCGCACAACGCGGCGGCACCATCACTGTGTGGGACGATAACGCGGCCGCGATCACGAAAGAATTGGTGCGCCGTGAATTCATCGTTGATTATCGGCCTGGCGCCGGCGTGCGCATTTCGCCGCATTTCTACACGACGGATGAAGAGTTGGAATTGGTCGTCGCAGAGATGAAGAAGATTCGCGACACCCGCGCGTACGAAACCGCAGAGAAGGTCGGCGCCGCGTTTTGATTTTGGAGTTCCGGGTTTTCCCGGGGCGGAGGTGAAACTCTGAAACCGAGGGCATTATGAATCAGTTTATCGGTTCGGCGGATCTGTTAAACCAGGTCATTGGCGCGTCAGAAGGGAACAACGAACTTGCGCGCGCGGTGACGGCGGGTCTCAGCGAAGCGCAACTCAACTGGAAACCTGCGCCCGAACAATGGAGCATTGCGCAGTGCCTGGCACATCTTGCAATCGCAACCAATCAGTTCGAAAAGTATTTCGATGCTGCTCTTGAGCAGGCGCGCAGGAAGCCGGCCGCAAATACGGCGCCCGTCTATAAGCCAACTCTCATGGGCGGCTGGCTCGCGAAAGCGGTTGACCCTGCGACCAGCAGAAAGTTGCGAGCGCCGAAGGTGTTTCGCCCGGCGGTGGGTTCGAACATCCCGCAGTCGCTCGATCTATTTCTGGACGCGCACACGAGGTTTATCGATTTCGTAAAGCGATCCGCAGGTATTGATTACGATAAGGCACGGCTGCGTTCACCAGTCACGCCTTTGATCCGCTACAGTCTGGCAGACGCATTTGTGATTACGGTGCTTCACGGCGAGCGTCACCTGGCCCAGGCCCGTCGCGTGCGAGAAATGCCCGAATTCCCTCGAACTTAAAATAAGATGGCCAACGATTACGGTAAGAACGCGCCCCTGTCATACAACAAATACCTGCGTGTGCCGGAGCTGATCGGTCTGCAGAGCTGCCTCTCGTCGCCTGCGCAGCACGACGAGCTACTGTTCATTACGGTTCATCAGGCTTACGAGCTCTGGTTCAAGCAAATCCTGCATGAGATTGACGCGGCCATTGCCCTGATGAAAGAGGACCGCGCAATTGAGGCCGCCCAGGCGCTGCGTCGCGTCGTTGAGATCGAAAAGCTGCTGATCGCGCAGATCCATATTCTCGAGACCATGAGTCCGCTGCGCTTTCTCGGATTCAGAGACGAACTCAATCCAGCAAGCGGCTTTCAATCGATGCAGTTTCGCGAGATCGAATTTTCTTCAGGTCTGAAGAGCCAGGCAATCCTGCGCGAATTCGCCGGCGATGATTTTGCGCATCAGCGATTGGCGGCGCGCCTGCATGCGCCGTCGCTGTCGGAAGTTTTCTTTGCCTTGCTGCGCCGCCGTGGGTTTGACAGTCCGGCGAGCGATGCGCCGCGTGAAGCGAAGGAACGGCGCTCGCACTACGGAAGGCGCGCGCGGGCGATTATCGAGCTCATGACCCACATGGACAAGTTTTATCAGGAGTACCAGTTGGCTGAAATGTTGCTCGAACATGACGAGTATTTTTCGCTGTGGCGATCGCATCATATCAAGATGGTTGAGCGGATGGTCGGCGCCAAAAAAGGTACCGGCGGTTCCGAAGGCATCGGCTATTTGCAGACGACCCTCGATAAGAAATTCTTTCCGGAACTTTGGGAGGCCAGAACTTATCTCAGTTC
>JBKPEE010000198.1:0-13717 GCA_046728235.1 Acidobacteriota bacterium
TTGAAGAGTAACCGCTTTTGCTTTTAGACTTTCGCTAACATGATTCCAGTCAGCCAGGCAGTTGAGATTGTTCTTCGGCAGACGCCTAAGATCGAGATCGAAGACGTGCCTTTGGCTCAGTCTGTAAATCGGATACTGGCCGAACCGGTCGTTGCCGATACGGATCTGCCGCCATTCGATCGGGCCCAGATGGATGGCTACGCAGTTCGCGCTGATGATGTGGTGCAGTCCCCCGCGCGCTTGCGGATTGTCGGTGAATCCGCCGCCGGCGCCGGCTGGCACCACGAAATGAAAGCCGGTGAAGCTGTTCGCATCATGACCGGCGCTCCGGTCCCTAAAGGAGCGGACGCTGTCCAGCAGGTTGAGTTAACCCGGGAAGACGAAGACAGCGTCGAAATTCTCGAGCCGGTTAGCACAGGCCGATCAATCGTGCCACGTGCAAGTGAAATCAAAGCCGGCGAAACGGTGCTGCACGCGGGCGAACAAATCAACGCGGCGATGATTGCGACACTGGCGTCCTTTGGATATGGGCACATCAAAGTTGGCCGGCGGCCGCGTGTCGCTGTCATGGCCACCGGCAGCGAACTGGTTGACGTCCACCAAAAACCCGCGCGCGATCAGATTCGCGACTCGAATAACTACACCATCGAAGCTTATGCGGCGCAGTCGAACGCGATAGTTGAACGATTGCCGCTTGCCGGTGACGACACCGAAGAGCTGAAACGAAATATTCGCCAGGCCGCGGAACGCTCAGACATGCTGATAACCTCCGGCGGCGTGTCGATGGGCGTTTACGATTTCACTAAAGCGGCCTTGAAGGAACTGGGAGCGGAGATCTTCTTTGAACGCGTCGCCCTGCGGCCGGGAAAACCGACAGTTTTCGCGCGTCTGGGAAAGACCCTCGTATTCGGACTACCCGGCAACCCGGTTTCGGTGGCGGTCACTTTTAACTTATTCGCGCGCGCCGCGCTGCGTGCCATGCAAGGAGCAACAGAAATAACTTTGCCTCACGAGCACGCCGTGCTCGCACGCGATATAAAGGGCTCGCTCGACCGGGAAAGTTACCTGCCGGCAATTTTGCGGACCGACGAAAACGCAACTCTGCTGGCCGAGCCTTTGCAGTGGGGCGGGTCTTCGGATTTTGTGGCGTTTGCGAAAGCGACGGCACTGATAAATCTTCCGGCAGGCGCTGGCATGATCGCAGCCAGAAGTGTTGTTCGTGTCGTCAGCCTCCCAGCCTGACGGGGGAGGTTACGGCGGCCCATAGGGACATCTGTTCCTTGATTCCAAAGTCCGCAAACAATCGCTGGCCACCGTCGGTCCATCTGCAAAAGTGACGTAAGAGATCAACACCTGCGCCCTAGTAATTTTCGACAGGCCGAGGTTTTCGTTGATGATGCCTTTGGCCCTTAAAGCTTCATCTCATCCGTTTGTCGCTGAGATTATTCTGTGCATGCTCCCGAAACGCAAACAAAATCCGAGTCACCGTATTGATCGCTGGTCCGCTTGAAAGATAGAAACCACCGACCCTGCTTGCCGAGCCTTTGAAGTCGGGAGCGTCTGCGGATTTTGTGGCGTTTGCAAAAGCGACGGCACTCAATCAATGTGCCTGCAGGAATGAAGTTTATCGAAAACGGAAGCGCGGTCAGAGTTGTGCGGTTGCCGGCATCTGCCTAAGGTCCTGGCTGACACTCGTTTCGCGGGTCACGCATCTTGACACAGCCGCCCGGGAGTTGCCCGCTTTTTTGGGAGACGATTATCACGACGTCGATCGCGGCTCTCCTGATGCTCTTCAACTCTCTACCCTGTTGCGCGACAGTGTCCGCTACCCAATCATAAAGTTTGCGATCCGGAATCTTCAGTTCCGCTTCATCCCCAGGCAGCAAAGACTTTTGAGTTTTGATATCACCAGCTCGCACAAATGGTATCTGTGGCGGGACCTTCACTTCCGGAAGCGTAAGGGTGATTTGTACGAAACTAATGGGTCCATCAGAAATGTTTTTGACTCGAAACGTCAGATTTCGAATATCGCCAACAAATGGTTCGCCGATGAGAATGGACCTGCCGTCAATGAGAATATCTTCCAATTCAATTTCTTCAATTCGCCTTGACCACGGCAGGTCGAGCCTGCCGCTATTTATGTTGTGATGGTCTTCCCATTCCAGAGTTTTAGCCGGCTCCTGAGCCGCGATCGCCTGTGGGACGAACAGAAACAGCAAGAGCCAGGCTGCCCGCGTTCCTGGCTGGAAGATTGTGTGCCGCATAGCTTCCGATTCTCGCGTCATTATAATTCTGCTATGCTCGCCCGAAAAAGCATGGCCAGCCCCACACCATCATTGGGCCAGAATCGCAAGGCGGAACCAACTCCGCTCGCCCACCAGGCAATTCATGATACGGTGATTGGCATCTTGCAAGACCTGCCGCGCGGAGCGCTGCTGGATGTTCCGGCGGGTGAAGGGGCGCTGGCCGCGCGTTTGATTGACGCCGGATTTGAGGTGCGCTGTTGCGATCTCTACCCGGAGATCTTCCAACTCGATGGCGTCGATATTCACCGGGGAAACCTCGACGCCAACTTGCCGTTCACTGATCGATCATTTGAATATGTAACTTGTCTCGAAGGACTGGAGCACATCGAGAACCCGCAGCAGGCAATGCGCGAGTTCGCGCGCGTGCTCAAGCCGGGCGGCCATTTGATTGTCAGCGTGCCCAACATTTTAAATATCGAAGAGCGCCTGAAATGGCTGCTCCATGGCTACACTTCACACTTCAAACCGATCTCCCGCGCGGCAGCAGAGCGGTTGCAGGCCGAATACGACGACCGCGTTGAGATTGCCGCGCACGTTAATCCGATCGGCTATTCTGAGCTGCGTTACATTCTGGAGAAGCACGGGTTCCAAATTCTCAGCGTGCATCGCGACAAGCCGAAAACCAGGACCTGGGCTTACTGGCCCATCGTGGCCATCATCAAACTTGTCTGCCAACTGACTCCGAAGCAAAAGCGCACGGAGCGATGGACCGAAGAACTGGCTTCGAAGGAAGTTCTGCTGGGAGGCAACACCCTGATTGTGCACGGTATGTTGCAGTCAAAACCATGAGTCAACTTACCCACCTTGACGAACACGGGCGCGCGAAAATGGTCGACACGACGGACAAGTCAGCCACGGCGCGGCGGGCCATCGCTTCGGCGCAGGTAGTCATGTCGGCGCAAGCTGTGGAGGCAATCGGGCGGCATCAGACGCCCAAAGGCGATCCGCTTGAAACTGCGCGAATTGCGGGAATCGTTGCCGCTAAACGGACTGCCGTTCTCATCCCGCTTTGTCATCCTTTGCCATTGACCCACATCGATGTGCGCGCGGAGTTGCGACCGAGTGGCGTTTACCTCGAGTCGGAAGTCGCGACGGTTGCGCAGACGGGAGTTGAAATGGAAGCGCTGACCGCCGTCACCGTAGCCGCGCTGACGATCTATGACATGTGCAAAGCGCTTGATAAGTCGATGTCCATCACCGATGTGCGACTCGAACTGAAAACCGGAGGCAAATCAGGCGAATATCATCGGGACGCAAATCCTCAGGGAACAAGGTAACTCGAATCGACGTTTACGATCGTGGCGCGGAGCGAACCTGGTAAGTACCGACTGACGTCAGCGGCTGGATAAGAACCGGAGACCCATTTATATGTCCATCCGCTCATGCGGATAGGACTGACGCCGTTGCGAACGTACTGACGCCGTTTCGCCGAACGAGGTATCGACATGAAATATCAACTTTCCAACGATGCGCGGCCACAGGCAATGACTTTGCTGCTGGCAGCAATTCTTTCCATTGCGCTCTGGTTTATTCCCTTCGCCGAAATACTCAGCTATCCATTTCGCATCTTCGTCACCTTTATTCATGAAGGCGGTCACGCGCTGGCCGCGCTGGCTACCGGAAACTCAGTGCAGAGCCTGAGCGTCGCGATGAACGGCAGCGGCGAGACTTACACCACCCAGGGTGGGGTGATCTCGCAGATGATAGTTTCGAGCGCCGGTTACATCACCGCGATGACCTATGGGGCGTTACTGCTCGTGCTGATTCGGCGTTCCGTCGCCGCGCGACTGGTGCTGGTCGGGTCATCTCTGGTCGTGTTTGCACTGACCACCATTTTCGGCGTCATCAAACCAATTATGGCCGGGACCTGGGGTTCGATCAGCGGCCTGCCGTTCACGCTGGCAGCGGGCGTGCTGATATCGGCCGGATTGTTTGCCGTAGCTCGCTTCGCTTCCGCACGCGTGGCAACTTTCCTGGTCAGTTTTCTCGCGGTCCAGTGCGTGCTAAATGCGCTGCTGGATCTGAAAACGGTTTTCTTTCTCTCGTCGCCATTCGCGACGACCGTGCCGACCGATGCGCTCAACATGGCCAATGCGACCGGGATTCCGGCGCTGCTTTGGTCCGTGCTGTGGATCGCGGCCTCGGTCCTGATTCTCGCCATCGCCGTAAAACAGTACGTCGGCTCGCGCCGCTCATCGCTGGGCTCGGCTTCGAGTCTCGCACTCAGCAGCGGCGCAAACGTCTTTTCCATGCCGGCGCTGCCTTCGGCATCTGAGCAGGCTCGCTACGATAAATCGGCGTAGGCTGCGATTTATCCGCTAGCAGGCTGCTGAAAAACGTTTTCGTATGTCGCGAGCTACAAAATTTGGAGCTACGAATTTGGAGTGCGCCGGCTTGACGGCGCTTTGTTCTTCTATTGTGAGAGTGAAAGCGGCTCAAGCCGCCGCACTCCAGATTAGTTTTTCAGCAGACTGCTAGAGCGCAACCGTCCCGGTTGCTCACTTCCATTCGCGCTTCGCGCTCATTGCAAGCGAGACGCTTGCGCTCCAGTCAGCTTGCGCTCCAGTTGTCGGCGCTACGTAACCCTCTCCCAAAGGGAGAGAGAACCAGGCAACTGATCCCGCCTTGCCTGAACCTCACCCCAACTGTATAATTCATTTTCTTACTCGGATCTTCGGATGCGTTATCCGGTGGGTTTTGGCCCACTTTTTCTTTTGGGCGAAGGTTTGGAGTCCCGCCTTTAGGCGGCAATGGCAATCGGGGTATTACCGCCTAAAGGCGGAACTCCGAACGGGACATGGAATCGTCAGTCGTAGAACGCGTTAACGAAATTGCCCAACAGGCTGCGATCGACCACGGACTCGAGATGGTCCACACCGAAGTTGCCGGTCCTGAAGGCCACCCGGTCGTCAGAGTGTTCATTGATAAGCCCGGCGGCGTAACGCACGACGATTGCTCGGAAGTGAGCACGCAAATCGGCACTGTATTAGACGTCGAGGATTTTATTCACTCGGCCTATACGCTGGAGGTTTCATCTCCCGGCCTTGAGCGCGGCCTTTATAAACCTGCTGATTACGAACGGTTTGCCGGCAGCGCCGCAAAGATTAAGACCCGTTCAGCAATCGGCAACCAGCGGAATTTCCGAGGCACGATTGTCGGCATCACAGCCGGCCACGTAATCATGGAGGATCGAACCAGCGGGCGCTTAGAGATTCCCTTTGAGTCGATCGCGAAAGCAAATCTGGAAGTCGATGTGGAGAGCGAGTTTCGCCAGGCACGGGAACACGAAGCTATTGATCGAGAGTTGATTAGGAACAATCGTCGCTGAAGACGTTCAAGTAAATGAGTACAAGCATTGCGCAAAACATTGAGGCCCTGTGCCAGGAGCAAGGCATCGATCGCGATCTGGTAATCGAAGCGATCAAGGAAGCCGTGCGCGCTGCCGCCAAAAAACAGTTCAAGGGCGGCGAGGACATCCAGGTCGATTGGACTCCCGAATCAGGATTGGAGTTATCCGCTTCGAAGGTCGTGGTCGAAGAGGTTGCCGACCCGTCGACTGAACTCTCCATCGATGAAGCGCGCGAACTGGGCGGTGATGAAGTCGAAGTGGGCGACGCGCTGCTTTTGCCCATGCCGATGGAGGAACTCGGCCGCATCGCCGCACAAACCGCCAAGCAGATTCTCTTTCAGAAAGTTCGCGATGCCGTTCGCTCGAACGTTTACGAACAATACATCGATCGCGTGGGCGAACTGGTAAACGGCTTTGTGAAGCGTTTCGAGCGCGGCAACATGATCGTCGATCTGGGAAACCTCGAAGCCATCCTGCCGCGATCTCAACAGTCGCGCGGCGAGCAATGGAACCAGGGCGAGCGCATTCGCGTCGTGATCACAAACGTTTCCAAGGAATCCAAGGGGCCGCAGATTGAAGTTTCGCGCACGTCGCCTGAACTCCTTGAGCGCCTGTTCGAAATGGAAGTGCCGGAGATTTACGACGGCACGGTCATTATCAAATCGTGTGTTCGCGAGCCTGGGGAACGCGCCAAGATCGCTGTCGTTTCGAATGAGCGCGATGTGGATCCGGTAGGCGCGTGCGTCGGCATGAAGGGCTCGCGCGTGCAGGCAATCATTCGCGAATTGCGCGGCGAAAAAATAGATATCATCGAATGGTCAGAAGAACCGTCCGTGTTCGCGGCGAACTCTTTGTCACCAGCCAAGGTGAATCAGGTGCGCATCACTGACATTGAAAATCGCCAGATGGAAGTCATCGTCAATGAAGACCAGCTCAGTCTGGCGATCGGCAAGCGCGGGCAGAACGTTCGGCTCGCTACCAAACTGGTCGGCTGGAACATCGACATTCGCAGCGAAGAAGAATTGAAGAAGGAAGTCGCTGAGGCCATGGGCGCGATGATCGCCTCTGGCGCGCCGGTGCCGCTGTCGGCAATTGAAGGTGTCACCCCGCAACAGGCCGAGGCGCTGGCTGAGCACGGCGTCACCGACATCGATGGGTTGGCGCAGACGACCGTCGACGATCTGGTTGAGTTTCTCGATGTCAGTCTCGATGAGGCGGAACACATCCTGGCGGCGGCCCAGTCTGTCATTCAATTGCGTGAACAAAGTTTGCAGTCTGCGAGCGACGAAGCGGCATTCCCTGAGACTGAGAGTGACAGTCAAATCGACCAACATGCAGCCTCGATCGAGGCTGACGCCAACGCGCCGGCCGCCGAAGTCGAGCCGAATGCCGAGATGACCGCAGCCGGTTATGACGAAGCGGTAAAGCAGGGTTCGCCTTTCTCAGCGGAACAGAACATTCGCGCAGAATACTCAGCCGATCCGGTCGCGCTGACTGAAGCCGACCCGATGACTATCGACGAATTGGTTTTGCAGGAACCGGGACGCGATTTGCGGCCCGACGTGGTTACTCCGGCGCCTGACCTGCCCGCCGGCGTCGATCTTGAATCAGTCAAAGCCGCTGTCGAAGATGAGGCGTCATCGATGCCAGTGGCAGAAGAATCTTTCGCTCCGTCTCCCGATGAAGTGGCCGCGACGGACGAAACCGGGAAAGAAGAGAAGCGATGAGATGCTTCTGAGGCGGCCAAATATTGTTCGCGTACGCCGTTTTAAGCGTGCGCCTCGCCTGCGACCACATTCGTAGCAGCGCTCTCTGGCGCTGCCTGCGAAGGTGTTCGAGGCAACACGTTCGCAAGCAGCAAGGAGCGCATGTCAGCAGTTACTTCAAAAGTCCGCCTGTACGATCTCGCAAAAGATCTGAAGATCGACACCAAGCGCCTTATCGAAGAGGTGCGGCGCGAAGGTGTCGACGTCAGCGTGCCCTCGAATTCGATTTCGAAGGAACTTGCCGAGAAAATTCGCGACAAGTACTTTCCCAAGAAAGACACGGCCGTCAAACGCGCCATCCGCGTCGTCAAGAAGGCCGCCAGGCCCGTTGTTGAGGAAGAACCGGCGGTCGCTGAGCCTGAAGAGGTCGCCGCCCCGCCGGAGCCAGTCGAGCCTGAACCAGTTGCCGCCAGCGAAGAGCCAATAGCCGCGCCGCAAGCGCCTGCCCAGGTAGTTCGCAGGCTGGCGCCCGCGGTTCGCGTGGTGAAACCGGAAGTCGCGCCGCCGCCCGCATCGGAACCGGTCACGGCGCCACCAGCGGTTGCGCCTCCGCCCGAGGAAGCAGCACCCGCCGAACCGCCGCCCGTTGAGCCTGCACCAGCCGCGCGCCCGGCACGACAGGTCCGCGTGCTTCGTCCAACTGCCGCCGCGCTAAACGCGGGCATTCGACCCGGGGAACGCGCGCCCGCGCCGCCGCCCACTGCCACCCCGCCGCCGCGCACGCGTGAACGTACGCCACGTGGGCGGGTCGAATACACCGGCACGCCGGGCGAAACTGCGACACCACAGACTACTTACATTCCGCCGCCCGATGCCGGCCGGCGCCGATCACGACGCGGTTCCACCCGGGGTGGCAAGAGACCCGGCGACGGAAAGACCGGCAAACTGGATCGCGATTTGATCCCACCGCCGGATCATCGGACTTTCGAAGAGCGCATCGCTGCGCGTATTCAGGTTTCCGGTGACTTAAAGCCCGTCCGGCTGGTCGAGGGGTCAACGGTCAAAGAATTTGCTGAGAAACTTGGGATCAAACCAAAGGAAGTTGTGGGACTGCTGCTGCAACGTGGTGTGTTCGCCACGATCAACCAGGCGCTCGACGATAGCGTGGCTGCTGACCTGGGCAAGCGCTTTGGTTACGCAGTTACGTTTGTGCCCTTCGAAGACATGGTTGCCGAAGAGGAGTTCGAAGAACTCATCGCCGCCGACGCCGACGACGTCGAGGTGCCGCGCGCGCCGGTGGTCACCGTCATGGGTCACGTCGACCATGGCAAAACTTCACTGCTCGACGCGATTCGCACCACGAATGTCGCCAGTGGAGAAGCGGGAGGCATTACCCAACATATCGGCGCCTACAGCGTCGAAGTTCCCAGTCCCGACAACCCCGAAGAGCAACGTCGCGTGGTGTTCCTTGACACGCCGGGTCACGAAGCCTTCACGCTTATGCGCGCGCGCGGCGCCAAAGCCACCGACGTGGTGGTGCTGGTCGTCGCTGCCGACGACGGCGTGATGCCGCAGACCATCGAAGCGATCGAACATTCGCGCGCGGCGGGCGTGCCCATCGTCGTCGCCATCAACAAAATCGACAAACCTGACGCGAATCCGGATCGAGTGCGGCAGGAACTGTCGCAGCAGGGATTGAATCCGGTTGCCTGGGGCGGCGAGACGGAAATGGTTGAAGTGTCGGCCAAGAAGAAGCAGAACCTCGATACGCTGCTCGAAACAATTCTGCTGACCTCCGACATTCTCGATTTGCGCGCGAGCACGACGCGACTCGCATCGGGCGTGGTGCTCGAGGCCAAACTCGATCGCGGCCGCGGCTCAGTTGCGACCGCGCTGGTCCAACAAGGTACGCTGCATGTCGGCGATCCTTTTATCGTAGGCCAAATCTTCGGCAAGGTCCGCGCCATGTTCAATGACCGCGGCGAGGCGGTGACGGAAGCCGGGCCGGCCACGCCGGTTGAAGTGCTCGGACTGCAAGGCGTGCCTCAGGCGGGCGAGACTTTCCAGGTGGTCGCCGATGTAACCCGCGCGCAGCAAATCTCGAGTCATCGGCAAGCAGCCGAGCGCCAGCGCACCCTGGTCAAGACGACCAAGCGCGGCATTGAGGCGCTTGGTGAAACTGACGTCAAGGAACTGCTGGTCATCATCAAGGCCGACGTGCAGGGTTCAGTCGAAGTTTTGAAATCGACTCTGCAAAAGATGTCGACTGAACGGGTGAAAGTGAAAGTCATTCGTTCGGGCGTCGGCGCGATTACTGAATCCGATGTCCTGCTGGCCTCGGCCACTCAGGCGGGTTCTGCCGCGACCGCAGTGGTCATCATCGGCTTCAACGTCCGTCCCGAATCGCGCGCCAACGACCTGGCGAAACAAGAGAGCGTCGATATCCGGCTGCACTCGATCATCTACAAGGTCGAAGAAGAGATTAAGGCGGCGATGATCGGCATGCTCGAGAAAATCGAGAAGGAGAAGATTCTCGGCAAGGCCGATGTGCGCGAAGTTTTCCGCGTGCCTCGAGTCGGCGCCGTCGCCGGTTGCATGGTCATCGACGGAACCATTCGCCGCAACGCCCGCGCGCGTCTGATTCGCGACGGGGTCGTCACCTGGGAAGGAAACATTGCCTCGCTGCGGCGATTCAAGGACGATGTTTCCGAGGTCCGCGAAGGTTTCGAGTGCGGTATCGGACTCGAGAACTTTAACGACGTAAAGGTCGCCGATCAGATCGAGGCTTACGTGATCGAAAGGGTCGCGGCCACCGAGCTATAGGGCAGAACCGCCTGCGGTAGCGGGCGGCCAATTTGGAGACGGAGGTTAGACCGCCCGCTATCGCAGGCGGTTCTGACATGCATCGCCCGGAGCGCATCGCGGAAACCTTGCGCGAGGAGATTGCGCAGATCGTTGGTTACGAGCTGGAAGACCCGCGCTTGACGGCGGTCACGGTCACTGAAGTCCGCGTTGCCGACGATCTGCGGGATGCCAGCGTCTATGTCACCGTCGAGGGTGACGAGCAGGAGCACCTTAAAGCTTTGCGGGCGCTCCAACACGCGGCGCCTTATGTACGCAAGCAGCTTGGCTTTGCCCTGAATTTGCGGCATACTCCCGCGCTTCACTTCGTACGGGACACCGTCGAGGAAAAGGCCAGTCGCGTGGATGCGCTGCTGAAAGAGATGGAGAAAGGAAGTGAATAGTAAATCGTGAATCGTAAATAGCGCCCTTCTATTTACCATTTACGATTTACGATTCACCTTGAAATGCTTAGCCAGGTAGTTGAATTAATTGAAAAGAAAGATCGCTTTGCGATTACCTCTCACGTACGTCCTGACGGCGACGGGCTCGGCTCCTCTCTGGGCCTCTTCTGGCTGTTGAAATCTCTCAACAAGGAAGCGGAAGTGATCATGCGGGATCCGGCGCCGCACGCTTACCAGCAATTGCCGGGCGCGGGCACGATTCGAGTCGCTGCGGAAGTCGCCGAGCACTTCGATGCCGTCTTCGTAATTGAGTGCTCTGATATCGACCGGCCGGGTTTGGAACACCTGAAGCAGCAGTTCGTCGTCAACATCGATCACCACTCCACCACGGAACTGTTCGGCCACATTAACTGGATCGATTCCACGGCCGCGGCGGTGGGCGAGATGATTTACAACCTCTGCAAGGCAACCGGAGTGCGGGTCACGAAAGAAATCGCCGAGTGTGTCTACACGGCGTTGCTCACCGACACAGGCTCGTTTCATTATTCGAACACGACCGAGCGCACCTTCAAGATTGCCTCTGAGCTGGTGCGAATCGGCGTAAAGCCCGCCAAGACCGCCGAAGCTATCTTCGGCAGCTATGAATGGCCGAAAATTGAGTTGCTTAGCCACGTACTATCGACCGCCCAGCGTGATACTACCGGCCAGGTTGCCTGGATGTGGCAGACGCTGGCCATGCAGGAGCAGACGCATGCGGCCGAAGAAGATGCCGATGGTTTCGTTAATTACCCTCTGGCCGTCGGGGAAGTCGAAGCGACTGCGCTGTTCAAGGAAACTTCACCGGGTGTCTATCGCACGAGCTTGAGATCGAAAGGCGACATAAATGTTGCGAAGATCGCCGAGCGCTTTGGCGGCGGCGGTCACCGGAACGCGGCGGGATGCACCCTGAAAGGCAACTGCGAACAGATCGAGCAACAGATCGTCCCGCTGCTGCAGGATGCGATCAAGCGATCAAACGGCGCGAAAGATTTGACGGAAGATTCTCTAAAGTAGTCAGCGGTCAGTTGTCAGTTGCATGACAGCCGAATGATTTCGGTCAACCTGTTCCAACTGACCACGGACAACTGACTACGGGCCATGGCCATCGAACGCAAATACAAATGGCGTCGCGCTGATTACCGGGAGCAAACGCGCGGCCTGCTCATCGTTCATACCGGAAACGGAAAAGGTAAGACCACCTGCGCGCTCGGCTTGATGATGCGGGCCGCCGGGCAGGGGCTTCATTGCTGCATGATCCAGTTCATGAAGTCGCGCAACGATCGCTATGGCGAACATGTCTCCGCAGAAAAACTCGGTATCGAAGTTCATACCATGGGTGATGGCTTCACCTGGGACACCCAGAACCCTGAACAGGATCGGAAGACGGCGCGCAATACCTGGGACCTCTGTGTCGAGAAGCTCAGGAGCGACGATTACGATCTGATTGTCTTCGATGAACTCGTTTACGTCTTGAGCTACGGCATGCTTCCGGTTGATGAAGTGCTCAATGAGATCAGGTCAGCGCATGAGCGTCAACCTTCTTTACACATCGTAGTTACCGGACGCGACGCGCCGAAAGAATTAATCGAAGCGGCCGATCTCGTGACGGAGATGACTGAGATCAAGCATCCTTTTCAAGCCGGCATTCGCGCCCAAAGAGGGATCGAGTTCTGATCTGGAAAGCCTTTCGTCTCGCCTGCTTATTTCGATCACTGGCCGGCCTGTCCCGTAATAAGAATTCCCGCACGGAACCGGTTGCCGCAGGAGTTCTTCAGCGGCGGGTCTGTGCGCTCTTCTGGTGCCCAACCTTCCTAAATACGTCTAATCGATTTACGATAACGATAGCTAACCCCAGGGCGCGCCCGGAACGATGCGCACGACTGTCCTAAGCTATCTGGAAGACTTCACTTCTCGAGGAGAAACAATCGCGTTTGCGCAGCGACGTGGTTTACGGACCACTCGCTGGTCCTATGGACGGATTGCGAGCACGGCTTATCAGTTCGCGCGTGAACTTGAAGCACGCGGCATCGGGAAATCCGAGCGACTATTGTTGTGGGCCGAGAACAGTCCCGAATGGGTTGTGAGTTTCTTTGGCTGTTTGCTCCGCGGCGTGATCGTTGTGCCACTGGACGTGCAAAGCGACCAGTCGCTGGTCTGTCGAATACAGGAGCAGGTCGGCGCAAAGATTCTTGTCTGCGACGCGGTGACTCGTTCGCTCGCTGACTTAAATATCCCGATGCTGGATCTTGGCGAGCTTCATTCGCTCCTGGCCAGACATTCCGCCGATCCGTACCCGCTGAACAATATCGAGAAAGACGACGATGTGGAAATAGTTTTCACGTCGGGCACGACCGCGGACCCAAAAGGCGTACGGATTACACATGGAAATCTGCTCGCCAACCTCATCCCGCTTGAAGATGGAATCAAGGCTTATTTGAAATGGGAGCGCCTGGTCCATCCGGTACGCTTTCTGGACCTGGTCCCTCTCAGCCATGTGTTCGGCCAATTGATGAGCATGTTCGTGCCGCAACTACTGGGCGGCGAAGTCTTCCTGCAGCGGTCTCTCAATCCTTCGCAGATCATCGAAACCGTCAAACGTGAGCGTATCTCGGTCGTGGTAATCGTCCCCCGAGCGCTGGAAGGTTTGCGCGAAATGGTGGAAAGGAACTACGCAGCCTCAGGCGATCTGCGGCGACTTGGCAACGAAATCGAAGCTGCTAAAGACCGGCATTTCATCTGGCGTTGGTTCAAATTTCGGCGGATTCACCGAATGTTTGGTTGGAAATTCTGGGCTTTTGTTTCCGGCGGCGCCACGCTCAATGCCGAGACTGAAAGCTTTTGGCGGCGAATCGGCTTTGCGGTGATTCAGGGCTATGGCATGACCGAGACTGCACCGCTCATCAGCGTCAATCACCCCTTCAAAGGGACGCGGCGTTCGATCGGCAAGACGTTGCCAGGACAGGAAGTAACGCTGGCAAAAGACGGTGAGATCCTTGTGCGAGGCGAGAACATCTCGCCTGGTTACTGGAGCGAGGCGCACCTCCATGAATCGACTGATGGTTGGTTTCGCAC
>JBKPEE010000199.1:0-26727 GCA_046728235.1 Acidobacteriota bacterium
ATGGAGTAGCGGAAGTGTTCGCAACTGCCGGAGGATTCGATGGGTATGAGCTATTGGTTTTTAAGAAAGTCAACGGGCGTTGGCGCCAGATCTACGACATGGCAGGGGATGCGTGCTGAACGCAGGCGCGCGCTACCACTCGGACCGGGCCAGATACTTCAGCACATGCTTAATCGAAGTGACACAGTAACTTCCGTCAGACTTTTGCACCGGGATGTGGCGATAGCGTCCCATCGACATTTTATTCAGGGCCGTGGCAACTGAATCCGTTTCGAACAGGACCTCGGGATTGGGACTCATCAGTTGTTTGATTGCGGTCGTCGGCGATTGGGCGGCGTTCCCGGTCAACTTGTTCAGCAGATCGCGCTCGGTGAAGATGCCCACAAGTTTTCCGCCGTCGATAATCAGGGCACAGCCGAGCCGCGCCTGTCTCATCTGACTAATGACTTCGGTTGCCGAGGTGTCGGGTGTGACGCTGAGGAATTCATTGTCGAGTTGGCTGAGGTCGTCTTCCATTACCGAACGCGCCAGGCCGCCGCTCGCGTCGGCGCGCGGTGCGTCGAGATTGAAAAGCGGCGTCATGCACTCTTCACACCGGTCCGCGCCTTCAATATTGTCGTAACCGCAGGAAGGACAAATCATCGGTCGCTGCGCTCCTGTTTCAGGTTTCAGGTTCCAGGTTTCAAGTGCGATCGATAACCAACTTGAAACCTGAAACTTTAGACTTGAAACCTATTCAACGGTCCACATATCACCGCTGTAGATCAATTTCTCCAGGTTCCCTGGTCCTGACTTCGCGATCGCGTTGTCGATTTGATCGACCAGCAATTGATCGTAGCTGGGCCGATCGACGGCGCGAAAGACTCCGACCGGTTGCGGAAACTCAGGTTGCTCCATGCGCGCGAGCATGAAGGCCACGGAAGGATCCTGCAGGTTAATATCATGGACCAGAATATCAGCCTCGGTGATTCCGTTTTCGCCGATGGTGACCACCTCAGGGTGGGCGCCGTTCATGCGAATACCCTGGTTTCGATCCTTGCCGAAAACCATCGGCTTGCCGTGTTCCAGGTACAGGACTTTGTCCGCTCGCACGCTGCGCTCGGCGAAATAATCAAAGGCGCCATCATTAAAGATGTTGCAGTTCTGATAGACCTCGAGGAACGACACGCCCTTGTGTTTCGCGGCCGCCTCGACCATCGCGCCCAGATGTTTTACGTCAATATCGATCGAGCGCGCGACGAACGACGCTTCGCTGGCAATCGCGAGCGACAGCGGATTGACCGGATAATCGATTACGCCCATCGGGGTGGATTTGGTTCGCTGGCCGAATACCGATGTCGGGCTGTACTGTCCCTTGGTCAATCCATAGATGCGGTTATTGAAGAGAATGTAGTTGATGTCGAGGTTCCGGCGCAGCACGTGAATGAAATGGTTGCCGCCGATTGACAGCGCATCCCCATCACCGGTCACGACCCAGACGCTCAGTTCGGGGTTTGCCGTTTTGATACCTGTGGCAATTGCCGGCGCCCGGCCGTGTATGCTATGGAACCCGTAGGTGTTCATGTAATAGGGAAAGCGTGACGAACACCCGATGCCCGAAACAAACACCGTCTTCTCGCGCGGGATGCCGAGGTCCGGCATGACCTTCTGCACATTATTTAGAATGGCGTAGTCGCCGCAACCAGGACACCAGCGGACTTCCTGATTGGAAACAAAATCCTTTTTCGTAAGTTCTCCCGGAGGCGGCGCCACGTGAAAAAGAGATGCGCCGCCTTCACTCTCGGCGGAAACTGACTGGTCCACAATTTTGTGTCCGTTACCGCCTGAACCATTACCTTGTGTCATCATTGCTCCTCAAAAAAAGTCCCAGCTTACAAATACTCCTCAACCTTCCTGACAATCTCGCGAATCTGGAAAGGACGGCCCTTCACTTTTGAAAAGGCAATTGCGTCGATTAGGTACTTCGCGCGAATCATGGTGCACAGTTGCCCGAGATTCATCTCCGGTATAATCACGGTTTCGAAATTCGAGAGCACCTCACCCAGGTTCCTGGGAAACGGATTCAGGTGGCGCAGATGCGCGCTCGAAACTGCTTTGCCTTCGTGGCGCATTTTCTCGACGGCCGAAGTGATCGAGCCATAGGTCGATCCCCATCCCAGCACCAGTACCTTGCCGGTCGCCTCGCCAAAGACTTCGAGCGGCGGAACATCCGCGGCCGCGCGATCAACTTTTTCCTGCCGTAGCCTGACCATCAGGTGATGGTTCTCAGGATCGTAGTTGACGTTGCCGGTGATGTTCTGTTTTTCGATCCCTCCGATACGATGTTCGAGTCCGGGTGTGCCGGGCAGCGCATACGGTCGCGCCAAGGTGACTTCATCACGAGCATAAGGCATGAAGTTAGTTGGATCGGTAGCGAACTTCACTTCGATGCGCGGCAGCTTCTCGATCGCCGGCACGGCCCAGGGTTCCGCGCCGTTGGCCAGATAACCATCGGACAGGTAGAAAACCGGCACCATGTATTTGAAGGCGAGGCGCACGGCTTCAATCGCCATGGCAAAGCAATCGGCAGGAGTGGCCGGCGCGATTACGATTGCCGGGCACTCTCCGTTGCGTCCCCAGACCGCTTGGAACAGATCGGCTTGTTCAGTTTTCGTGGGTAATCCGGTTGACGGCCCGCCGCGCTGCACGTTGACGATCACCAGCGGCAGTTCGGTCATCACTGCCAGGCCGATCGCTTCCTGCTTCAAAGCGACACCAGGGCCGGAGGTTCCGGTCAATCCTACGTGACCGGCAAAGCTGGCGCCGATGGCGGCGCATACTGCGGCGATTTCATCCTCAGCCTGAAAAGTCTTGACGCCGAAGTTCTTGTGACGCGCCAGCTCGTGAAGAATGTCAGACGCCGGAGTAATGGGATACGAGCCATAAAACAGGGTTCTGCCGGCGAGTTGCGCGGCCGTTACGAATCCGATGGCGGTTGCTTCATTGCCGGTAATCTTGCGATAGCGTCCCGGCGCGATGACGGCTTTCTTGACTTTGTAATGGGTAGTGAAAACTTCGGTCGTTTCGGCGAAGTTGTAGCCCGTCTTCAGCACCACCTCGTTGGCCTTCGCCAATTCAGGGTTCTTTCCGAATTTCGCGTTGATCCAGTTCAGCGTCGGTTCGAGCGGCCGGTCGTACAACCAGTAGAGCACACCCAACGCAAAGAAGTTTTTGCAGCGCGCAATTTCTTTGCGCGACAAATCAACATTGCCTTTCAACGCGTTACTGTTGAGCGTCGAGATCGGCAGTGTGTGGACGCGATAACCCGCGAGCGAACCGTCGTCCAAAGGATTCGATTTATAAGCCGCGCGTTCCAGGTTCTCTTTGGTGAATTCATCCGAATTGATGATCAGCGTGCCGCCCTCATCCAGATCCGGAAGATTGACTTTCAGCGCGGCCGGATTCATGGCTACCAGCACGTTGGGCTGATCGCCGGGCGTGCGAATATCATGGCTGGAAAAGTTCAGCTGGAAGCCACTCACACCGGGCAAACTGCCGGCGGGGGCGCGTATCTCAGCCGGAAAATCCGGCAGTGTCGAGATGTCGTTACCGACGATGGCTGACGTGTTGGTGAACTGTGTCCCCGTCAGCTGCATACCGTCGCCGGAATCGCCGGCAAAACGGATGGTTACCGTATCGACTTCTTCCAGGTGTTTATCGATGGTTTCGATTGGTGGTTCTAAAACTGCACTCATAAGTTTTCGGATAAATCCCTCTTGATCAAAATTTTCCGATTGCCCATTGCCAATTACCGGTTCCAAAACTCGGAAATTGGCAATCGAAAATCGGCGTGCTTATCCCCCATCAACGGTACCCATCACCTGATGCAGAGGGGGTAGATTCATCGTCGTTTGCGGGTAACATTCCGCCAGGTAGGTGATGATGTCAAAAACTGAGATCGAGCCCCGCAAGTGCCCATCTTCAACGATGGGTATGTTGCGGAAGCTGCGCTCATTCATGAGACGCACCGCGTCGCCGATGGTTGCTTCGGGTGACAATATTTCGACCTCGGTTTCCATCCACTTCTCGATCGGCGACTGGAGATCGACATCCTGACCGGAAACCCTGGTCAGCAGATCGCGCTCGGTAAAGATTCCGGTCACGCGCCCGTCATCGGTAATGATGACGCAGCCTCCCTCGTCCTTCTTCATCGCTTCAATCGCCTGTCCCAGCGGCGTATGTCGCGACACGGCAACATAATCATCGGTGGGCAGAATGCTCACCTTTTGTTTACAGGCATTAGTCAGCTGATCCATCGGGGTGGTTCGGCTTTCGCAGCTCGTCAGATGTCGGATTTGACTAGCATGCTCGATTTTACCACACGATTGCGTGAAGCAAATGTGACGGCGGACACGAATTCCCGGACTCGCGCGTGTGGCCGAGACTATTTCCAGCGTTGGCGGTGACAAAGCTGCCCGATCCGACGATTATCGCTTCGGGAGCGGGATCCGGTCCTGGATTGAGACCTTAAGACTATTTCGCCCCTGTTTTTCGTGAGGCTTCGTGTGGTTTCGTGGATCGCATCATGTTGAAAAGTTTAAGAGCGATCCCCGAAGTCACACGAATCAACACGAAATTCGTCGTGGATTTATGGGGAAAGATGCGAACGGACAAGGGAGGGGCTACGACCGGGCCCAACAGGAGGTAGTTGGTTCTCGCGACGATTTGATACTCGCGCGATCTAATGACCAACCATTTCGATCGCCATGACGGTAAGATCGTCATTGAGCGCGCTGCCGGCGGAAAATCCGCGCATGTCCTCAACCAAACGATTGACTACGGTTGCAGCTGACAAATCTGCGCAACTACCAAGAAAGTTGTGCAAGCGTCCGCCGTATTCTTCAGTCGCAGCATTACGCGCTTCGGACAAGCCGTCAGTGTAGAGCAACAACCGATCATTCCGGTTCAAATTGAAGCTCACCGTCTCATACCGTTCCTGACAAAACATTCCGACCGGCAACCCGGTGGCGGCAACCGGGGTAACCACCTCGCCCCGCAGGATCAGCGGAGGGCAATGTCCGGCGTTGCAGATCTCCACCTCACCGTGGGCCGATGCCTTGCCGCAAACCAGAGTCGCATAGTAAGGCCGCATGGTGGTATCAGCAAACAAATGGTTCGCTCTCTCGACCAGCTCGTTGACCGGCAACTGGGCGGTAATCAGACTGCGAAAGATTGCATGCAGCCGGCTCATTAAGAGAGACGCAGCCACGCCTTTGCCGGCAACGTCACCGATCAGAAAATAAAGATCTCCGGCATCGGTGCTGACCAAATCGCAATAATCACCGCTGAGCCTCCCGGCAGGTTCATAATAGTAGGAAACCTCCCAGCCGTTGAATTTAAAGTCCCGCTTCGGCAGGAACTCGCCCTGAATCAACCACGCGCGTCCCAGATCGTCGTCGAGCTCAGCAAGTTGTTCGGGCGTCAGGCAGTTGAGACAGGCCTTTGCGAGCGGGTCCGCGTTCATGGCTGCCTGTCCAATCAAATCGTGGCAAACCTGGCACACGCCATATGATTCGGGTGTGCTCAATCGCTCGATGGCGCTTCGCACCTCGCGAAGCAAACCACTCAATTCGATATTCTCCTGGCTGGCAATTGAGGCGGACTCCAGCCGCTCTCTCCAATTGATCAATTCACTGCGAAGATCGGGCGTGGTGGCTCTAATCGTGGCGCTCATATTTATCCTTTGAGATGTCTGGCAAGGCTTAGATTTATACGAGTAAGTTTGCGTTTCAGTTCGTAAAATTCGTCAACGATCCTAGCGCGAAATCGGCTATCACGCTATCCGTTTTTGCGTATCAAATTCAGCAATCCGGCCGCCAAACTAACCCGCTATATGCGCCCCGTGGCAGCATGACCGAAAATGGTTTCCAATGCGGCCAAAACTGTTTCGATTTCCGCCGGCGTGTTATAGCGACCCACTGAGAAGCGAATCGATCCCAGCGCAATTTCAGAAGGAATTCGCATCGCGCGCAAGACCGCGGATGCTTCCGACGATCCCGAGTGGCACGCCGAGCCCGTCGAAACACAAATCCCGGCGTTGTCTAGACGTTTCGTAATCTCCGAGCCATCGTAGACAGCAAAAGAAATGTTCGAGGTGTTAGGCAGGCGCTTCTCTCGCGACGGGACGCCATTTAATTGTGCGATGGGAAATCGAGCCAGCACCTGATCCTCCAGCCGATCGCGCAAGCCGCGAATCTGCTCGTGACCGTCAAAGTCGCTCGCGAGTCTGGATGCACGACCCAATCCGACAATATTCGGAACCGCCTCAGTCCCGGAGCGTCGCCCCCGCTCCTGTCCCCCGCCGATGACAAACGGCGGCAAGTTCATACCGCGGCGCATGTAGAGCGCGCCGATACCCTTGGGAGCGTGGAACTTATGGCCGGAGATCGAAAAGAAGTCGACGGGCAAATTTTTGAGATCGATCGGGACTTTGCCGACAGCCTGCACCCCATCCACGTGGAAAACGGCATCGGAATACTCACGCACGATGCGGCCAATCTTGCTGATGGGAAACAACACTCCCGTTTCATTGTTCGCCAACATCACCGATACGATTCCAGTTTCGCGTCGCAGCGCTTTGCGGAGATCATCCAGATCCAGCTCGCCGTTACGGTCTACCTGGAGCCACGTTACCTCGCACCCAATCCCGCTGAGGTGTGCGCAAAGGTTGCGCACCGCTTCATGCTCGACGGTAGTAGTGATGATGTGACGTTTCGCCGGATTTTCTTCCAGAAATCCGCCGATTGCCCAGTTGTTTGATTCTGAACCGCCTGACGTAAAGACGATCTCGTCCGGATGTTCTGCGCCGATGAGGTCTCGTACTTCGTGACGCGCGGCTTCGATTGCTTCGCGCGCCGCGCGGCCCGCCGTATGCGCCGAAGATGGATTGCCCCATTCGTCAGTAAGATGCGGCCGCATCGCGTTAAAGACTTCCGGCGCGACGCGCGTGGTAGCGTTGTTATCCAGGTAGATCATCACGGAAGAAAATCGGACTGCGTGCGATACAGCGTATAATCACCGCTCTTTCTTATAACCATACAGTACAAGCATCTCTCTTCCGAGCTGATCACTATGGCGCCCCTCGGCGCAGGCACTCCTTCATCCAGGTGAACAAATTGATCCCGGCTGCGACCTTCAACCGTGGCGTACCACAGGGCGTGTACGTAAGCTGGTTCGTTGCCGTCAATAAGATAGATGGGGCGAATCGACAAAGCCATGGCCGCGTCGTAGACGTCCTTGTAGGCGGCATCGAAAACCCAACCTCGCTTGGGCCCCTCACGGCGGAAAACCTTTTGAAAGTAAATGACCTGCGCGGCGCTGCCCGCCAGCAAGACGGTCAAAATTATTCGCCGCGCCGGCAACGCCAGCGGCCGAAACGGACGCCTTTCCGCGCGTGCTGTGGAAACCCTGGACGTAGCCTCGTCAAGCAGCGAGGCGAGTGCCGGAATTGTTAAGGTCAAAAGGAAAATTGGATATGCGACCAACCTCAGCGAATGAAACGCATCGGCCGTGAGAGCTCCGGGGACGATTGAGGCAGCGGCGCCGAATAACACAAAGCGCCACCACGGATCGTTCCAGTGGCGAACGATGATTACGGTCATGCCGATCAAAACCAAAATGAAAGCGCCAATCAGGAAGCTTCCCAAAGAGCCCTGCGTGTGATGCCGCGGATTGGTATCTCCGTCGAATAGCAGGCTAATCAAACTCAAATCCTCGAAGTACCGGCGAATGAATTTGGGAATGATCTCGCTCCAGGGAGAATCGGGTTTGATATACGAGATCAGATAAAACCGCTGCGTCAGAGCTTCCGGATTCTTCGATCTGAAAATCAAAAGAGGTATCAGGGTAATGGCGAAAACTACCCATGTTTTGACGATACTAATAATTCGCGGCTGTGAGGTGGCAAAAATGATCAGACCGGCGGCGAGTAAGGGGCCAAGCAAACGGCCAATTGTGTAGCTGTAAGTCAGGAGCATTAAGGTGGCTGCTAAGGCCACGATATTCACTACTGACCAAGTTTCTTTTTTCTGCGCCGCGTACAAACTGGTGAGGAAAAGCACAACGGCCATTGGATAAAAGAATGTCTCCATCACCAGCCGGCTGACATCGAACAGCCAGGGCGTAAAAATTGCGATCACCGCCACCAGCAAGCCGATCGTGTCACTGCGGCTGATCTTTTTCGCCAGCCAACCCAACAACAGGCAGGCAGCGAAAACCCATGAGGCACTGTAGATTCGCGCTAATTGAATGCTGGGTTTCGCCACCGTGAAGGGAATTGCCAGCAAATAGATCTGCGTCGGATTCGCGTACTGCGTCCACCCGCCCGTGTAAACGGGGAAGAACAGCGGGAAGCGCGTGCCGAACTCGTTGGCGCCCGTTTTCGCGATGCAGTAAGCGTTGTAAGCAATCGCAGATTCGTCGACAAAGAATCCGGGCGGATTGCTCGACAGGTCGTTAATGTAAAAAAGGTAGAGCAGGATAAACCCAAGGACGATCGCAACGACGCGAGCGCCGGAGAGAATCCGATTCCGTGGCTGGGCAGTCATGTCCGTCGATATTTCGCGCGTGAGTATATTTGAGTCGGCCCTGTATCAGAAGTCCGCCTGTTTGGAACGCAGGTTTACCCTCCCCGCTAGCGTGGAGGGTTGGGGCGGGTCAGCCGCACGCGTCCTCACCCCCTGACCCCTCTGCGCATGCGGAGAGGGGGAAATGAAGCTCGCGGAATCCAGGTAATCTGCAAATGTTACTCCCTCACCACTTCACGCGCATCCTTGTCGCCGCGAATGCCTAACAGCCTCGGGTGACGGAGTTTATTGTGCTTAGTCCATTGAATGAATCCGACTTGTACGACGATCTGCGGGCGCACCCAGTGGGCACGCAGCCGCGGTAAACCGATCGCTTTCGTAAACGGCGGTTTCTCGATCTCCAGACGATCGAGCTCTGCGCGCAGATCGAGCAGTAAGTCCCTGGTAAAGCCGGTGCCGATCTTGCCGGCGAAAACAAAGTCTTCACCCTCGTAATAACCAACCAGCAGAGCGCCCAGGCCGGCGCGTTTGCCCTGCGGTTCGGTGAAGCCGCCGACCACGAATTCCTGGGCCAGCTCGCATTTCATCTTCAGCCAGTTCGGCGAGCGGCGCTGTTCGTAAACTGAACCACGGCGTTTGGCGATCACACCTTCCCAGCCTTGGCTCTGCGCGCGCTCCCAGGGCGCTTCATCACGCAGAGCTGCGACCCGCTGCAGCGGCGGAGCGAGAGGCAGTTTGCGCAACAGCGCCCGGCGTTCTTCGAGTGTCAGGTTGGTCAAGTCCCGGCCATCGAGCCACATGATGTCAAAGACGTGATAAGCATACGGGCCATGCCAGTCGATCTCGCCGTCGAGGATCAATTCCTGGTGCGGGAGTTTGGCGATTGCCTGGGCGAGCCGAGGGATAGTTTGCGGCAAACGATTACGCGAGAACAATTCGACTCGCGAGCCTTGCTTGTAAGCGAGCAACCGGATGCCGTCGAACTTCCGTTCAAAGATCCATTCCGGCCCATTGAAGCGCTCCTGCGTGAGCGTGGCGGCCATGGGCTGAATCCACTCAGGAAAGGACTTACGCATGGAGAAACTATAACAGGCACCGGCGAGCTGAGCAGGATCCGAGGTGATGTCAGCTCAACCATTTTGCGCAAGAGTTCGATAGGTGTCTGCGGGTTGTCTGCTTTGAATCAAGCAACGCCAGATTTTTGGCTTCGCGGTCAGATAAAATACCGATCGATGTCCAAAGCGCCGTGAAACACTCCGAGGATATCAATGCCACCTTCAGGTTTGATTAGGTAGGTGATACGGTAATGCTCATAGCTGAGAATGCGAATCTCGCGCGATTGTTCGAGCTCGTATCGATAGCCTAGCCGTGGATGATTTCTCAGCAGTTGGGCCTTTTCGTAAATGTTGATGATGGTTTGCGCGCAGCGTCCGGGTTATCGGCAGCGATGTAGTCGTAAATGTCCTTGAGCCAGATTTCGGACTCACGGGTCCAATTTATTTCTGCCAAGTCTTTATTCGACGGTCCATTTCCTCGTTCGAGATTGTGCGGCGTTCGTCTGAATCCCTCAGCCCGCGCTGTACCATTAGATCAAAAGCCAACTCGCGAACGATGTCATCGTAGGAGCTGTCGTCAGGTTGCCGCCTGATAATTTCGCTAATGTGTTCTTTCGCGGTAGCCATTTTTGTCTTCGTGGATTGCATCATAAAGGAAAAGCTCGACTGATAACAATTAAAAGCGAGGCCGAGATGTAATAGCCTGGGCCAACGGCCCAGAAAGGGAGCCCCAAGAAAATCTTGAGCGCTGAAAGCGCGAAATCATTTTTTGCGGAGGGACGAAGTGCGTTACCACGACCCGTTATGCCGCGCTTTCAGCGCTCCGTTCGATTCTCTGCGTACATTACCTGGGCCGTTGGCACAGGCTGTTATATCGCGCGCTTTCAGCGCTCAGGGACGTGGAGTGACATCACGTAGCAGCCGGTCATTCGGGCGAGCAGTACGAAGCCAATTCGCCCTGCGCCCTCAGTGCGGACGAGGGCCTCCGCGCTCCCAGCAAGAGCAACTCGTTTTCTTACGTTCGACAAACTCTGAACGCATTCGGCATAATTTCAATATGTCTCAGTTAAATGAAAATGCAGTGTTGGACGCGCTGCGACAAATCAAAGATCCAGATCTGCACAAAGATATCGTCGCCCTGGGCTTTATTAAGGACTTAAAGATCGATGCCGGCAACGTTTCGTTTCGCATAGTTTTAACGACGCCGGCGTGTCCGGTGAAAGCAGAAATGGAATCGGCGGCGCGCGAGTTGGTCGGCGCAATTCCCGAGGTCCGTTCGGTCAACGTGACCATGGACGCTGAAGTTCCCAAAGGTCGCGGTCTTGGTGATAAGGTCTCTGTCCCGGGCGTCAAAAACATAATTGCGGTTTCATCAGGCAAAGGTGGCGTCGGCAAATCAACGGTCGCGGTGAATCTGGCGGTGGCGCTGGCGCTCGACGGCGCGAGGGTTGGGTTGATGGACGCCGATGTCTACGGACCAAATGTGCCGATCATGCTGGGGGCCGCTCAGTCACGCCCGGAAGTCGAAGGAAACCGGCTGGTTCCGGTTGAGGCCTACGGCGTGAAACTGATTTCGATGGCTGTGCTGCAGCCAGGTGACAAGCCGCTGATCGTGCGTGGTCCAATCCTCCATGGCCTGGTAAAGCAGTTTCTTTCGGACGTGAAGTGGGGCGAACTGGATTACCTGATTGTTGATATGCCGCCGGGAACCGGCGACGTGCAATTGAGCCTCGCGCAGCTTGTTCCCGTGCAGGGCGCAGTCCTCGTTACCACGCCGCAGGAAGTCGCCCTGATCGATGTGCGCCGGGCGCTGCGAATGTTCGAGACAGTTGCCGTGCCGGTCCTGGGCGTGATTGAGAACATGAGTTATTTCATCGCCCCCGATACCGGCACGCGCTACAACATTTTCGGCGAAGGCGGCGGCGAAAGATTGGCGAGCCAATATGGTGTGCCTTTCCTGGGCTCAGTGCCGATGGGTATCGAAGTGCGCGAAGGCGGCGACAAGGGCGTTCCCGTTGTTATCGGCGAGCCCCAATCTCCTCAGGCCCAGGCTTTTCGAAAGGTAGCTGAAGAAGTCGCACGTCAGGTCTCAATCGAGGCGATGAAACCTGAGCTTGTCGTGTTGCGGAAATCCCAGTAGAATGAAGCCGATTGGTCTTTGGCTTTGGGTCTTTGGTCTTTGGAATCTAAGACCCAAGGCCCAAAACCAAAGGCCCAAAACCAAAGGCCTAAAAAGCATCTAGGATTGATAAGCACTTAAGGAGACCTATTATGGCAGCAACTACAGCACCGGCCGTGACCCTCGGCGTAACCGAACCGGCAGCGACTGAAATCAAGAAATTTATGGCGGGCGAAGCGGGCTTGCCGGAAACTGCGGGCCTGCGTGTCCGCGTAGTTCCCGGTGGCTGCTCGGGATTTCAATACAGCTTGAATATCGAAGAGAATTCACGACAAGGCGATTTTATTTTGGATGAGAAAGGCGTGCGGCTGTTCGTCGACATGTTCAGCGCGCAGTACCTGAACGGCGTCGAGATCGATTACGTGACGAACGTGATGGGCTCGGGCTTTACGTTCAAGAATCCAAACGCGACCGGCAGCTGCGGCTGCGGCTCTTCCTTCACCGCTTAAATGTCAGAACCCGGAGCGGTAGTGACCGGGTATTGGAAATTGCGAGGACTCGGCCTGATGTAATGTCAGGCCGAGTTTTTGTATGTCAGAAGCCCGACCATTGATTCAATGAACGTTACTAACTGAGCAATAAATCAAAGGCGGCTTTACTTCAAAAACCGATTAAGCGTGGTAATGAGTTTCGTGTAGAAGCAACACGAACGGAACATTTCTTAACAGAGACCTAGATCCGACTTTTGAGGCAAAGCAATCAAAGGCAATGAATCAATGATCCGATGAGTCAATGAATCAATGCTGGTCATCGCTGACGGTCAATCTTCTACACGATGGTGATAATGAATCTGATCCAGGCCCAAACCCCTGAACAAATCGATCAAGCCCGTTGCTTGTTCAGAGAGTACGCTGACTGGCTGCAGATCGATCTGTGTTTTCAGAACTTCGAAAAAGAACTCGCTGAACTCCCGGGTGATTACGTGCCGCTCGCCGGGCGATTATTACTTGCGTACGAATCGGCTGAATTAGCAGGCTGCATCGCTCTGCGCAGGTTTGATGAACGGACCTGTGAGATGAAACGGCTTTTCGTGCGCGAGCAGTTTCGGGGCAAAGGTCTCGGACGGCAGTTGATCACCGCGATTATCCAGGAAGCAAAACAGATTGGGTATGAGCATATGCGGCTCGACACGCTGCCGCCAAAGATGAATGATGCGATCGCCTTATATCGTGCTTATGGCTTCAAAGAAATCGAGCCTTACTACATTAATCCGGTTCCCGGAGCGCTGTTTATGGAATTGGATCTTCGGGAATCAAACGCGGATTAATGAACCTGGAGCGCACTGTAAGGCAATTTGACCTTTCCCGTGTCAAGCAACGCCTGAGCAATTCCGAGTAGAGCATATGCTCGATCTTCCAGATCCGTTAACTTCAATGCCCATTCCTTCGACGGATCCGAACCATGGGCTTTCGTTTGAAGCAGAGCTGTTATCCGCAAAGCCTCGCCGCGATGATTCTCATCGACTGAATCTGAACGTATCTTCAAAGCTGTGAACCTTGCTTCGTCGAATTTTCCTTGCTGTGCCATTATGAAGACCCTTTGCAACTGAGTCGTTGGCTTAAGGATTTCTGATCGTTCGAGATTCTGCTCAACGCCGACAATCAAAGAAAGAGCCGCTTCAAACTCAGAGCTGTCGATTAAAGCTGATGCCACATTCAGAATCGAAAGTTGGAGTCCAAAGCGAGATACTCCATCGTCATTCAGTTTCCCGGTGTCTGTCATTTTGGCGACAGCCTGGTTAACACAAGCAATGTCCTTCTGCTCTGCACAGGTGACGGCAACCGCCATATACCCTTCTAAACGCAAGTCCGCATGAGTGAGAGAACCGGCGGCATCCATTGCGCGCCCCTTCTCCCCCAGCTTCACTTGAATTGGAATCGCGAAGTACTTAAGAATTTCGCGCTGTTCGTTTGGCGGATTCTGCTGTAACGCCTGGTTGAGCCAGTTTGTCGCTTCGGCGCGGTCTCCGCGTTCCAGGAACGATTCAGCCGCGCCGAGCATGGCAAACGACTTCTCGTCGGGCGACATGATGGCGTCGACCATCGCACTCACATTTGCAGAATCACTGTTGCCGAGTTTCGCTTGCGTGATGATCATGTCTCGATAGTTTGCATTCGAGTGCCTCGTTGGGTCGATTGCTTTAGCCAATGTTAGTGTTTTTTGCGCTGCGGCATAATCACCTTTCTGAGCTTGGTGCTCTGCAATCCACTCTAACGCATCCGAACGCACTTCAGGGGCCTTGATGATCTCAGTAGTTCGCAAGGCGTCCTCGAACCGGCCATTCTCGGCTTGGGCCTGTGCGAGGAAAGCAAAAACTGTAGACGCCCCACCGCCTCTCAGTCTGGGTTCTATGGCCCTTGCCTTAGATAAGTCGTTGGATTTACCAAGCTGGGTTCCTATCGCAGTGAGGGTTACCATCGTATTGTGATAGGCGCGATTTGCGGTGTCGATTGCCTCATCGAAATCGCCGATATATGCATGTATGTCACCGATTTAATCAAGGATTAATCCCCGCTGAAAATTACGAGGGATCTTCAACGCGGATTTTTTGGCTTCAGCTATCAAGGTACGTGCCAGCCCGGGGTACGATATCCGACCCACGTTTGTCTTAATTTGTGCAAGCGCTGGCGGAAACGCGAAAACAACTACGATAAGAGTCTTGAAAAGGGACATGGTGAGAAACGTCCAGGTGATTTCGGTAACTGGACAGCAGGCAAAGGTCGCGAGCGTGGTTAATTCTTTGAGCGTTGCCGCAACGCTTCACAATTCTCATTTGTGCCCGGCTGCTCCCAGAGCGTCCCGTCATCATAGACCACGCACCTGAGCATAACGCGGTCGACGACGGTCGAATTTCCGGGCGGCGGCTGGTCCTGAACAGTTACGATTCGCGAGGGGGACACTCGCGATTTGACCTTCAAAACTCTGGAACTGTTGCGGGCAACTCTATCAAAGCTGACGAAGTTATGCCGGCCCAACTCTTCGTTGGTGCTGCTGTTGGTGATTATGTAATCCCACAAGATGGCTTTGATTGGCTTGGCTCCTTCGTTCGCCAGCTCAACAGAATAGAGAAAGAATTGCGTGTCTCGCTCGCGCACACCCGAAGCTTGCGCCGGAATGTTTGGGTCGCTCGTGCCACCGGCCGGCGAATCACTTTCCGCCTTCATGGTCGAGTCGATCACTGGTGCGGGCCCCACCTTTTCCCATTTGCACTTGCGAATGGCCACACCGGGCGGCGTATCGTTCTTCGGCATGTCTTGGGCGAACCAGGCAGCCACTGGAAAGAGAATCAACGAGACGAAAAGGATTTTCATGGCCAGAATCCTTGCAAGTAGATCTACAAAATCACACGACTGCCAAGGTCATGCCGCCGCGCCGCTGCGCCTTTTCTCCAGGCGCTGAATCTTTACCACATAATTTCGGGCTTCGGCGGTCTGAAACATTTCGCGAGTCTCGATCTCGTCATCAGTGACCGGTGTGATCGCCAGATCCATGTATTCGAGCCGCGCCGGATCTTTCTTCAACCTGCTATACATCCGATAGAGCCGCAAGTAAAGATGCGCCCAACGGATCTGCTTGGCCGCCAACTCCACCAGGAACTTCGGATAAAAGACGAGCGGCGACTGGCGCGGCAGCACCGGGCGGCGATCGCGGCGAAACTTCAAGCGCAGAAAACCGCCTTCGAGCGGATGAATTCCTTCAATGCCGATACAGCCCTTGAACCAAACGATTAGAAACAGCGCTTTGCCCGGACTAACGCCGGTGGCCGCGGCGCGTTTCAGCACGGTCTCGATGTGCTCGTCATTGTAATAGGTCTCCCAGGCGCTCTGGTATGCGCGCTGCCAGTCATCCGTCGACATGCGCGAGTGCGTCGTGACCGCGTGGTTGAGATCGTATTTGTTGATGTCCGCGTCCATCCAGGTGCCGGTATTGTGCAGGTGGCGGTGATCTTCCGAACCCGGCAGCGGCGTCAGATAGAAGAATTCCAGCAGATCAACGGGCAACTCTTTTTGAATCACCCGGATGTCGTGCACGATTGATTCCGGCGTGTCGTTGGGAAAGCCCAGGATATAACCGCAGTAGGTCAGCACCTTGGCCTTCTTCCAGGCAAGCAGCATCTTCCGGTACTCGGTGATCTTGTTCTGCTGCTTTTTGGCGCCGAGCAAGCTGTCCGGATTTATGTTCTCGAGTCCGATGAAGACGCGCTTTACTCCGGCGCGCGCGCATTTCTCGATGAAGTTAGGCAGACGATGACATAAGGTGTCGACTTGAATGATGAAGTTGAACTGCAACTTCTCTTTTTCCCGCATCTCGATCATGCGACCGAGAATCGGTTCCCAATTTTTATTGCGAGCAAAGTTATCGTCGGTGATGAAGAAGCGGCGCTTTGAAGTGCTCATCGCGTGTCAGAAACCCGAGTGCGAGGGAGGGCATGTTAGACGTCAAGCCATAATACTATTGAGAGCCCTTGTCTCAAGAACGCCGAAGGCGTTAGCAAATTCCAGCCCAGGGTTGCGCGCGCCAGCGCGCTACCCTGGGTAACCGCGAAAAAGTTCGTCGCAACCCTGAAAGGGTTGCCGAGGGATCCCTTACGCAACGCAGGGTTGCATTCGCGAATCGTGACCAGTTCGGATTTGCTGCAGTCTTAACTCGAAGAGCTCGCGAATTCATTGGCTGGAATTACTTAACGCCTTCGGCGTTCACTTTCACTGCTAACGAGTTTTCTCTAACCGTCAGGTCCTGACACCAGCTTACCGCCGTACAAGTTTCCATCCGGAAGGCAGCACCGACGCAGCCAGACAAATCTTAATGATATCGCCGGGAACGAACTTCAAAACCGTATCAAATAGTGTAAGCGCCGGCGACGTGCGCATGAGCAGCGAGAACCACAGCCACCCGGCGAGCATGATGACAATCGATCCAATTGCCATCGCCGCAGCGGCGGTCAGGAATCGTCGGTCCCACTCGTGCTCGGCAAACGCTCCGGTGATGAAAGCAGCGGCGGGGAATGCGACCAGATACCCCGCGGTCGGTCCCAACAAGTGCCAAAGACCGCCGCTTCCGCCCGCGAAGAATGGTAAACCGCTGGCGCCTTCCAGCAAATAAACGATCATGGTGATGGCGCCGAGCCGGGATCCCAACAGAGCTCCGGTCAGCAGCACTGCGAAGGTTTGGCCGGTGATGGGAATTGGCCCAATCGGGATGACGATCTGAGCGGCCAGTGCGGTCAGCAGACTGAATCCAATCACTAAACCAACCTGGCGGACAAAGTCGAGTGGCGCGAGTGCCACTTCGAGGAGGGTTTCATTCTTCGCAATTGAAGGGTTCATTGTTTCATTTGGAGTGCGCCGGCTTGACGGCGCTTTGTTATTGATCCCGTCTATCACTGGCAGAGTTGAAAAAGCGGCGTCAAGCCGCCGCACTCCAATTACGGCCTGACACATAAGACCGGGCACGGCGCATTGCGGATAATAAACTCAGCCGTGTCGGTTAAATTCGCCGAGCCGCCTGAGCCGATCGAGGTGGTAATGGCAATCAGGTCGGCTTTATGACGTCCCGCGTATTCGATTACCTCTTCGCCCACCCCACCATGTAATCGTTTGAATTTGCCGCAGGTACAGTTTACCTCGGCAAAAAAGCGCTCGATGGTGGCTTTACCGCCGTCGGCCGGTTCTTCATCGCCCTCGTTAAAGACAGAGAGCGTTTCCAGGTCAGCCTTGGTTTTGGTGGCCAGCGAGGCAGCGATCGGCAAAATTCGTTTTGAATCCTCAGCCAGATCCGTAACGTACAGGATGCGTTTGAAACGATCGATGGGACGTGTTGTGCGTCGCGGTCCGTAAAGCCGCGCGATGATCGTCGGAATTTTCGAATCACGGGCGACTTGTTCCGCGACGCTGCGGCCCAGAAAAAATTGCGCCACGTCTGAGCGACCGTGCGATGCCATGACAATCAAATCACAGGTGCGCAGCTCGGCCTGCTTCATAATGACCTGCGCCGGGTCTTCGCCGTCTTTCGGCACAATCGTCTCAATCACGCGCACCGAGGACGAGCCTGTCGGCGCGGCCGGGAATTCATAACGAGAGGTTTCTGTGATGTGGGGATCGCCGCCGTGCGCGATGTGAATCGACTGCACAATCGCGTCGTATTGCGCGGCCACGGCGACGGCAAGCGGAAACGCGCTGTTCGCCACAGCCGAGAAATCCGTCGGAAAAAGAATCGAGCGAATCATGACAGCAAGCGGTGAGCGGTAAAGCAGTCAACTACCACTCAGGCAAAGAACTTTCGCTGCTTACACATTACCACGCATATACTGGTTCAGTTTGGATTGCTCAATCGCTTTCGACGCGTAGCGTCGGGTGACTGTAGCCCGGCGTTTTAACGCCGGGTCTTGGTCCGCAGCCCGTCCCGTCGCGTCAGCGACGGCTGAACAGTGGCGCGATTCAGGCGTCGCTGACGCGACGCGGTAATTCTGTTGACGTTTTCCCCGGCTCTAAAGAGCCGGGCTAAAGTCACGTCGACGCTACGCGTCGAGGCATTTGGCCAAATCTAACTACACTAGTACCGCCACGCAATCTTACTTGACTCACCGCGCGCTGGTCTACTCGCCCGAATCACGCGCGTGTGGGCTTATCTTTCCGCGTGAATTCGCATTCCGTGGAATGAACGCGCCACAAAAATGACCGAAATCAAAAAGAACACTCCGGCAAGAATATGAATCACCATGGGACCATTCTTGCCAAAGTACCCGGTGTCGCTGCCAGTGCTTACCGCGAGTTCAACCGCCAACAAACCAAACAAGGTGGTGAACTTAATCACCGGGTTCATGGCCACGGACGAAGTGTCCTTGAAAGGATCGCCCACGGTGTCGCCCACGACGGTTGCGTCATGCAGCGGCGTTCCTTTCTGCTTCATCTCGACTTCGACGACCTTCTTGGCGTTGTCCCACGCGCCACCGGCGTTCGCCATAAAGATTGCCTGATACAAACCGAAAATCGCGATCGAAATCAGATAACCGATGAAGAAGAAGGGCTCGAGAAACGCGAAGGCCAGCGTCGAAAAGAACACGCCCAGAAAGATATTGAACATGCCCTTTTGCGCATACTTAGTGCAGATCTCGACCACGCGCTTGCTGTCGGTAACCGAAGCCTTCTCGACTCCTTCGAGCTTGATATTGGCTTTGATGAATTCGACCGCGCGATAGGCTCCGGTGGTGACTGCCTGAGTTGAAGCGCCGGTAAACCAGTAGATGACCGCGCCGCCGGTGATGAGTCCAAGAACAAACGGAGCATGCAGCAGCGAAAGGCTCTCAGTATTTTTCGTGAGCCCTTCTGTCAAAGCCATAATGATCGAAAAGATCATTGTGGTCGCGCCCACGACCGCCGTGCCGATCAAAACCGGTTTGGCCGTCGCTTTGAACGTGTTGCCCGCGCCGTCGTTCTCTTCCAGCAAGTGCTTGGCGCGCTCGAAAACGACCGTTACGTTATGATCGCGCTTGAGCTCTTCAACGATATTTGGTTGATGCTCGATCAAAGACAGTTCGTAAACTGACTGGGCATTGTCCGTTACCGGCCCATAGGAATCGACGGCAATCGTCACCGGGCCCATGCCCAGAAAGCCGAAAGCGACGAGACCAAAGCCGAAGACAGGGGCCACGTGGATCGTGCCGGAAGAGACCATCAGGGGATCCAATCCCAGGGTGCTGATGATAAAGGCGATGCCCATCAAACCAACGATGCTCAAACCCAGCCAATAAGCCGAAAAGTTTCCGGCGACAAAACCCGACAGGATGCCGAGCGAGGCGCCACCTTCTTCCGCGGACTTTACGACTTCCTGGACGTGGCGGGACTTGGTCGATGTGAAAACCTTAACCAACTCAGGGATGATGGCGCCGGCCAATGTCCCGCACGAAATGATCGTCGCCAGCTTCCACCACAAGGTACCGTCGCCACCGAGCACCGGGATTATCAGGTACGACACTATGTAGGTCAGGACGATCGAGATAATCGAAGTGATCCATACGAGCGAAGTCAACGGGGCCTCGAAGTTCATATCGCCCGCATTGGCGTAACGCGCTTTGGCGATGGCACCGTTCACGAAATATGACACGGCGCTCGAGATGAGCATCATGATGCGCATGACGAAAATCCAGACCAGCAACTGAATCTGGACCGTCGGATTCGGCACCGCGAGCAGAATAAAAGTGATTAGCGCGACACCCGTGACGCCATAGGTCTCGAAACCATCGGCGCTTGGTCCCACGGAATCGCCGGCGTTGTCTCCGGTGCAGTCGGCGATCACGCCAGGATTGCGCGCGTCGTCCTCCTTGATCTTGAAAACGATCTTCATTAAGTCCGATCCGATGTCGGCAATCTTGGTGAAGATCCCGCCGGCAATGCGCAATGCGGCGGCGCCCAGCGATTCGCCAATCGCGAACCCGATAAAGCACGGGCCGGCATATTCACCTGGTATGAACAGCAGAATGAAGAGCATGATGAGCAGCTCGACGCTGATCAAAAGCATGCCGATGCTCATGCCGGCTTTGAGCGGAATCGCATAGATTGGATATGGCTTACCTCCCAGGCTCGCAAACGCCGTGCGCGAGTTCGCGAAGGTGTTCACGCGAATACCGAACCAGGCGACGCCGTAACTGCCTGCGATGCCGACCAAACTGAACAGGAGGATCATCGGCAAGGTGAGCGCAATGGGATGTCCCGGGACGGGCCGCAGGATTCCAAAATAGGCGACGACGATGATCGCGATGAAGATCCAGAGGATCATGATGAACTTGCCCTGCGTGATCAGATAGGTCTTGCAGGTTTCGTAGATCAACTCTGAGATTTCTTTCATCGAGCGATGCACGGGCAGATTTTTCAACTGCAGGAAAATGACCAGCCCGAACATCAAACCGAGAAAACAGAAGACCAGACCAATGAGCAGCAGCTTGTGACCATCCAGCCCCAGAAACATTACTTGTGATAAATCCGGCAATTTGAGCGCAGCTTCGCCGCCCTCACGCGGGGCGGCTAGCGCTGCGGGAGCGCCGATTGCGGCGCTAACTACAACGAATAAGAGGGTAACTACGCGGCGACCCAGCGCCGTCGCAAAGTTCGACGTTAAATTCACTATTAGGAGAATCCTTTCAGTTACTTCTTAAGAAGGGAATAAAGCCCGTTTGAAAAGCCCGCTATTATGGCTGATTTGTGAGGGAACTGTCCAACTGCGGTTGCGGCGGATAGTGCGGATGTGGTACCAAGTGCGCGGGGCGCAAGCCCCACGTAGCGTTAGGAAAAGAGACCGAGCCCGCGATAGCGGGCGACAGCCGGTTTCCAAACATTTGCGTGGACATGCCTGTTAGTCTAGAGACATGTCAGACTCTTACACGAACCTCCTTTTCCACATTATCTTCTCAACAAAAGGTCGACGTCCGCTGATAACTCCTGAATACGAAGTGCGGCTAGAAGATTTCCTTTCGCGATGAGTTCATTCAGTTCCTGCGAGAGAATAGAATTGAATACGACGAACGATTTATTTTAGTGCGCGGAGCGATACCAAAACATTAAGAGTCACGAGTACGCCAAGCGCACGACAGCCTTTTGTGTGGCGGCTGTCACCCGCTTCGCGGGTTGGATTGTCTCGTCGTATACCATCCTGGGGTTTCGCTTCGCTCCACCCCAGCTTTACGCTGTCGCGCGCTCCGCGCGCTTGTTCGTGATGAGTATAAGTAACCCGAGTCTTACGCCTCGGCGACAGCAACGTCGGTTGTGAGCGCGGTTCGGCCTTTGCCACCGATCCATTTGCGGATGGAATCAATTAAAACTATGACGGCGGCGGCCATGATCAGCCCCGTAAGAGTTGTGTTGATGTAACCCTGCACCGTCGTCGCTGGATTGAATGTCTGCGGCCAGAAGATATCGCGAATGGATTGATAGCCGGCTACGAGAGTTGTGGTGGCGACAAATGAAAGTGGTACGAGGGTGACCCAGCTGTAGCGCGCTTTGCCGAGATTGATGACCACCGTCGTAGCGACACATAACGCTACGGCCGCGAGCAATTGATTCGCGATACCGAACATCGGCCAGATCGTGGCCACCGAGCCGGACCAGATAAATGCGGTCCAGGCCGTGACAATGGCGGCGCTCGTCACAATCGAGCCCGGCAGCCAATTCGGCTGTTCCAGCTGGCGATAGAATCGGCCGCCGAATTCTCCCAGCAGAAAGCGCGCGACCCGAGTGCCGGCATCAATCGTGGTGAGGATGAACAGGGCTTCGAACATGATCGCAAAGTGATACCAGTACTTCATTAGGCCGCGCAGGCCGGGTATGCCATCGAAAATCTTGGCGATGCCGATCGCCAGGGTCACAGCGCCGCCTGTGCGGCCGCGAACCTTCTCGCCGGACTCAGCTTCGAGATGGTCCAGTTCCTTCGGTTGCAGATCGAAGCCCTGCGTCCCTTCGGCATCGACCATGCGAACGTACTTTGCGCGCTCGACGTCATTTCGCTGGGCCGTATTGATTGCGAAGTAATCGCCGGGAAAGAGCGAAGTTGCCGCGATCAGAGCCACCACGCCCACCACGCCTTCCATCAGCATGCTGCCATAACCGATTAGACGCGCGTCGGTCTCCTTCTTAATCATCTTTGGCGTTGTCCCCGACGAGATCAGCGAGTGAAAGCCGCTGATCGCGCCGCAGGCGATGGTGATGAAGACAAACGGGTAGACTTTACCGGGCACTACCGGCCCGCCGCCAGAAACAAACGGCGTCAACGCTGGCATCTGTAAATGAGGATGAACCAGTATTACGCCCAAAATCAGGACTGCCACAGTGCCAATTTTCAGGTACGAGGACAGATAGTCGCGCGGAGCCAGCAGCAGCCACACGGGCAGCACCGAAGCGACGAAACCATACGAGGCCATCAACAAAGTGATCTTGTGCGGCGAAAGAGTGAAGGCCGCCGCCCAGGATGAATCCGCTATGCGGCCGCCCAAATAAACTGCCAGCAATAAACCGATCACGCCGATGACGGTCGCCTCCAGGATCTTTCCTTTGCGAAAGCGATACATGTAAAGACCCATGAAGAGCGCGAGCGGAATCGTAAAACCGACCGTGAACGTTCCCCACGGTGACTCAGCCAGCGCATTCACCACGACCAGGCCCAGGCCCGCTAAAGCTATGACCACAATGAAGAGGATCGCCACGCCGGCGACAAATCCCGACAAGCCGCTGATCTCTGTGCGGGCGATCTCAGCCAGCGATTTTCCTTTGCGCCTGATGCTGGCAGCCAGAATCATGAAATCGTGCACCGCACCGCCTAAACAAACTCCGATCACCAGCCAAAGCAATCCCGGCAGAAACCCAAACTGCGCGGCCAGTACTGGTCCAATCAACGGACCTGCGCCCGAGATGGCGGCGAAGTGATGACCGAACAATACCCACTTGTTGGTCGGATAGTAGTTGTGGCCGTCGTACATCGTCTGGGACGGCACCGGGCGCGAGTCGTCGAGCGCCAGCACTTTCGCGGCAATGAAAGCCGAGTAGTAGCGATAGGCGATCGCCAGGATACATAACGCGCCGACAATAATTGGTAGAGCATTCATGTGGTCAGGCGAGAAGCGGGCATATCATAGCTGGGCGGGATGAATTGCGAAAGTATGACCTTAGCTTTTCGCAATCTGATTTTTGCGCTAATCTGGCCCGCGAGGTTTCCGACATGACAATAACCACCACCCGACAAATCACTATTCTGACCGTATTGATCATTGGCGCCGCTCCTGCGCTGTTTGCGCAAACACGGACCGCGGCCCCTCAGACACCCGACGCTCTCGTAGCCGATCTCTACCGGGTTCACAAGCAAAAGCGCGGGCCATTCTTTCAGACCCGCAGTCGCGCTTTGGTCGATAAATATTTCGCGAAGCCGCTCGGCGATCTGATTTGGAAGGACGCGCGCACGTCTAAAGGCGAGGTCGGTGTGATTGACGGCGATCCGCTTTATGACGCGCAGGACTTCGAGATTAAGAATTTCGCGATTGGCAAAGCGGTTATTGACGGAACCAACGCCAAAGTTACCGTCACGTTCGTGAACATTGGCGAAAAGAAAACGATCGTCTTTCTGCTTACCAAGGTCGCGGCCGGATGGCGCATCAATGATATCGATTACGGTGGCGGCAGAACTCTCGTGAGTGAGTTTAAAACTCCTTAATCGCCTTCGCTTCGCAGACCGGCCTGCAAATCGGCGGAGAGCAATCTATGAAACAGATGCTCGCCCGCCTCGCGCCGAACTGAAAGACGGCCGGAATTGTATGCGCGCGAAGCCAATCCCTTCTGCACTGACTCACAGATATCGACATCTTCTTCCTGAATCCGCTCGCCCACCTTAACGCTTTTCGAATTTCGTTCGCGCGCTGCGTCTGAAACGTCTGCGAAGTAAAAGTCGAAGATTACTTCGGTGCGATCAGTCGCAATGGGTCGCACCAGGTTCGTATCCAGAACTCCCTCGTAATAATTCAACATGAAATTTGGATACAACCAGTAATAGAGGGCGCGCTGGCCACCGCGAACGGCGGCCACCTCTTTATTCGTGGTTGAGACTATCGGGCTCGATTGCAGGCAATACCGCTTGCCGTTTTCGATCCTGTATTCGCTGTAGTCGAGAACGCTGTCCAGTCCTTTATGAAGATGCGGTACGTGATAACCACCATCCAGATAGTTGTCGACGAAGACTTTCCAATTACAATTCAGCAGGTAACGCCGCCGTTCGAACCAGTGCAGGTCAGCCAGACGTAAGCCCCCAATTTGCTCGCTGAGCTCCGCGGCAAACACCTGCTCAGTTCTGGCGTCGTTCAGCGCCCGACGTTCAGCGCCGGCAACTCTGGCGAATACCCATTTCTCCCAGGCAGCGATCTCGATTTGTTGCAGTCCATTTTCTGATCGCTCGAAGTTGCAGACATCGTTAAAGTCTGGCGTGCCCTTCAATTCACCTTCCAGCGAATAGGTCCAGCCATGATAAGGACAACGCAGGTTGTTTGTGTGGCCTTCAGCTTCGGTCATGACTGCGGCCGCGTGATGGCTGCATACGTTGAAGAAACCCCGCAGCCGATCGTCGCTGCCGCGGACTATGACGATCGGCTCGCCGGCGATTTCCGTCGTCACATAGTTACCAGTTTTTTCCAGTTGATCGATGCGCGCCGCGACTTGCCAGGACCGGCTAAAGACGGTTTGCTGTTCCAAATGGAAGACGCGCTCGTCTGTGTACCAGGCGGCCGGAATAGTCGAAGCCTGCGTCAGCCGCGCATGAGGATCGTAGGAAGCGATGATGTCACTCAACGAGGTCGGCATAAATTTGCGCCGGGAAAGCCAGTGATGCGAACTGCTTCGCTCCGTTAGGAGCGAAATGTTTATAGAACCCGAACACAAATTAATCAACCAAGCTCCTTTAGGAGCGCAATGTGATGACCCGACGTTTCGCTCCTAACGGAGCGAGGGTGACGAAGAGGAATGCATTTCTATAAACATCGCGTCCCTAACGGGGCGCAACATTCGAGAGCCTTTTGCGGAAAAACCGGAGCGGCCATCGATGGTATGGACGCTCCGGCCTGCTATTCGACTCTGTATTGGCACGCCGGAGGCGTGCGTACCATAAACTACACCGGCGTCGCCGTCTTGTGTTTCGGATTATAAAAAGGAGTCTTCACCACGCGGGCGCCGACAAGATGGCGGACTGCCTCAACCGTGATTTCAATTTCAACCTTAGTGCCCGGCTTTACGAACTCTCCCTGCAAAGTAGCGAGCGCGATCATCTTTTTCAGCACCGGCGACCAGGTTGAAGAAGTTGCTTTGCCAATCTGCTGCCCGTGCTGGAAAACCGGCACCGCCACGCGCGACGCGATCGGAGAGACCGCGGGCGGCAGGCCGGCCGCCTCATAGTGTCGCTCGACTTCAGTCCAGTCGATCTCTAATCCCACGATCTGTTTAGCCGGCGCGCGCCTGCTTTCGTTGATGAGAGCTCGCTGGCCGACAAAATTATTCTTGTCGAGATTAACCAGGCGGCCGAGGCCCATCTCAAAAGGCGAGTATTTTTGCGGCTCGATTAGCGCTTTCTTGCTGCTGTTGAAATCGATATCGATCAAGAGCAGGCCCGCTTCAATACGCGCTACGTCGAGCGCCAACATGCCGGCAGGCTTGATATCGAACGGCCGGCCTCTCTCCACCAACGCGTCCCAGACGCGCAGCGCGTCGTCCGCGGCGACCCAGATTTCGTAACCCAAATCCCCGGTATAGCCGGTCCGGGAAATATCTACCGTAATGCCGGCAATCGATCCGCGGGTAACGCGGAAGTATTTCAGGTCTTCAATATCAGCGTCCGCAATTGACTTTAACAGTCTGCCTGACGTTGGACCCTGAAGCGCCAACGCGGCGACGGACTCGGAAATATCTTCGATGGAAACATCGAGACCCGTCGAGTTTTGCGTGAACCAGCGCAGGCTCGGATCAGCAGCGGTCCAACGATAGACGTTTTCTTCCAGTCGCGAGACGGTTCCGTCATCGATGACCTTTCCGTATTCGTCACACCAGGGCGTGTAAACCACCTGACCGACGGAAATTTTTCGTACGTCCCGCGTAATGATTCGATCAACCAGCCGCGAGGCATCTTTTCCCGCCAGGCGATACTTGAAGAGCGGGGAAATATCGATGAGCGCCGCGGCATTGCGAATCGCGTTGTATTCGTGATCGTGATGCGTCTCGTATGCGCTGACTGTGTAGTAGCCGGACCATTCGCGGTAATTCAAGCTTTCGCAGAGTGCGAATGTCCGTTCATGAAATGGAGTTCCAATCGGCATTGTCCGTCTGAGTTTCCCGTAACGATCACGAGATCATACGATTTCGTGAATCGTACCTGTTTGCCTGGATAGCACGAAACACGGCTTTGCCTCAAAAGT
>JBKPEE010000200.1:0-29287 GCA_046728235.1 Acidobacteriota bacterium
CGTACGACTTTTCCGTGCGCAGGCTTAGATGGCGCATGCGCGCCACGGCGCGGACTTCGTCGAGGAGGCGTGGCTTTGGCTTTAACGATTCCACGATCAAAGCGCGGATTATAGCGAGATGTTGCGCTTCTGAGGATGTAACAGTTTTTATCAAGCAATGCGTGGCGAGTGCTGCCGCGTATCGGTATGGCGGAACCATGCGCGGTCGTAGACCGCTTGTATTCAGGAGCATAACTTCCGGCAAGTCGGAGACTTGCCGCGCATCGGCATGGCAGAGCCATTCCGGATGGAGTTCGTGCTAACAGTGGTGTTTTATGGCAGTACAAAGATTTGTCGCGCATCGACATGGCAGAGCCATTCCGGATGGAGTTCGTGCTAACAATCATGTTTCTTAAGGCAGTACAAAGCTTGCCGCGCATGGGCATGGCGGAGCCATTCCGGATGGAGTTCGTTCTAACAGTGGTGTTTTATGGCAGGACGTCGTTTCGCCGCCTTCCCTAATCGCTCACCTCACTCTCTACCACAGTGAGCGGAGGCAAGATCTCTTACCGGCCGGTGGCGACGGTAATCGGCGGCAGACCAGCCGCTCGCAACTCCTGATTAAGCGCCGGAATGTCGCTCGACTTAATTGCCTGCCAGCCTTGCTGCACAGTGCCTGAGTCCTTAATCACATCCGGCAGCGCCGCTGCGATCTGGGTCGTCGGCGCCAAATCAGCTTCCTCAATCAAGCCGAACAAATTGCGCGCGCGAGTGGAAACCGACGCCGCCGTTGTCCGCGCGCCGCCACCACCGGCGCCGCCGCCACCACCTCCACCGAATCCGCCACCAGCTGCACCCGCAACGCCCATGATCTTTTCCGCCAGGGCATCCAGGTGACTCTTGAGTGCCGGATCGGTAATCTTCGGCCGCAACTCTGTGATTTGCCCACGCACGCGCCGAGCCTCATCTGAGATCACATTCAGTGCGAGCCACACCTGATACATCTTCATTGAAGCGTCGAACTGCTGCCCGAGCTCCGTCGTCGAAGTCTTCACTCGCGGATCCATCGTCAGGCGCAGCGGCTGCTCATATTTCCTGCCCTTCACTGTCAGCGCCACCGTATAGTTCCCCGGCATGGCCCAGGGTGAAGTCGGCGCCGGCGCAGTGTTGCGATAGACCGCCGCGATTGGATACTGCGCCGCCACACCCGGAACCGGCGCGTAATGCAGGTCCCAGACAAAGCGATGCATGCCAGGATCACCGGACAGCCTTTGCCACGGTCGAATCCAGTAGGTAGGAATATTCAGCAGCGGCTCGTCAGCCGGCGGAACATCATCGCTCGAATACCTGCGCACTACTGTTCCGTTTGCATCTTTGATTTCGAGCGTGATTGGACCACCCCTCGCACCGCCGATGTAGTAATCGATGACCGCGCCGTCCGGCGGATTCTCTCCGGCAGCGACATCGGGCGGCAGTGGCGTGTCGCTGTTTGTATTCCAACGCACGCGCACTGCGGTTTGTGGTTTGAACAGGTGCGCCGGCGACTTGACGACGGAATCCTGCAGCTGACGGAGTGGCGTAATGTCGTCGAGGATCCAAAAGCCTCGTCCATGAGTTCCCACGCAAAGGTCGTCACCCTTGATAATCAGATCGCGAATCGAAGTCGCGCCCATATTCAGCCGCAGCGACTGCCAGTGATCGCCATCGTCGAACGAAACGTAAACGGCGCGCTCGGTTCCCGCAAACAACAAACCCTTTCGTTCGGGGTCTTCCCGGACCACATCGGTATTTTCATTCTCAGGAATCCCGTTGGTGATCTCCCTCCAACTGGCGCCGCCGTCACGGGTGCGGTAGATGTGCGGGCGCAGATCATCGAGCCGCAAAGTATTGATGTCGGCGTAAGCAGTGTTCTTGTCGAAGTGACTCGCATCAAGAATCGAAACCTTTTGCCAGGCCTTCAATTGCTTCGGCGTTACGTCTGTCCAGTTTTTGCCGCCATCGGTTGTACGATGAATCAAGCCGTCATCCGTCCCGGCCCAAATCGTGTTCACGTCGAGCGGTGAAGGCGCGACCGCATAGATAACTCCTCTTTGCGAAGGCTGCGCGCTTGATTGCGATCGATACTTCCCTACCGTCTCGGGAACCTCGAAGGTCTTGCGAGTAAGATCGGGACTCACCTGCTCCCAACTGTGGCCGCCGTCTTTGGTCTTCCAAAGCGTGTTGGCGGCAAAATACATCGTGTGGCTGTCGAGCGGCGAAAAGACAATCGGCTGAGTGCGTACAACCCGAAAATCAGCCCCGCGGAAAGGTTTGGGCATGATGTTCTGCGCCTGCGTCGTGCGGCGATCGTAACGTGTCAGTTTGCCGCCATAGACGATGTCCGGATCAAGCGGATCGGGAACTACGTACCCGTATTCTTCGGCCGCGACCGCATGCCACTCGCGAAAAGTGATCTCCCCGTCATTGCCGCGGCTCGAGACGCACGCCGAGCCACTCTCCTGCTGACCACTGCACAAGCGATAAGGAAAAGCATTATCAGCATTCACGTGATACATCTGGGCGGTCGGCTGGTTGTACCAACTGCTCCAGGTCCTGCCGCCGTTAACGGTGATGACGGCGCCCTGATCGCTGCCGAGAATTATGACGTCGCCGTTGTTGGGATTAATCCAGACGTTTTGATAATCGTCGCCACCGGGCGCGCCGCGAAAAGCTGTCCACGTTTTGCCGCCGTCAATCGATTTCCACGAAACGACACTGGCGGAATAGACGACGTCCGGATTCTTCGGATCGACGCGGATGACGGCGAGATCACCGCCGCCGATGCGGCCCGCCGGTCGCGGATCGGTGGTAGTTTTGGTCCAGGTCTCGCCGGCATCATCAGAAACGTAGATGGCCAGACCGGGACTGAGAGCGACCGAAGCAAACAAGCGGTTAGGTTTGCTCGGCGCAATCGCCAGGTTTGCCTGAATAATGTTCTCAGGCAGGCCGCCGCTTAACTGGCGCCACGTCTTGCCGTTGTCAATTGATTTGTAAACGCCACCGCCGTTGCCGTTCCAAGCGGCGTTCTCCCAGGGCCCCTGACGCGCTTCCCACAAACCCGCATAGGCGATGTCGGGATTAACCGGGTCGAACAGCACATCGGCCCCACCCACGTTCTCATCTTTATACAGCACCTTGTCGAAGGTCCGGCCACCATCGGTTGAGCGAAAGATGCCGCGTTCAGCGTTTGGTCCATAGGGGTGACCCGCAACCGCCACGAGAATTCGATTCGCGTCGCGCGGGTCGACGACGATTTGCGGAATCTGTTGACCGTCGCGCAAGCCGAGATGGGTCCAGGTCTTTCCCGCGTCGACCGATTTGTAGATGCCATCGCCCACCGAAAGGTCGGGGCGCTGCAGGCCTTCGCCACTACCGGCATAGACCACGTTTGGATCTGATGGCGCGATCGCGATCGAGCCGACTGAGCCCGTCGGTTGATCGTCGAAGATCGGTGTCCACGTCCGGCCGAAATCATCAGTCTTCCAGACGCCGCCGTTCACTTGTGCGATATAGAAGACGTTTGGTTGTGAAGGCACGCCGGCGACTGCGCGAGTGCGCCCGCCGCGGAATGGACCAATGGCGCGCCAGTGAAGCGACTTGAACAGATCAGGGCCGAACTGCTGGGCCAAAACGGGCGTAGCAGCGCAAATCAGAAGCGAAACGACGAGAGCAGATACGATCTGACGACGCGACGACAAGATAAAGTTTTTCATGTTGAGATGATCCGAAGTGATTTCCAGCGACCGTAGTGGCGCATAGTATCTAATCGTTTGCGATTTGTCATTGGGCGATGGTTGACGAATCCTCTTCAATGTGACGCGTAACGCCGAAGGCGTTAGCAAATTCCAACCCAGGGTTGCGCGCGCCAGCGCGCTACCCTGGGTAACCATCAAAACGTTCGTCGGCAACCCTGAAAGGGTTGCCGAGGGAGGGATCTCTCCCGCAAGGCTGGTTGAATTCCAGGAATCCCAACCAGTCAGGATTCACTTAGGATTTTCATTCGCTCTTACGGACTCGCGAATTTCACTGAGCAGCTGAAATAACATGTCGTCGAACCTTTGGTCACAACCCAGGGTAGCGCGCTGGCGCGCGCAACCCTGGGCTGGAATTAATTAACGCCTTCGGCGTTCACTTTCACGGCTTAAACGAATTCTGGATTACTCAAGTATGTCATTGCCTTGAGAGGCTTCGTGGATCGTGTGCTTCGACTACCTAATCCGATCCACGAAATCACACGAAGCCACACGAATTACGCGTCTCATGTGCGACGCTCTACCAAGCTGCTGAAAAACATCTCGACGAACTGGCCTCAAACACATTTGGAGTGCGCTGACAAGGCACGCGCTTTTGAAAGCGGCGACAAGTCGCCGCACTCCGAAAGAGGACGACCCCCTCCGCGGCTTACCATGATATCTTTGCGCGCATTATGAGCGTACTGGTTGTCAATGAGCATGAAGTCGAACAACTTCTGCCGATGAACGAATGCATCGACGCAATGGAGCACGCATTTGTGGCCCTGGCGCGCGGCGAGATTGAGCAGCCGCTGCGCACAATCTTTCGACCCGCGAATGTAAAAGGGGTGATGGCCATGATGCCTACGTTCCGCGCCGGCGCAAACCCTCTGTTTAGTCTGAAAGCCATCTGTGTATTTCCCGGCAACGCCGCGATCGGAAAAGACGCGCACCAGGGCGCTGTCATCCTGTTCGATGGAACGACGGGCGAGCTGCGAGCGATCGTTAATGCCTCGGCGATCACTGCGATTCGTACGGCGGCGGTCAGCGGGCTCGCCACCAAAGTACTTGCGAACCAGGATGCGTCGACCCTGGCAATCATCGGTGCCGGGGTTCAGGCGCGAACGCATCTCGAGGCAATCGCCTGCGTGCGCAAACTGGCGCGAGTGCGGGTAGCGGCGAGTCGCAAAGAGAACGCCGAGGCGTTTGCCCACGAAATGAAAGCGCACGTGGCGTGCGAGATCGTACCCGTGGATTCGTGTGAGGCTGCGGTGCGAGATGCCGAGATTATCGTTACCGCAACCACTTCGCGCGACCCGGTCGTCCGGCGCGAATGGCTCGCCGCGGGCGCACACATCAATGCTATCGGCACATTCTCACCCAAAGCCCGGGAACTGGATACCGAGACGATGGTGGCCGGCTCGCTGTTTGTGGACCGGCGCGAGTCGGCTTTCAACGAAGCCGGCGATTATTTGCTTGCCGCCGCTGAAGGCGCGATTGGACCGGCGCACATTCGCGCGGAATTGGGCGAGGTGCTCGTCGGCCAGCATCCCGGCCGCACGGGCCAGGATGAGATCACCATTTTCAAATCGCTCGGGCTGGCGATGGAAGATCTGGCAGCAGCGGAATACTGCTATCGCAAGGCGATGGATACAAACCAAGGAACATCGGTCGCGTGGTAGGCGGCTGGTAGCAGCCTCAGCCCGCAACTTACGCGCTTTGAAGTATTTCCAAATTTCGGCTAAAAGCGCCCAGAATCCGGTTTACAGGATGCCTTACGGCGAGTTATAAATAAGGTGACGCTTCCCCTCAAAACAAGCGTTTTAGTGTACCCCTGTAAGTTTTTGGTTTTCGATGCCCGGCCGAGCTTTATGTTCCGGACATATCCCTATCTGAGGACCGCTTACAGGTTGGTCTCCAACCTACCCTTTTCAGTCTTGAAACCTTTTGGAAGGAAAAATTATGCGTACCGAAACCCGTGCCTCGGACTCGCTTAATGCGAAGCTGTTGCTAAAGACCCTGGTTGCCTTCAAGAAGGGTGACTTCTCCGTCCGCCTCCCCGGCGAATGGACCGGTGAATCCGGCAAGATTGCCGACACCTTAAACGACATCATCGAACTCAGCGACCGGACCTCCAAGGAGTTGGAACGCGTCAGCCGGATCGTCGGCAAGGAAGGAAAAATCGTCCATCGCTCGACCGTGCCCGGCGCGTCAGGGTCTTGGCTGCGCATCGTCGAATCAACCAACTTGCTGATCGACGACATGGCCCGCCCCACCAGTGAAATGACCCGCGTCATCGGCGCGGTGGCCAACGGCGACTTGTCCGAACGCATGGCGCTGGAAGTCGATGGCCGGCCACTGAAAGGCGAGTTTCTGCGGACGGTAAAGATCCTCAACTCGATGGTGGACCAGCTGGGATCATTCGCGTCGGAAGTTACCCGTGTGGCCCGCGAAGTGGGAACGGAGGGAAAGCTCGGCGGCGAAGCGAAAGTGAAAGGCGTTGCGGGCACCTGGAAGGACCTGACTGACAGCGTGAACTCGATGGCCAGCAACCTCACGAGCCAGGTGCGTAACATCGCTGAAGTCACGACGGCAGTGGCCAACGGCGACCTCTCAAAGAAGATCACGGTGGACGTGAAGGGTGAAATTCTCGAACTGAAAAACACCATCAACACGATGGTGGACCAGCTGAACTCGTTCGCCTCGGAAGTAACTCGTGTGGCCCGCGAAGTAGGTACCGAAGGAAAACTGGGCGGCCAGGCATCAGTGCCCGGGGTCGCGGGGACCTGGAAGGACCTCACCGATAACGTGAACTCAATGGCCGGCAACCTTACGGGCCAGGTGCGTAACATCGCCGAGGTGACTACCGCAGTGGCCAACGGCGACCTCTCAAAGAAGATTACGGTCGACGTGAAGGGCGAGATTCTGGAACTAAAGAACACCATCAACACGATGGTGGACCAGCTGAACTCGTTCGCGTCAGAAGTGACTCGTGTGGCCCGCGAAGTGGGTACCGAAGGAAAACTCGGCGGCCAGGCATCAGTGCCGGGAGTCGCCGGTACCTGGAAGGATCTTACCGATAACGTGAACTTCATGGCCGGCAACCTCACGGGTCAGGTACGTAACATCGCGGACGTGACCACCGCAGTCGCCAACGGCGACTTGTCAAAGAAGATCACAGTCGACGTAAAGGGCGAAATCCTCGAGCTCAAAGATACGATCAATACGATGGTGGACCAGCTGAACGCCTTCGCCTCGGAAGTCACTCGTGTGGCGCGCGAAGTGGGTTCGGAAGGAAAGCTCGGCGGCCAGGCCGACGTAAAGGGTGTGGCCGGTACATGGAAGGACCTTACCGATAGCGTGAACCTGATGGCCGGTAATCTGACCGGCCAGGTGCGTAACATCGCGGAAGTGACCACCGCGGTGGCCAACGGTGACCTTTCGAAGAAGATCACGGTCGACGTAAAGGGTGAGATCCTCGAACTGAAGAACACCATCAACACGATGGTGGACCAGCTCAACGGATTCGCGTCGGAGGTGACGCGTGTGGCCCGCGAAGTGGGAACGGAAGGTGAGCTCGGCGGTCAGGCTTATGTGCGCGGCGTCGCAGGAACCTGGAAGGACCTGACAGACAGCGTGAACTCGATGGCCGGCAACCTGACGGCGCAGGTACGTAACATCGCCGAAGTGACGACCGCGGTGGCCAACGGTGACCTTTCGAAGAAGATTACCGTGAGCGTCAAAGGCGAAATCCTCGAATTGAAGAACACCATCAACACGATGGTGGACCAGCTTAGCTCGTTCGCGTCGGAAGTTACGCGTGTGGCCCGCGAAGTGGGAACTGAAGGACGACTGGGCGGCCAGGCGCAGGTGAGGGGTGTGGCCGGAACCTGGAAGGATCTCACCGATAACGTGAACTTCATGGCCGGCAACCTCACGGGTCAGGTACGTAACATCGCGGAAGTGACGACGGCGGTGGCGAATGGGGACCTCTCAAAGAAGATCACGGTCGACGTGAAGGGCGAGATTCTCGAACTAAAGAACACCATCAACACGATGGTGGACCAGTTGAACTCGTTCGCGTCGGAAGTAACTCGCGTGGCCCGCGAAGTCGGTACCGAAGGAAAACTCGGCGGCCAGGCAGATGTGCCCGGTGTGGCCGGAACCTGGAAGGACCTCACCGATAACGTGAACTCAATGGCCGGCAACCTCACGGGCCAGGTACGTAACATCGCGGAAGTCACGACGGCAGTGGCCAACGGTGACCTTTCGAAGAAGATCACGGTCGACGTGAAGGGCGAAATTCTGGAACTGAAGAACACCATCAACACGATGGTGGACCAGTTGAATTCGTTCGCGTCAGAAGTAACTCGTGTAGCGCGCGAAGTGGGTACTGAAGGAAAACTGGGCGGCCAGGCAGATGTACGCGGCGTGGCCGGAACCTGGAAGGACCTGACCGATAACGTTAACTCGATGGCCAGTAACCTGACCAACCAGGTACGCGGTATCGCACGCGTGGTGACGGCGGTGGCCAACGGCGACTTGAAGCGAAAACTGACGCTGGAGGCGAAAGGCGAGATCGCGGAACTGGCGGAAACCATCAACAACATGACCGACACCCTGGCGACGTTTGCCGATCAGGTAACGTCAGTGGCCCGCGAAGTAGGCGTGGAAGGCAAGCTCGGTGGCCAGGCCAACGTGCCCGGCGCTGCCGGAACCTGGCGCGACCTGACCGACAACGTGAACGGTCTCGCGGCCAACTTGACGAACCAGGTGCGCGCCATCGCCGAAGTGTCTACGGCGGTGACGAAGGGCGACCTGACGCGATCGATTACGGTGGAAGCCCGCGGCGAGGTTGCGGCTTTGAAAGACAACATCAACGAGATGATTCTCAACCTCAAGGAGACGACGCAGAAAAACACCGAGCAGGACTGGCTGAAGACCAACCTCGCCCGCTTCACGCGCATGCTGCAGGGCCAGCGCGATATGAAGACCGTGGCGCAGATGGTCCTGTCAGAACTGGCACCGCTGGTCGATGCGCAGCAGGGTGTTTTCTATGTCAACAACAGTGACAACGGCCAACCGGTGATGAAACTGCTGGGTGGTTATGCTTATAACAAACGCAAGAACTTCGCGAACGAATTTCATGCCGGCGAAGGGTTGGTGGGCCAGTGTGCGCTCGAGAAAGAACGCATCCTGGTGACTAACGTGCCGGCAAATTACGTTCACGTCAGCTCGGGTTTAGGCGAAGCTGCTCCAAATAACATTGTGGTCCTTCCCGTGTTGTTTGAAGGCGAAGCCAAAGCCGTAATCGAGCTTTCGACCTTCCACTCATTCAGCGACACGCACCTGACGTTTCTGGACCAGCTGACAGAAAGTATCGGGATTGTGCTCAACACGATCGAAGCGAACACGAGAACCGAAGACCTGCTGCAGCAATCGCAGTCGCTCGCCGGTGAATTGCAGAGCCAGCAGGATGAATTAAAGAAGACCAACGAACAGCTCGAGCAGCAGGCGGAATCGCTGCGCGAGTCGGAAGAACTGCTCAAGAGCCAGCAGGAAGAATTGCAGCAGACCAATGAAGAGCTGCAGGACAAGGCGGCGCTGCTGGCGCGGCAAAAGGCCGAGGTGGAAGCCAAGAACCGCGAAGTCGAGGAAGCGCGCTGGGAGATGGAAGAGAAGGCCGAGCAGCTCGCCTTGACTTCGAAATACAAGTCAGAGTTCCTCGCCAACATGTCGCACGAGCTGCGCACACCCCTCAACAGCATGCTCATCCTGTCGCGGCAGCTGGCAGAAAACAGCGACGAAAACCTGAGCCCGAAACAGGTCCAGTTTGCCGAGACGATTCACACCTCAGGATCCGACCTGCTCTCGCTGATCAACGACATTCTTGACCTGTCGAAGATCGAATCGGGCATGATGGGCATCGAGGTTTCCGATGTTTCCCTTGACGACATCACCGAGCAGCTCGAACGCAGCTTCCATCAATTCGCGCAGGACAAGAAACTCGGCTTTCTCATCAAACGCAGTCCCGGCCTGGGACCAACTCTGGTCACCGACGACAAGCGGCTGCAGCAAATTCTCATGAACTTGCTGTCGAACGCCTTTAAGTTTACGGAAGAAGGAAAAGTGATGTTGCGGATCGAAGCCGCGCCGCCGGACGGAAAATATCATCTCGACTCGCTCAACCGGGCAGACGAAGTGATTGCCTTCTCAGTGACCGATACCGGCATCGGTATCGCCGAGGACAAGCAGCGCATCATCTTCGAGGCATTTCAACAGGCCGACGGTACAACCAGCCGCAAGTACGGCGGCACCGGACTGGGCCTGTCGATCAGCCGCGAGATTGCGCGGCTGCTGGGCGGCGAAATTCGCGTCGACAGTTCTCCGGGAGAAGGAAGCACCTTCACGCTTTACCTGCCGCGCACCTACATGCCATCGCGCAGTATGGTTCCGCCGGCGAATCCAAAAGCGGCGAAGGCGTTCTCGGAAATTCAGGCTGCCTGGATGTCCGCGGAAAGCACTGCGACAGACATGTTGGCTTCGAATGGCAACGAACCGACGCCGATCATCGACGACCGCAACACGATCGAAGATGGTGATCGTGTAGTGCTGATCGTCGAAGACGACGTGCCGTTTGCGAACATCCTGCTGGAGCAGGCCCGCGAGAAAGGATTCAAGGGCCTGGTCGCCACTACGGGACAGGCAGCGCTGGCAATGGCATATAAATTCAACCCGTCGGCGATCACGCTGGACATTCGCCTCCCGGATCGCGATGGCTGGACCATCCTCGATCGCCTAAAACACGATCCCAGGACGAGACACATTCCCGTTCACGTAATGACGATCGAAGAGCAGCGAAGACGGGCGCTCAGGTACGGCGCAGTTCGTCACTGGCAGAAGCCGATGACCAATGAAGACGTGTCGACAGCTTTCGATCAAATGACCGAATTCTCGAAACGCGGGCCACGCAAGCTGCTGCTGGTCGAAGACGATGAGGTCCAGCGGATGAGTGTCGTCGAGTTGATTGGTAACGGTGACGTTTATACCACGGCGGTTGAGACGGGCCAGGAAGCTTTGAAAAAGCTCTCGGCTGAACCATTTGATTGCATGGTGCTCGATCTGAAGCTGCCTGACATGACCGGCTTTGAATTGATCGACAAGTTGCAGCAGGACGGCCGTTCTGACCTGCCGATCATCGTGTACACCGGCAAGGAGCTGACGCGCAAAGAGGAGACGCAGCTCAAGCGCGTGGCCGCGTCGATCATCATCAAGCAAGCCGATTCACCCGAACGGTTGCTGGCCGAGACGGCCCTCTTCCTGCATCGCGTGGAGGCGAACCTGCCCGAGCCGAAACGTCGCATGCTCGAGCACGTCAAGCGCAAAGATCCGGTGCTCGCCGATCGCAAAGTCCTGATCGTCGACGATGACGTGCGAAACATCTTTGCGCTGACCAGCACGCTGGAAAGCTACCACATGAACGTGCTGCACGCGGAGAACGGACAGGAAGGCATCAAGCTGCTTGAGGCAAGCGACGGCATCGAAGCAGTGTTGATGGATATCATGATGCCGGAAATGGACGGTTATGAAGCCATCACGGCGATTCGCCAGATGGACCGCTTCAAACAACTCCCCATCATTGCCTTGACGGCGAAAGCGATGAAGGCCGATCGCGATCACTGCCTTGAGGTCGGAGCTTCGGATTATATCGCCAAGCCGCTGGACATCGATCACCTGCTGTCGTTGTTGCGGGTTTGGTTCTCCCGTCAGGATGAGGGAAATGAATAACTTACAAACTGAAGAACACGTCAATATTTTGATGGTCGACGACAGCCCAACGAATCTGCTGGCGCTGGAAGCGATCCTGCGTGGTCCGGATCGAAACCTGATTCCGATTTCATCCGGCAGGGACGCTTTGCGTTACCTGCTGGATAACGAGGCGGCGGTGGTCCTTTTGGACGTTTACATGCCCGGCATAGACGGGCTGGAAACCGCGCAGTTGATTCGCGGCCGCGAGCGATCGCGCGACACTCCCATAATTTTTCTGACGGCAAACAGCACCGGCGGGCGCCACCTGAGTCGCGGGTATTCGCTCGGGGCGGTGGATTACATCGTCAAGCCGGTCGAGCCGGACATTCTGCGCTCAAAAGTCAATGTGTTCGTCGATCTTTTCAAAAAGAACCGTGAGATTCGTCGCCAGGCACAATTGCTTCAGGAAAAGAACGCGGAGATTGAAAGCACCAATCTGCACCGGCTGAAGCTGCTGATCGAGCTGGGCCATGAGTTGGTGGCTGAGCACGACCCGCAGCAAGTCCTCGCCAAATTTTGTCGTTCGAGCCGCCGTCTGGTGCAAGCCGAAACCGCGGCCGTGGGCCTGCTCGATCAGACGCGCAAGGTGTTTGCGTACTTTTTGAGCAACTCAATCGAAGAAGGCGGCATGTGCGAGCCTTCGCCGCAATTGCAACAGGCGCTCGATCGGGTCGTGGTCGAGCAACGTCCTATCCGATTGAGCGAAGGCGAAAAATGCATCCCGGGCGAGGGCGGCCTGGAAATTCCGGAGTCGTTCCTGGGCGCGCCCATTTTTTCTGCATCCGGAATTTGTGGCTGGATCTATCTGCTAAACAAGATGGACGGCGACGACTTCACTGAGTCGGACGAGCGCTTGGCAGCGAATCTGGCAACTCAAGTCGGCGTCGCTTACGAAAATGCCAGGCTCTATCACGAAGCGCAAAGTCATGCGACTGAGCTGGGGCTGGAAATGGCCGTGCGCAAACAGGCCGAGGAAGAACGCGCGAAAATGCTGGTTCGTGAACAGTCAGCGCGGGCAGAAGCTGAGCTCGCCAATCGCACCAAGGACGAATTCCTGGCTACCCTTTCGCATGAGCTGCGCACGCCGCTGACCGCGATCCTCGGGTGGAGTCACATCGTGCGACAGAACAAACTCGACGATGGCCAGTTGGGACGCGCGCTCGAGACGATCGAGCGAAACGCGCACGCGCAATCGCGGCTAATTGACGATCTGCTGGACGTGTCACGCATCATCAGCGGCAAACTCCAGATCGATTTGCGGGTAGTCGATCTGGCCAGCGTGATTGAAGCGGCGATCGATGCAGTCCGACCGGGTCTGGAGGCGAAACAGATTGATTGTCAGATCGACCTCGGGCCGCGCGCGTTTCCGGTTATGGGCGATCCAAATCGCCTGCAGCAAATCTTCTGGAATCTCTTCAGTAACGCCGTTAAGTTCACTCCTAAGAAGGGCCAGGTTAGCGTTCGAATTCGCCCTGTGGATTCTCAGGCTCACATTTCAGTCACCGACACGGGTCTGGGCATCAAAGCTGAGTTCCTGCCTTACATTTTCGATCGCTTTCGCCAGGCGGACGGTTCGACGACGCGCTCTCAGGGCGGGCTGGGCCTGGGGCTGGCGATCGTCCGTCATTTGATCGATCTTCATCATGGCAGCGTGCAGGTGCAAAGTGACGGCCCTGATTGCGGCTCGACGTTTACGATTACGCTACCAATCGCGAAGCCCTCGATGATTAAGACCAGCCTGCATGATTCGTCGCTGGCGTCGGCCAACGACGCGCACCGGCCCTGCGAGAACGTGCTGCGCGGACTGCGATTTCTGGTGGTGGACGACGAACCCGACTCGCGCGAACTGGTGGCGACAATCCTCAAGCGCTGGGGCGGTCAGGTCAGATGCAGTCAATCGGCAGCCGACGCCCTCAGGGCGTTTAAGAAATGGGAACCGGATTTGTTGATTAGCGATCTGGCGATGCCGGAAGAGGATGGTTACACCTTACTCAGGAAACTGCGCAAGCTGAGATCGAAACGGGCAAAGCATATTCCGGCGGTCGCGCTGTCGGCATACGCGAGCGATGAGGATCGGTCAATTGCTCTGGCCCAGGGATTTCAGCTGCATCTGCCGAAACCTATCGAGCCGGACACTCTGGTCAAGTCGATCGCCGCGGCGCTGGGACGTGAGGCCACGGCGGCGGTTCCGGACGGCAGTCGCCGGTAACGACTCAAAACTAGAATTCCTCTTCACGTTTTTCTTCGTGTTAGTTCGTGTGATTTCGTGGATCGTCGTTACGCCGCCAAAAAGAACGATCCACGAAATCACACGAACCATCACGAAACGCAGCAACGTGTAGTAGCGCGCTGGCGGGCGCAACCCTGGGCTGGAATTTACGAACGCCTTCGGCGTTTACGAAGCGTCACCTTGGAGAAGAGATTCACTCCTCTTCCTGGGGCAGCTCTGGTTCCCTAGGGCCACTCGATCACCTTCCCTTTGGGAGCCGGATTTGTCCTGGGAGGACTGATCGATTCCGGAGCCGGAACTTTGCCTGTTTCCTTTCGGGCCGCGGTAGAGTTAGCCCGCTTATCGTTGTCGGATCTTGAACCGAGCGGTTGACCTCGGTCTCTGTTTTCCATGGCGGCTACCGTCGCGTTGTTAGCCGCAGGTAAATTCGACTTCTGGTTTTTCTTTCGGTTATCGGCATGGAACATCACCACGTCACCACGCGCAGATGAAATCGCGGGGCTCTCCTCACGAAGCGGCACTACCTTCTGTTCTCGGATGCCAGTAACGCCCACCACAAGTTTCTTTGGATCAAAAAGCAAGTGAGTCGCGGTGGCAGCTCCAGCACTCTTGCTGGTGGCTCGTTTATCGCGCGCGGCCTGATTTTTGTTTGACGGCGCCGTAACCAGGCTCGGCTTTGGGTTGTTGCGCTCCGCCGGCACAGGAGCCCTGGCAGTATCATTGCTGGATAAACGCCTTAACCCCATGAAACCAAGCGCAACAGCGCCGCCGACAATTAACAAAGTCGCTGCGGCGATTACAGAATGGCGCAGCGTGAGTCGTCCGAAGAATGCCGATCCCGGATTAAACTCTGTCCGAGCTTCATGGACCACGTCCCAGATGTCCGGGGGTTCGTGAAGCGTCCTCACCTCCGCGACGCTGCGGCTCACCGCCTCGGAATCACTGGTGGAATAAACTATGTCATCGGGAGCGCGCCCGACCGGCGATGTTTGAGCCACAGTAATTCTGTGGGTTGGCGCCTCGGGATCACTAACAGCATTGACCGCCGGCGATTGAGCGGATGGATCGGCCGAAGGTTCAGGCGCAGGCGATCTTCGTTTTCGTTTCACGGCCCGTCCCACCAGCATCCTCACGATCTCGTCGTGGCCGGCGTCGTCGGCGAGCATGGCGGCCGTGAGACCTTCGTCATCGGCAGCGTTGACCTCGGCCCCATGTTCGATCAGGGCGCGCACCATCTCAATGCGGCCGTGGTATGCGGCTACCATCAAGGGTGTCAGGCCCGAAGGGTTGCTGGCGTTTATATCTGCACCGCGGTTCAGGATGTCTTCCAGTTGATCAAGGTCGCCCGCGGCGGCGATTTGCCATAAATGCGGAACCGCGGTCCCTGCCTGAGTCGGTGTCTTTGGCGCTGCCATCTTTTCTGCACCTCATTTAACGATCGTAATTCGGTCGCCGGCCTGCAACACGGGATCCGCAAGTTTTCCGGAATTGACCTCTTTCAATTTGTAGTGACTTACAATCAAAAACCCCTTGCCGTTATCGCGTGCCAGCCGTGCTTCCTTGCCATTCTTCGTCAAACCTCCGGCGGCGATAATCGCCTGGGTCAAGGTCAATCCGGGGCGAAAACTTTTTTCTCCCGGAGATTTCACTTCGCCGTCAACGTAAAAGAATTGCGCGGGATTCGCTTGCACTGTGACGACATCGCCCGGCCGCACCAGCAGGTTCATTTCCGATGTGTTCAGCAGATCGATCAAGTAAGTCTCGCGAGATTCGTGTTTAAGGACGGTGACGCTGCCGGCCTCTGGCAACGGCTGCGCGTCCGCGACTACCACGTAAAGCGGAATCGCTTCTCGTTTGATGATCTTGGTACCCGGTTCTTTGACCAGACCACTCACCAGGATCATGTGACTGGCGTATTCGTTCACCGCAACCGACACATTTGGATGATTGGTTGAGGAGCGCCGTTTAAGCTCGCCTTCGATGCGCGCGGTGATCTGCTCCACCGTCAGCCCCGCACAACGCAACGGCGCACTCAGATCCGGATGCTCCAACAATCCTGCGGGCGTAACGGTAAACAGACTTGGCTCGGTCGAGACAGCATCAGTTAATCGCACGTCCAGTACGTCGCCTGGTCCTATCCGATAGATCTTCGTGAGGCCTGACTCATCGTCCGGTTTTGATGGGGACAGCGCTGGTTTGCTCAGCGACGCCAACGTGATGCTTTCGGTCGCCCGCGGAGTGTCGGCTTCAGATGGTTTCTTCTGTTGACCTTCCTTCGCTAACCGTGAGCGCGCCTCAGCCAGCAGATCCGCAGCGAACGTATCCTTTGGTTTCATGGCGAGACCGCGTTGCAGGTTGTCGATGGCTGGCTGCCACTGGCGCAGATCAAAATAAGCATGCCCCAGGCTGAGCCAGGCCTCGGCATAGCCAGGATCCAATTTCACCGCCTGCTCAAAGTTGTTGGCGGCCTCCGCGAACCGGCCGGCAAGACCATCCTTCACGCCGGCCTTGTAAAGTTTTTTGGCTTCGGCGATCGCTTGATGCGACGGCGCCCGGGTTTCGGTAATTGGCGGTGCTACCTGCGTGCGTCTCGGTCTTATGGCGGGATCGTTTTGGGCGTGAACGACGGCAGCGGCAAGCCCGGGGAGCGTCAGCACAATGGCGAAAAAGCGCGCCTTAAACATGGGGTCCCTCGAATATCTCCTCGCGTCGGTACCGATCGAACAGAGAGTCACTGTCTGGCAGCCAATCTCCAGGGGGAACAACTCTACTGCAATGGCTTGGGCGACGCGGGGAGAGCGACCGAAGGATACTCAGCTTATACCACTTTTGCCGGTCCAACTCCACTGTCAAATTTGACAGTTGCCTACCGGAGGTGGCGCCGGCGTCTCGCCCGTGACCGGTTAACACACAAAAGGGCTTTGCCTCAAAACTCAAACTATTGCTGAAAGAGCTTGTGAATTTTGGGAGCGCGGGCGCCCTCGCCCGCACAGGGTGCGTAGCACGCGAAGATTTCCGAAGAAAAGGGGCCTGCCTATTGTTCGCGCTGCGCGCTCAGTGCGGGCGAGGGCGCCCGCACTCCCAGTACTCAGTTGCCTCACTACTTTTGAGGCAAAAAGCAACGACAAGATGTGCCTGACACCCAACTATTGACAAGGCAGTTATCATTTCGGGACGATCCGCCATCACCCTGGCCGAGTTGAGAATCAGAATGCCGAAAAGAAGTCCCGGTGAGTTTCTGGGGCTTGAACGGTTCGGCTTCGCTGAAAGGTAAGCAGCTGGTGCTGACGGTCGTTAACCCTCATCATAATCAGGAGAGAGAAACCGAGATCGCGGTTCGCGGCGCTGCGATCAAGTCCGGCGAAACCCGCACGCTCACGTCAACAGACCTGCACGCGCGCAACACGTTCGCCAATCCGCGCGCGTTGGAACCAAAGGACGCACCTCTCAGCGCGAGCGGGTCGACGATAACGTTCAAGTTTGCGCCGGCATCGGTGACGCGCTTGTTGTTGGATCTGACATGATTCGAAGGCAGCGAACAAAGCGAAGGGGTTTCCGGAGGAATGGCCAGAAAGCGCAGTAGGCATGAAAGACTTATCGCGGACTGCTTGAGTTGCGAACGAGAACTCAGTTGCGATCCACGAATCCACACGAACTGTCACGAAGAAGACAGCGGTTTGTGCCTGTTCGTGTGATTTCGTGGATCGTTCTGCGCCCGAAACCAAACTCAACCTACCTGGCCGCGGTCGTGGGCTGCGCCTTCGCAATCTCAACCGCGAAGACCTGCGTCGGCCCGAACATATTTGACCGGAAGACGATCCATTTCATGTCGGGAGTGAAGGTGACGTTGGGTTCGAGGCTGTAGTTGTGCTTGGCAAGATTCACGAGTTTCTCGGCCTTGAATACGCCCGGGCGAACGAGATCTTTTGCGTTGGACAACTCTCCGTCCGTGCGGTCCGGCACGAGCTCTGGGCGAAACAGATAAATCCATTGGCCGTTACCCGGCGCGGCTACACTATTTGGGCCCCCGCCATCTCCGGCAAAGAGCTTTCCATCAGGCGACACGTTGAAGTGGACTGACCATTCGCTGCGGGCGAGGTGATACCAGGTGCGATTACCCGTTGCTACTTCATAACCGGCAACCCAAAAATCCTGACTGCGCGGGGTTTGCAGGTCGTACCAGATCCATTTTCCGTCAGCGCCGAACCACTCGTGGCCTTCGATCTCCATCAGCATCGTGCGGTGATGAATCTGCGTCAGCGCCGACCCGTCGGTGCGAATCGTCCAGGTGCGATCGACTTTGTGCCAGGGACCCTCATGACAGAACATCAACAGCGCCGGATCGGTTGGTGAGAACTGAATATGGTTATACCAATCGGTGCCGCGCAAGAGCGTCTTCAACTCGCCGGTTTTGGTGTTAATGGTGATCAGTTGCAACGGCCGCCGTTCAGCCAGCCGGTTCTCCATCATCTCGCCTTTGCCGGCGTACGAATCGCCGCGGGCTGCGGGAGGTGGCGCCGGTGGTTGGCCCGCCTTAAGTGCGGCGGCCAACTTCTCATCGATGATGCCGGCGAGCAAGGTCTCGTCGGCGTTGACGGTCGATACATCCGTAGCCGGCGGCAACTTTACAATCTCACGGGTGGCCTTCGTAGTCAGATTTGTCGCATAGACCGTGGTAGTGCGCACGTTATTGTTGGTGGCTGTCCGCGTGTAGTAAACATCGCCGCTTTTTCTGCCAACGATAATCACACGCACCGGGCCATCGACAATTTTTTCGATCGCGTGCGTGCTCAAATTGATTGCCGCCAGACCTTTCGGAGTGGTGATGATTAACTTCTGGCCATCCGGCGTGTAAGGGTTTTGATGAAAGTAAAGGCTGGCGCTGCCCGGCTCATCAGACAGACGAATGACGCGATGCCCGGTGTCAGGATCGATCCATTCGCGCGGTGGTTGTGGCTGCTGAGCAAAGGCGGCGACGCTCAGCGCAAAAATTACAAACAACGTCTGGAAAAGTCTCACAGTGTTATGGCCTCTCATACGGAAACTGATGAAAGTTGTAATGCGGACTGTTGCAGAAGACTGCGCCAAGAAAAGGGCGCGTCTTGCAAAACTTGAAAATGGGATGATGTTTCACGAATTATTGGCAATAATACACTTGACTCATCCAACGCTGGCTGCAGGTTCGGCAATCCGAAAGCGCCAACGGCGCGAAATGTAAGAGCCCAGCGCAACGGGCTGGGTTACGAGCGTCGCCACGGTGTGGTAGCGCTGAAGGCGCGATATAGGTTATTTCCAAAACGCACATCGGAAACTAATATCGCGCGCCTTCAGCGCTCGGTTGCCTGCTCGCGAAGAGACCCGGCCCGTTGGGCCGGGCTATTACATTCCGCGCCGTTGGCGCTGGCGGCAATCCTTAACTGAGTCAAGTCAACTGTATTAATACTCAAAAAGGCGGCGGCGTCCTTTGCCACCGCCTTTCGCGCAAATCCGACTGCGGCTTCAGCGCTAAAAGAACAGGCGGATGCCGAACTGGATGTAGCGCGGCAGTGTATTCGGTGTGTTCCCCACCAACGTGCCGAAGTTCGCATCATAAGTCTGCCGGATGCGATAAAGCTTAAAGTCATTCAGATTCCTGATATCAAAAGACAACGGGTCGCGCGTGGCGAAACCCTGCGGCAAAGGTATATGGAAAAAGTCCAAAGGCAGCCCGCCCGTTTGCGCACCGCCAGGTCCTGCCAGACGCGTGGCGTTCACATTAGCTCTGACCTGCGCCAGGATTGCCGCGCCCGCTGAAGTCGTCGAGAGCGGTTGATTGTTGAAGGTGGCCCAGGTGTTGTACTCCGCCGCGGTGATCGGTTGATTCACTCCGCTGACCGCTTCACTGGTGATCTCAGTCGGGAAGGTTCCTAATCCGAACGGCGTGTTACCCGTGTTGTTGTAACGGAAGTTCGGATGATTGAAGGCGTTGATTAAGTCAACTCTAAAGTTGAGACGCCGCTTTCCTTCCCCCCCGATGAATGGCAACGGAAAATCTTTTGACAAAGAGAAGTCAAAGAACTCTTGCCGCGGCGAACGAATGTCCAAAGTGCGCGGCGCATTCCCGAGAGTCCCCTTGACCGGACGCATAAACGCTGCGGGATTGATATAAGGTTCGCAACCGGAAGGCGGCGCCGCGCTGCCGATCGGACAGCCGCGCTTCCAGAGTGGATTGCGCAAAGGCACGCCGGGCACGATATCCGGCCGCACGTAACGGTTGAAGAGTACTCCGCCAAGTTTGTTCGGATCAGTGATGAACGGCAGGAATGGAAGTCCGCCCGGCAAACGAAGTACGCCGGAAATGCTCCATCCTCCGGCAATCGCGTTTACTGCTCCCGGGGCATTCGTCAGATAGCGGCGATGCCGCCCGACCGGAATGTCCCAAATGCCAGTGGCGGTGAAGTTGTTTTTAATATCGAACGTCGAGATCGCACGATCCTGTTTTAGGTCTCCGCCGAGCGATACTTGTTGGCGGGCCTGACCGGTAGAAAGCGTGCGCGTGTCAGGACTCGCGTCAGAAGCAGTGTCGATACTCTTTCCGTAAGTGTAATTCGCAGTGAAGGTCAATCCCCGGCCCACACGGCGACGTACGTCGACATAGCCGGCATGCCTGATTGAATCACCGGATGGATCGAAATATCGATTGAGCGGATCGAAACCGAGGAAGGGCGTGAACACACTCGCCCGCGTGATGCCGATGACCGATCCCTGCAGGTTCGTACGACCCAGGGGATCCGCAATGGTCGTGGCAACAGCATCCTGCAACGTGCAGGTGGCGCAAAGTCCCGTTGATTCCAACTGATCGATGAGTCCAACATCGCGGGGGTTGATGTTAATAAATGGTAGGAACAAGTGTGTTGACTTGGCGCCTACGTAGGCCACCTCAACTACGGTGTTTCTAATCGGCTCGAATTGGATTGAGAGGTTCCAGTTTTGCACATAAGGCACTTTGCCGCTCGGATGAGCGCCGGAGACTGCGAAGGCGGGAATCGCCAGGCTCTTCAGAAAAACCAATCCGTTTGGGTCTGTGCCCAGCAGCGAATCCAGCGTGCCAGACGTCGATTGCAGCGGGGGATTTCCCGACAAACGAATCGGTTGTGTCGAATCCGCAGTGCCGCCCGCTGCCGAACCGTTGGCCAGCGTGCCGATGTTAACGAATCCACCAAAGTCCGGATTAGGCGATCGGTTGTTGCCGGTGAGCGTTGCGTGCGAAATGCCGTAGCCGCCGCGTACAACCAAAGCTCGCTTCTCGAGATCCAGTCCAAAGATCTTCATCTTAGGACTCCAGGCAAAGCCAAACCGAGGCTCCCAGCCGGTCTTATCAACCGGCACCAGATATTTCGACCGCCCACCACGGCCGGCAAAAGCGAACGGCGGGATCAGAACCGATGTGGGCACTGAGTCGGGAATTGCAGCTGCCGCCGGAACGCCAAGATTCGTTGCCAGCGCGCGCCGCTGTGCGTCAGTCAACGCCAACGGCTGTGCGAGATCAGGACGAAACACACCCTGCAGGTTGTGCTTCTCAGATCGAGGAGTTTGCAACGAATATCGCAGACCCAGATTCAGCGTGAAATTAGGCCGCAACTTCCAATCGTTCTGCACAAATGCGGCATAACTCTTCCAACGATAGTCATAGTCAAACAACGCCGGCCGCACATCGACTGAGTTGGGCACCCCAATCAAAACACTGGCAACTGTGTTGCCGCCGTTGTTGGCATTCGTCGAGCGGTTGTTACTCGTATTGACGACACGGAAATCCCAGCGACCTCCCGAAGCAGCAAAGAACGGCGTGGCGGTGAGGCGCGCATCATTCAAATCGACACCAAATTTCCAGCTCTTATTGCCATGAGTCCAGTAGAGAATGTCGTTGATGTTGTAGCGCTGTTCGACGTTGAAGTTGTTCGTCGAAGCTGCCGAACCAATGTCCGAATTGACATAGTTGTTGTCGCGCGCAATGAGGAACAGTGGAATACCACCCTGTGTCAGGTGCGGTAAGCCAATATCTCCCGCATAGCTGCGTCCGGTCTTGATTGCAAATTCCGGTGAATAGTCCTCGCTAAAATTTCCCCGGGTATAGTTCAATCGCAGATCATTGACCAGCGTCGGTCGGATAATGTTGTTAAAGGCCAGCAGGAATTGGCGAGCGTTGCTGTATACGCCAGTGTTGCCGTTGATGTCACCGCCGGCGCTGCGAACGCCGATCGCCGGCGTCTGCGTATAGCGGAAGTTGACTTTAGAGTTGCTGGTGAAGTTGTGATCCAGCCGCAGCGTATAACGCGTCTCGTTCTGAGTGACCGATCGCGTGAGGAAGAAATTCCTCACATTGCCGGAGTCGAGGAAATAGGCTCCAGCGGGCGGCATGTTAGAAAGGATTTGTCTTCCAATCGGGTCGAGAAACGCTGCTGGGATAATGTTTTGAGTCGGACTAGGAACGTATAGTGGGCTGGTTGCTGTTCCCGGATCGCACATGGGCATTGGAATCCCGTTTACTACTACGGTTGCAACGCCGAGGCCAGTGGCCCCAAATTGACAATATTGATAAGAACGAACGGGATTCGATCCAGGCACGTTTTGTAAAACGATCGGGACGTACTTGCCGTTGGCGATCACGAACTGCTGATAAATGTTCGCATTACCAACCGACGTCAGTCCCATTTGAGTCGCTACGCTCGCCGGGACTATGCCGGCAGCCGTTCTCACCAGGTTATTGAAGTTACCTGCAAGCTGAGTCGCGTCGGGAACTAAACCTGATGAAGTTAAGAAGTCCTGCCGCCAACGCGGTTCATACGCAAAGAAGAAGAACGATCTATTCTTGCCGTTGTAGTACGCCTTGCCGCCTTCACCGGGTTTAGGCAGAAAGATGGGTCCGCCAACGGTGACCGAGACCTGGTTATAGCGAAGATTGTTTTTTGGCCGCGGAGCCGTGCCGATCGTGTAGGGGATTGCGTTGAATTTAGGGTTGCGATGATACCAAAGGGCCACCCCATTAAAGTCGTTGGTGCCGGACTTGGTTGTCGCATTGATCACGCCACCCCCGGTGTTGCCGAATTCAGCTGAGTAAGCTGAAGTCTGTACCGTGAATTCCTGGACCGTCTCTGGAGTAAAGCTCACCACGGCGCGAGCGATGCCGACCCCTGTATTGTTGACGCCGTCCGCGAGAATTGCCGTACTGCCGGCGCGGCCGCCGTTAATGCTGAGATTGAATCCAGGCACCGGCTGGTCGGCGCTGACGCCGGGATCTTCGCTGCCCGCGTCGCCGACTACATTAGGCGCGGTGAGCGCGAGATCGAGCACGCTGCGATTGTTCAAAGGCACGTCCTGCAGCTGCCGGCTGGTAATCGTTTGCGACGTGGTGCCTGTTTCCGTATTGACCATCGATCCTTCCGCTGTGACAACCACCTGTTCTGAGATCGAGCCGGTTTCCAGGGTGACGTTGGCCGGGACGGTTACCGCCGTATCGACTTTGACTTTATCCAGAATGGCTTTTTTGAAACCAGTCGCTTCAACCAGCACGCTGTAGGTGACTGGATCCAGCGACTGAACTGTGAATGATCCAGTGTCAGTACTGGTGACCGTTACTTTTTGACCAGTGCCGAGGTTAGTGACCGTCACGGTTGCGCCGGGTACGGCGGCCCCATTTGGGTCAACCACAACGCCGCTGATCGCGCCTTTGTTCGTCTGCGCCACTGCAGCCACAACGAAAATCAAAATCACCGCAATAACTCGGATCGCTCGCATGAGTTTCTTCTCCTTAGAATCGGCCAAAGTTGTGGTAACGGAGCCGGGATTCCGGCCTTCGACACCCAGCGATTCGTTGCCGCAACGAAAGGAATCTCGGCATGGCATTACGCGTCTGGTTGCAAAAGAGATTTCTGTCTGGGGGTTTTCGCGTGATTACCGCGTCAAAAGCAAACGTCGGTAATCATCGCCGAAAGAAACGCGGGAATTATATAGAGTCCGTACCAGAACGCAAGATCATATTATGATCATTGGACTGGAGCGCAACCCTCTCGGTTGCTCATCGCGCTGCGCATAAATGCAACCGGGACGGTTGCGCTCCAGTCGCTTACGAGACGGCTATCGGCCTGCAAAAATCAGATGAATTGGTCCCAGCAGCCCCGAGGGCACAGGTTGGACTTTGTCCATGTCCTGCGCCTGGAAGCGTTCACCGTATCGCAGGTTAAGGAGCCGATAATCAGGCAGCCGCCGCCCAGCCATGTAGTTGAGCGCCAGGTTGGCGACGACGATCCGAATCCGGTTATCACCCGGCCGTAGAAAGTCGCCGATTTCCAGAGAGTACGGAGGGCACCATACCGATCCAACGCGGCGATCGTTGACGTAAACAACCGCCGCCTCGCGGACGGGAGCATCAAACCACGCCTGGATGCCTGAGCGAAGCGTCTGCTCTGCCACGGCCTTGCCTTCACCGAAATCCAATCGCGCGGTGACTCCGGTATGCGAAAAGTCGCCTGCTACATTCACCTCTTTTTCGTAAGTTCCCGTTCCCGAAAAGTAGCGAGTGGCTTCATTGTCTGTCCAGGACTGCAACTGTTCCATCACCACCGGTTTCGCATTGGCGCCAATCGAAACGCGCCAGCCCGTGCTGAGATCAATTGCCGGGGGAGGTTTCACGACCGGCACGGCCGCCTTCGGTAACGTCCGCTTCGAAAAGACGAGCACGCGCGAACCGTAGGGCTCGAGGTCGAGTGCGACCATAGTTCCTGCCTGCGAAGCCGCCTCAACTTTTGCCGGCGAAACTTTTCCTGAAAATGGATCCCACCATTCGGCCTGCATGCCGGTGATACGGAAGGTGGCAACTAGCTTCTGCCTGAGGTTCGAGGTGTTCGCCACGAAATAGATTTCGGCGTCATTAGTTCGTCGATGAATAAACCCAATCTCAGGCACGGCCGGACGCAAAGAAAGATCAGCCTGCAAAAGGCGCGCGAGTGTCGCTCCGACTTGCTTCTCGTCTTCGATGAAATAGGCTCTACCAAAGAGACCTGCGAACAAAGCCTTTACACTCTGGCGCAATTCCATCTGTGCCGTTTCCGTAGCTTTGAAACCGGGAACGATCTCAGGCAGGCGACGCGTCGCGATCAGGATTCCGCCACCGCGCACAAACTGCTCGAGCTTGCGCATCGTTTCCAGCGGGATGCGCTCTACACCGGGAAGAACCACAACCCGATACCGAGCCGCCCCCAGCACGAGACTCTCCGGTCCCATCCGGCCACTGCTCATCAAAATATCGTCATCAAAGAAATCAAAGCCGTATCCCGAATCGAGAATTGCGCTGATCACATCAGTGCCGACGCGATCCTTGAGAATATCGATCAAATGTGGATTGCCGGTCGTAAAGTGCGCCCAACCGTCATCGGTCGGTAAGTACAACGCCACGTCGTTCACGGCAGTCCCCTGACGGAGCAGTGAGCCTGAGCGCTGCAGGTAACTGGCGATGTCGGGCATGACGATCCACCACGGGTTCTTCTCGTCGAAGACCGCCGCGGCGTAGAAGCGCCAGCCCGGATACTCGACGCCCTCTGCGGTGTAAGGCCAGCCGTGTCCGACAAGTTGATTGATTCCCATCAGAAAATGACGATCGGCTTCCGCCTTCATGTCCAGCGGCGTGGCGCGGAAGACCGGCGAGTGCAGCCAGGTCCAGGTTTCCGACGACGCCACCGGCCGGCCATAGATATGGCTGGCCGACGAAGCCCAGCGCGTCCCGCGGACAATCTTCCATTGGGCGCCCTCGCCTTCAGGCAAATCGACATTTGCGTAGCCTGAAAGAGCGACCGCGGGAAGTCCGTAATTTTGCACGCGCAGCAGCGTGTGATTACGCCGGGCCCAATCATGCAGCGGCATGAGAAAGCGCTCGTTATACAGCTCAGTTAAGGTTTTTCCCCAGTCGCGCCGAATGTCCAGCGTCTTTGGTCCAATGTCAGCAATGAGGGCGGGCAGCTGGGGTTTGAGATCGTAACCGCGACGACGCTTGAACTCTTCCAGAAAGTCTTCGGTCCAATCCTGATTGTAAACTTCCAGACTGTCACAAAAGACAGCGTAAGGAGGATTCGACGGAAACGCCTGCATCAGGCGATCACCGACATTCTTCAAATAGTGCTCAGTCGCGGTCGCGTCAAGATGATTGAGCACATACCCTTCGGCGCCTACTGCCGGCCGCTTGACCTGCATGCCGGTGCGACTGGAGATGAAGAAAAGAACTTCGTGCGGCGTGTCGAGGTTATCCGGAAGACGCACCGTGCCATCGTGCATTTCCGTCAATTCCCTCAGACTGGCACTGACAATGTTCTGTCCATTTGTCTCGGCCAGGAACGCGGCCAGCAGTTCCTCGCCGGGCGAGAGGTTCGGCAGCGTCACCCGATGTGATGCTGGAACCTTAACGCGCTCCACGCGCAGCGTTCCGGCCGCCTCGTTGATTGGAACTGAGGGACCTCCGTAAGGCCAGCCGCTGCCGAGCGTGAGATCCATTCGCAGTCCCAGCTCGTGCGCCTTTGCGGACACAAACCGCAAAGCGTCCAGAAACTCATCTGAGAGAAAAGGAAGATTCCTGATGCCCAGCGCCGGATCATCCGGCGCGAGTGGATAGACGGGCTGGACCTCGAACCCGCCGATGCCGCCTTCTTTCATGAGCCGCAGCTCGCGTTCGAGTTCCGGTTTGGTAACCGCCGGTCCGAACCACCACCAGCGCATCATGATCTTTGCGTTATCGGGCGGACGCTCGAAGGCACGCTGAAGATCGTTGATGGTCTGTCCGGTCGCAGGTCGTGCGATAAGGAGCAAAAGAACGATTTGGAGTGCGCCGGCAAAGCGCAGCGACGACTGGAGCGCAAGCGTCCTCGCTTGCTCTTGCTTTAGCGAAAATAAAGCCGCAATTCTCTTCAACAGTTTTCCTCTCACGAAGTGCTCCATGCTTATCGCAAATCGCAAGCGAGGACGCTTGCGCTCCAAACCAAATCAATCAAGATGAAACACTTCGTCCAAATTAGTGGTCGCCGGACTGTTGTCAACGTTTGTCAGCATCAGATCCTTCATATGAGCCCACCACCTTTGGCAAGCTTCCGTCCTGGCAATCTCCTGCCAACGCGCCTCTGACTCGATCTCGGCATACGCAAACAACTGATCGGTTTCTCGATGCAAAAAGATCGAGTAGTTTGTAACCCCGTGTTCTCTTAGGACGGCTTGCAACTCAGGCCAGATGGGCTGGTGCCGGCGCTCATATTCCTGCCGGCATCCCGGCTTGAGCGTCATCAAGAATGCTTTGCGGATCATCTCAATTTGCTAACAGCGAACTCATGGTTGCGGCGCAAAATAACTCTTTCGTCCCAGGAGCAGGTATTCCGGGTGTCCCCGCACCTCGATACTTACTTTGCGTCGCTGTCCATCGCGCGTGCGATTCGTTGGATAGTACGCGATGACGTAACGCTGGTTGATGTCATCGAGAATCTGAGCATACAGACTGTCGGCCTGTTCGGGCTGTTCCAGATATTGCGCCCACCCGCCGGTAGCCTTCGCCACTTGCACCACGCCAAGGTGTAGATGGGTCCAGTGGTTAGCACTGGCAAGCAGAAGTCCATCGGGAGGTGAAATCGTCTGCCGGTCTGGGACATTGGCGATCCGACCCAGTTGGGCATCGGCCTTTCTCCGGTTTTCCCAGTCCAACTTAGCGTGCGCCAATAGCTCTGGCCCTGAAAGGCCTGCAAAAGGAACTCCGGGAATGATCGAGTAAACGGTGACCCGAACTCTCTCGGCGGCAGTGAGTAGATCGCTGAAGGAAAACTTCTTCGCAGGTATATAGGGCTGAAGGCCTGGAGGCGCAGCTGCGCCGAGCGCGTCAAGCTGATCGCCGTCCGTTTGGAAGATGATAATGGGGCGCTCCTCTTCCCGGCTGAAGAGTTCGTTCAGTGTGGCCATCAAGGCGTCGTATTGCCGGCTGCGTCCGAGCCATCCACTCATCGCTCGCTTCTTGAGCGCCTCGAGTTGTGATTTCAGCAACTGCTTGTCGCTGGTAAAGTCAACCAGCAGTTTTACATCATCGGTCACCAGGGCCATCCGGTCGCGCGGATTTAGCTTATCAACGAGGGTTTTCGCCGCTTCGACACTGGTTATCACATACGGCAACTGGCTATTGCTATAGTCGATGATCAGCACTATCGAGCGCGGGACCGTCTCACTGTTGCCCATAGAAAAGGTGCTGATTTCCTGTGGTTGATTATCCTCTTTGACGATGAAGTCTTCCTTGCGCAGTCCCCGGATAGGCCGTCCCTGGAAATCGACAACCAGCACATCAGAAACCACCAGATCGGTATTTACTCTTACGACGTCTTCGTCTTCCGTCTGCCGGTCGCGCCTTACTCTGAGCCGTTCGATCTTCTCCGGGGTGAGATAAACGCTTCCGCCAAAAGCTTTCAGCCGCGGCCTGACGTTGGTTTTCAATTCAGGGGCGGCAACAGGCGCTGGTTCATAATCCATTTGATCGCCAGTGGGAGCATTGAAAGCCAATTGCCCCGCAGACACTTCAGAATTCAGTACCGGGCGATACCTGGTGATGGTCTCGTGATTAATTTCGCCGACCTTCGACTTTCGTTCGACCTTCAGAATGACAAACTGGCTCGCATCAATCCAAAGAGTCAGGGGCTCGTCCGGCAACTGAGCTTCGATCCTGAAAGCACGACGACCATCAGTCTTTTCTTCGCCGTTCAGCCTGACGGCGGTGAATGAAGCGAAGAGTCCTGGCCCAGGGAAAAGATCCGGCATCAACAACGCCGGCACTGTCAGCGATGAACCGAATGATGGTCCATAAAGACTCAAAAGAGTTTCGTCGATCCCGGATTGCTGAAACACCATGGGCCGGTAGGCCTTTTCGAGCGGCCCGGATTTCCACGCAATGAAATGAAGCTCGTGGGATGTCACTCCCGCGCGAAATTCGAATCGGAAGGCGTCAGGTCTCACAAACGCGGTCGAAAAATGCTGGACCATCGGCCGGGGCGAACCGAAGCCGGCATTAATCCTGATGCTCACTTCTCCTTCATCGGAATAACTGCGGCAGGAACTATAGACCGAGCTGGCTCGCGCCAGAATTTCTGTCACGGTCAGGGGCGAAGATGTTTGTGCGACGGAGTGCTGGCCAACAGCGAGAACAAAGAGAGCAATTGCGGTGAACTTCATCATACGGCCCGTTCTCTCGAGTGTCCCGAATCAAGATCCGTCAAAAATTGAATCGATCGATGTTGTCTTTATTGAAAACAAACGGCGCGCCCAAACGCACCTCATCATCCACCACCTCGATCTTGCCGAGGCGGCCCGCCTTCAGCTCCTTATCTCCTGGTTTCAACTGGCCGGTGCTCAAAGCGTTCGCCGCATAAACCGTCAGGTAACCAAGATCAACTGTATTCCACAAAATGACGCTCTCTACAACCCCGGCGTGAACGTAAGGCTTGTTCATATTGGG
>JBKPEE010000201.1:0-11132 GCA_046728235.1 Acidobacteriota bacterium
GCATGTAACGTTTATATCCGATCAGTACCAGCGACTATTTGAGAAGGGAGTCATTGTAAGGCTGGATGAAGACCTCCGGAAAAGTCTGCGCGATGCTTATGCTGAAATACGATTAATTGATCGGCAGATCAGCGTAGCATGGCACAGCGGCCAAGGCAGTAACGTTTGGGCGATGAATCTAAACGCCGCTAGAGAGCGAATTGCTCGCGTTAGGAATCAAATCCTGGCGGCGCTCAACTCTTTGACAAAGTACCTCGAAACGTTCGGCTAAAGAAAAAGAAAGTGTGTATTCAGAACGTAAGCTGGCTGACGCTTGAGTGATCGGCGAACCGGCTCCTTCTATTTCAGTCGTTCGCGCCAAGGATTCGGTTTGCGGCGATGATGTTGAATCGCGACGATAATGATTACGTCGGTTCGCGCCTCGTAGATGATGCTGTAAGGAAATCTATGGACCTGGCAGCGACGAGTGCGCTTTGATAATGGAGTCCAAGCGATGGGATAGTTTCTAATGCGCTCTACGGCCTGTTTGACTTCGTCAGAAAACTCAAAGCCTAGTCCGGCGCGCTTTTCGTTGTAGTAGTTAATCGCCTCTTGGAATTCCGCATGGGCTGCGTCGAGATAAGTAACGTTCATTTGCCGCGCTGCTGTTCAGTTAGGGCAAAGACTTCTTCCGCAGAAACGCTGCCCAACTCACCGCGGTCGTATGCATTCAGACGATCCTCGGCTTCTTGTGCCCAGAGCTTATCAAGTTCTTGATCGGGAGGATCCTGAAATGTAGCGAGCAGGCGCTCCAGTACTTCTGCACGCTCCTGCGGCGGCAAATTCAGAGCTTCCTTTAGTATCTTTTCGGCGTTTGCGGACATAAGGCGGCGCTTTTTTGTTGAAAAGAGTATACCACCGCAAAATGGTTTCGAGAGATGAAAACGGGACACGGCGAGCCTATCATGCCTCTCACAGTCGGGCTCGAGCAATTTGCGGATGATAGGTAGCCATCGACCTCACATAGTCGCTTCTGACGCATCGGTAGCATCGCCGCGAGTGTAGGGAATTTCATTCTCCTCCAGCCATTTGATCGCGACTTTTTCCAGCGCGCGTTGTTTGAATTCGTACCAGGCATCGCCGGCGCCCAGTTCGCGAATCGCGTTTTTGAAGTGGCGAAACGCACCGCTGCCCTTGATTAACCGATGTAGTTCTTGGGCTGCGTTGCGATCCTCAAACTTACGACAAAAGTCCTCCATGATCTGGTGTTCATCGACCTCAAACTGGTCTGGCAGTTGTAGGAAGTGATCAGGTTCGCGGATCAGCTCGCGGGCTTTTAAAATTGAGTCTCGCTGCGAGTCCGGATATTCAGAAATGAACTCGTTGCCTTCCGCTGCTTCCATTTCCTCGTCGGTAAGCAGAATGATCTCGCCGGTTCGCTTGTCCAGATAATAAGCTTGCTCTTCCGACGCGCTGTCGAGAGCGTCGACAATGTCGCTAAGTTTTATCGTAATCGACATGCGAGCTTACCTCTGTCGTTCTGCGGCGTGCGCATCAGGCTCGGATGATTCTGGACCGCCCTTTCCGGCTGGCGGTGGAGGTCATTCGCGACTGGCCCGGTTTGGTCTCGAAAAGATCATCCGTGGCGGCCATGCTCTTCAGGGCTGCTTCCTTCAGCTTCGGGTTCGCCGCCCATTCCTTTCCTGAAACAAACGAGACCTGGTCGTAGACCAGGACGATGGCTCCCAATTGCAGAAACCGGCTCACTTCACGAGCGGCGAACATGGGAACTCGAATACAGCCGTGGCTGGCCGGCTCGTTGGGGACGTTGCGGCTGCCGTGAATCGCTACTCCACCACTGATGTCGTTCGGGTAATAGACCGATCCCAGCGAGCCCGTCTCCCATCCGTAACCTTTGCGATAGACCAGAAAGCGACCGCGTGGCGTGTAGGCAACACTGGTCTGACCTTCGTCGACAAAGTCTTCGCCGTTGCCGGTCGACACCGGGAGCACTCTGGTGTTGCCTGCGCTGTCGATCATCATCAACACCTGGTGCTCCAGATCCACTTCAGCGTGCGTATATCCGAGTTCCCGTGCTTTAGGCGCAGCGGCCTGACGAATCGCGTCAAGCTCATCCATTGTGAGCCGACCCGTAAGGCTTCGGCGTTCCCATTTCTGGAAAGCAACGAGTGCCGATTGCGATGCCGAATCGACTCTGCCGTCAACCGGACCGGTCCAGTAGCCCAGATCGGAGAGGCGGCGTTCGGCGTCTTTGATTTGTTCACGGTTCAGTGGGACGGATTGCTTGCCGATCTGCTGCGCCGGCGTGATCGCGGCCACGGCCATGAGAAATAAACCAACTTTGAAAAGGCGCTTCATAGCAAACGTGTCACGCTAAGGAACATAGGCCATCTGCGATTAGCGGTCAATTGGGGGTCACAATCCCGACTGTCAGGGAGGGCAAGTTGGACAGAAAAATCGTTACGGTCCGAGACGCTCCGGATGGTGAGTGACCCTCCCCCACGGGCGGCTGGTGACACGTTTAGCCCCTCCCTTACACCGTTGGCCTGCTGGACAAATCGTGGTTACACCCCCATTTTTAGGGCCCTTGGATAGCTGAGGATAAATGTCTGGCGGCCCCTGCAGCCATTTGCTACAATCCCTTCCGGCCCGCAGTCCTTCCTCAAAGCTCCGCCCAGGGTCCGTCAGGCTCCAAGGCATAAACTACAAGGATCACAGACCAATATGTGGTGTCCCCGATGCAAAAGCACGCGTCTTCAACGTGGCTATAACAATTCATCGATAGTTTTTCAGATGGCCGGGCTGCATGAGTTGCTTTGCAATAACTGCGGCCTGGAATTCAAAGGCTTTGACCCGTTGAGAAGGTTGAAGCGGGCGCCGGCGAAACAGGTTGAAAAGAGAAACACCGATCGCCGCTTTCCGCGTTATAAGGTCCATCTCCCGGCCACGATTTCGCTGGTTGAACGAAATCCGGTGACGTGGGAGGTGACTTATTCTGAAGCCGCTCGCGGACATTGCGAAACTATCAGCCAGGGCGGGATGGCGGTCGCCTTTGTCGGCTCACGTTTCGCTGAGGACCAGTTGAAACCCGGCTGCTCTTTATACGTGACGATAAATTTGCCCTGCGCGGTCGTGGCGGCCGTAGTCTCAGCTATTAGCTGCGAACGCGCCGGCCCAAATAAACAATCGAAGTGGCTGATTGGTGGCGCGATCACGCAAATGAGCGATGGCGACGCTGCGAAGCTGGGAGCCTATCTGGAAAAGCGAGCTAATGCGGAATCGGTGCTGGCTTTGGGCTGATGCACGCGCTTGGTTTATACCAAGACTTTCATAGGTGAAAGTGAACGCCGAAGGCGTTAATCAATTCCAGCCCAGGGTTGCGCGCGCCAGCGCACTACCCTGGGTTTTGAGCAAACCGTAAGTTCGCAACCCTGAAAGGGTTGCCGAGACATGGTTATTTCAGCTGCTCAATGAATTCGCGGGCTGTATCAGAGTCTGGGTAAGACTCCAATTGAATCTACCGCGACTCCGACTGGTCGGGATTCCTAGAATTCAACCGGCGTTTGCGCGCAATCTCTCACTCGGCAACCCTTTCAGGGTTGCAACGAATGTTTTGGTGGTTACCCAGGGTAGCGCGCTGACGCGCGCAACCCTGGGCTGCAATTTGTGAACGACTTCGGCGTTTACGAAGCGTCACTGGAGACGATTCTTCAACTATATTAATGCCCTTTAAAGGCCCCGGCTAAGTTCACTCGGTGCTGCACGTCCGACACCACCACCATTGATCGCGGGCTTTTGAGGCAAAGCCTGTCCCACGTGCACGTGTCCGCCAAAACCGGCTCCCTCACCCACCAACTTCATGCAATTATCCAACTCGGTTAAACTTGGAGGTTACGCATGGAGTTCGATTCCTATTTTCGTCTGACCTCGTACGCGACCGTTGCTGCCGCGGTGCTGGCCCTGTGTGTGGCGGGCGGCATCAGTCTGCCGCTGATGCTCGTATTCGCGGTGGTGCTGGCGGTCGGTTTCAGAATGGAAAGAACAGATTGGCAGTTGACGGAGCGCGCGGCGCTCATCGTCATCGTATCTTCGATTCCCGTTTTTTACCTGGATTGGCGTGTGCTCACCCCTATGCTGCTTGGCATTGACCCTACCGGTGGGGTTTCACAGGATGCGAGCGGCGTTGCGCGTGGCGGGATTGAAGTATCCGTCCTCGCGCACCTGATTCTTTTTCTCTCCGCCGTAAAGCTGTTGCAGCGCAAAGCCGACCGCGATTGGTTCTTCCTTTATCTAATCTCTTTTTTCACCGTGCTGCTGGCCGCCGGGTTGACCGTCAGCCCGTTTTTTCTGGCTACGCTCATTGGTTATCTGCTCTGCGTCTTATCGACAGTAGTCGCTTTCGAAATTCAGAGGGCGCGGAAAAAAGTCACGGCCACGCAAACGCGCCTCCTGGTGCCGCCGGACAATGCGCTCTTTCGCAAGTTGCCAATGCGTTTGTGGCGACGTCGTTACCTGGAAACCAGGCGCTTGCCTCTGGTTTCAGTGGGTCTGTTGGTACTGATTGTCGTACTGGCGCTGCCGTTCTTTCTGATCGCGCCGCGCACAGCGTCGAGCGCGCTGAAGCGAGGCGGGAAGAGCGTCGCGGGCTTTATTGGCTTTTCCGATAACGTCACGCTCGGCCAGATCGGCGAGTTGAAAGCGAGCGATGAAATCTTCATGCACGTGCGCGTTGATCATCCGGGCGGCGCATCTTCGTCCGCATTGCGCTGGCGGGGAGTCGCTTTGGATGAGTTCAACGGTAAGGCCTGGAAAAAATCAGCCGTCGCTGAACGCGGCCAGCGAAAACAGAGCGAGACCGGTTTCTTTAAGCTCGGCACCACTGAAGACATCAATCGCCTGACAGCGCAGACCTTTATCGTCGAACCGGTTGATACTCCCGTCATCTTCGCGGCCCCTCGACTGGTTGCCGTGCAGGCAAAGCTACCGGCCATCACCGTCGATTCGGAAGGCGCGGTCCAGGCCGGATTCCACGATCAGAGGCGGTTGGTCTACCGCGCATTCTCAGACATGTCGCAACCGGGAATTAACGTCCTGCGCGACGATCACTTGCCATATTCCGTCGAAGCTGCGCGGTACCTTGAGCTGCCATCCAGCCTGGATCCACGTGTTCGCGCGCTCGCTGGTGAGGTGATTCAAGCAGTTGGAGCAACCAACCGGTACGACGAGGCCCGAGCTATTGAAGCTTACCTGCGTAACAACTTTGGGTACACACTCGAAATGAAGGCGAGCGGAGCCGATCCGCTCGCAGATTTTCTTTTCCACGTAAAGCAGGGCCATTGTGAATATTTTGCGACCGCGATGGCGGTAATGCTGCGGACGCAGGGTGTCGCAACTCGAGTCGTCAACGGCTTCTTACCGGGCGAGTACAACGAAGCCGCGGGGGCGTTTACAGTTCGCCAGAGCGACGCGCATTCATGGGTCGAGGTCTTTTTTCCGCAGACGAACTCATGGGTGACCTTTGATCCGACGCCGCCCGCCGGCCGCACGACGCACGCGCGCACGGGCCTGGCCGGTGTGCTCAGCAAATACTCGGAAGCCCTGGAGCTGATGTGGTTCCAGTACGTGGTTGGCTACGATAAGCAGGAACAGCGATCGCTGATCAGTTCGATGCGCACAGAGTTGTTTGATCTACAGCGTGGCTCGCTGGCCAAATTCGACCAGGCGCGGGCCGCTTTGCCTGCGCACCTCAAGCCAATTCTGATCGGGATGGGATCTTTGATGGGAATACTTGCCGCGCTGTTCTTAATCCGGCGCGTGCATCATTTTGGTTGGCAGAGGGCGCTCCGGGTTTGGCAAAGTGGCGATCAGGAGGAAATCATTCGTGTCGATTTCTACAAACGGTTACTCAAGGCCCTCGAGAAACACGGTATCAAACGGGAGTCTTCGCAAACGCCTTTGGAACTTGCCACGGTTATTGGGAGCGGGGAGGTGCGCGCGATCACCAGCGCATACAACCGCGTTCGTTTTGGCGGTGAAGATTTAAGCGAGCGTGAACTACGAGATTTGCATCAGCTGCTTCACTCGATCGAAGTGGGTTCGCAGAGATGAGATCCTTTCACTATCGATTCACCGCGCGATTGCTTTGTCTCGCTCTTTCGATCGGGTGTGCCGTCAGCACCTGCGCCGGACAAAACAGCAATCGGGAGGTCGTCAATAAAGCGCGCGATTCATATTACAGCCTTAAGCGCCTTGGGCTTATCGAGTTCCGCGCGAACATTCGGCCGAATTGGGAAGTAATGCTGAAAGGCGAATCAATGTCTCCCGAGGCGATGAAATTACTTAATGGATTGCATTTCTCAATTCTCTTTGGCGAGGGTGGCAATGTCGTCGTCAATCATCAGGCCGATATTCCGCCGAAGAATGAGACAGTCGCAAAGGGATACAAAGATATCTTCGAGGGTGTCGATAATGCGATGTACGGCTTTTTCGAAACGTGGAATCTGTTCATGCTCGGATCACCCTTTCCCGAACCCGACAGCGCCTATGACCTGCAGGATCTCGGCGCCAGTTATCTGCTGAAATACGCGGAACCAAAGAATAAGGTCGCGACGACGTTTGGCAAGGACTTTTATATCAAGGAGATTCAGGTTTCAGGTGAGTCCTTCGCTGGCGCGATCAAGCCGCAGTTCAAAAAGACTGAACGCGGCTACATAATCGTAGCGTACCAGGGCAGTTATGCAGCTGCCGCGGGGAGCCGGACGTCAGATTTGCGAGTAAATATTCAATACAATGAAGTAAACGGATTGGAAGTGCCGCTGAAGCTTAATGTTGAAGGCACCTACAACGGCGGGCCCGTAAACATGGAGATTGTCTTTAGCGATTATCAAATTAGTAAAGCCGCAACGAAATGAATAAAGTTGGATTTATCAGTCTGGGTTGTCCCAAGAACCTCGTCGACAGCGAAGTGATGATGGGCCAGCTCAAGCAAAAAGGTTATCAGATTACCGCCGATGCGGAAGACGCCGACACAATCGTGGTGAACACGTGTGGATTTATTGATTCGGCAAAGCAGGAATCGATTGAAGCAATCCTCGAAGCGGCAAGATTAAAGACCGATGGCAAGGCAAAGCGATTGATCGTCGCCGGGTGTCTGGTCGAACGTTATCGGGATGAATTGAAAGCGGAAATGCCGGAAGTCGATGCTTTCATCGGCACCAGTCAAATCAACGACATCCTCAGCGTCTGCGATCCGAAAACCAATACGCGCGTCTTGCCGGTCATTCCGCTTGGCAATCAAAGCGCGACTTACCTTTACGATGAATCGACGCCGCGGGTGCTGGCGACGCCGAGTCATTACGCCTACATAAAGATTGCTGAAGGCTGCGACCGCCCCTGCGCTTTCTGTTTCATTCCGCAGATGCGCGGCCACTTTCGCAGCCGGCGCTTTGGCTCGATCGTGGCGGAAGCGCAACAGCTGGCGGAAGAAGGTGTAAAGGAACTGATTTTGGTCGCGCAGGACTCTTCACGTTATGGCGAAGACCTCGGCAAGCAGGACGCGTTGGCGCACCTGCTGCGCGAGCTGGCGCACACGGATGAAATCGCCTGGGTGCGCGTCATGTACACCTATCCTACGCACATCAGTGACGCTTTTCTCGACGTTCTAGCCGCAGAGCCAAAGGCGGTAAAGTATCTCGACATCCCTTTGCAGCACGCTTCTCAAAATGTCCTAAAGCTAATGAAACGTGGTGGAAACCGGGCGTCGCTTGAGCGATTGATCGAGCGGGTGCGCAAGCGTGTGCCGGGGATCGCGGTGCGCACGACTTTCATTACGGGCTTTCCGGGCGAGACTAACGATGACTTCAGCGAATTGATGAAGTTTGTGAAGCACGTTGAATTCGATCGGGTGGGAGTATTTACCTATTCGGATGAAGAGGGAACTCCGGCCTTCAATCTGGCGGACAAGGTCGATCCGAAGATCGCCAGGCACCGGCGCGATCGATTGATGAAAGAACAGTCAAAGATCGCGAAACGTAAACACCAGGCGATGGTGGGACAGACGGTGCGCGTGATGTTTGAAGGCGAATCGAACGAGAGCGAATTACTGTGGCAGGGCCGGATGGAGACACAGGCGCCGGACATCGATGGGTGTGTCTTGATCAATGATGCGCCGGAAGATTTCATTCCGCAGCCGGGCGAGTTCGTTACGGTGCTGATTGAAGACGCTTATGAATATGATCTTGTCGGAAGGATAGTCAGTTGTCAGTAGTTAGTTGTCAGTTGTTCGCCGGCGGCCACTATCCCTTCTTCGATCGTCTTTGACTTGAGGAGAAAACCAACTGACCACTGACAACCGACAACTGACCGCCGTCAAAGAATCCAGCGACGAACTGAATCCGGCTGTGCCGATTGCCGCGAGTGAGGTGCCGGCCAGGAAGCGGCGCAGCACAAGCGATTACCTCGCGCTGGCAATTGCGACCTGCGGCGTTGGCTATCTCCCGATTGCGCCGGGAACTCTGGGCTCCCTGGTTGGCGTAGCGCTTTATGTCGGCGTCTGGGGCTGGCTGTATCGGGTCCTCGAAGCGAATGCGGTGCGAGGACGGCTTAACCTGCTTTACATCTTCAGTCCGCAGTGGGCGGCCATGCTGCTGCTCATCTTTTTGGTAACCATGACCGGCGTTTGGGCGGCATCTCGCGCCGAGAAATTGCTGCAGCGAAAAGATCCTTCACTGGTAGTGATTGATGAAGTAGCCGGTCAGATGATTGCGCTCCTATCTGGTCCATTCTGGCCGCCGACATGGTGGAGTGTCTTGTCGGCATTCATCCTGTTTCGCGCTTTCGACATTTGGAAGCCGTATCCAATCCGACGTCTGGAAGCACTGGAGTCAGGCCTCGGCATTATGGCTGACGACGTGCTTGCCGGCATCTACGCGTTGATCGTGAACTCGCTGCTGATTGCCGGATATTTGCTGGTGGCATCACCGCGCTAGGGCTGTAATACTTGAACAGTTTGACGTCTTTTTTGACTGGGAGCGCGGGCGCCTCGCCCGCAAATGAGCGCGCAGCGCGAAAATTCCGCCGCTTTCGTTCGCGCCTAGCGGCGCTCAGTGCGGGCGAGGGCGCCCGCGGTCCCAGTAACGCGGTCCCAGTAACGCGGTCCCAGTAACGCGGTCCGGTAATCAGACTGTTATTGCTTACTTCATGCCCATAAACTAATCTCTAATAAACTGTAGCGATCCTGTGAACGAAAATTACACTTGCATTCTTGTCTCTGACGATGTCAGCGAAAGCGGCCTCCAGCCGCTGCGCGACGCCGGATTCTCGGTAAACAAGAGAACCGGATTAAGTCCTGACTCGTTACGTTCGGCCATAGCGGATTACGAAGGCCTGATCGTACGCAGCGAAACCAAAGTCTCCGCCGAATTGATGGATGCCGCAAAGAGGTTGCGCGTGATCGGGCGGGCTGGAGTGGGCGTCGATAACATCGATGTAGCGGCGGCGACTGCGCGCGGCATCGTCGTGATGAATGCGCCGGACGGCAATACCATTACTACTGCCGAGCATACGATTGCCTTGCTGGTCGCCCTGGCGCGCAGAGTTCCCCAGGCCAACATCAGTCTGAAGTCCGGACGTTGGGAACGGAAGAGCTTCATTGGCACTGAGCTGCAAGGCAAGACGCTCGGCATCATCGGTCTGGGTCGGATTGGACGGGTAGTCGCTAATCGTGGACGCGCCCTGGGGATGAACGTCGTAGCCTTTGATCCTTTCGTCGTTGCGGATCAGGCCCGTGACCTGGAAATAGAATCGATATCGCTCGACGATGTCCTGCGGCGCGCAGACTTTCTCACCATTCATACGCCTCTGACACCCGAGACGCGCGGAATAATTGGCGCAGAAGCGTTCGCGAAGATGAAGGACGGCGTCCGGATCATCAATTGCGCTCGCGGAGGTTTGATTGATGAAGACGCGCTTCATCAGGCGATCAAATCCGGTAAAGTCGCCGGCGCCGCGCTCGACGTTTTTCAACAGGAACCACCGCCACCGGATCACCCTTTGCTTTCGCGCGACGAAGTGATTGTGACACCACATCTGGGCGCGTCAACCGCCGAGGCCCAGGAAGGCGTGGCGATCACGGTGGCTGAACAGATGCGCGATTATCTTTTGACTGGCGGTTTGCGCGGCGCGGTCAACATGCCCGCAGTTAATGCGCGCGACTTCGCGCTCCTGCAACCTTACACCGCGCTGGCTGAGAGCCTCGGCCGTTTTCACGCCCAGTTGGCGGAAAGTCCGGTCCGCGAAGTGCGGCTGGAGTTCGCGGGCGAATTGGTCGATATTGATGCTGCTCCAGTCACTCGCGCCTTCCTTGCCGGACTGCTACAAGACGTCAGCGCGCGAGTCAACGCCGTAAATGCATTCCTGATCGTTGAAGAGCGCGGAATCGCAGTCACCACTTCCTATGTAAGAGCTGGCGAGGCGGTGCCGGCCGTTCGGGCGACGGTCATATCCGAACCGGCCACACAAACCATTTCCGGGGCAATGTTCGGCGTTGCCGGCGGTGGTCGGGAAGGGCGCATCACAGAGATCAACGGGTTCCGCATTGAAGCCACACCTCGTGGTCACATGCTGGTTATGCACAATCGCGATGTGCCGGGCGTGATTGGCCGCGTCGGCACCGTGCTCGGCGAGCGCGGCATTAACATCAGCGCCTTTCACCTGGGCCGGCGCGAGCGGGGCGGAGAAGCGGTGGCCGTAATCGAAACAGACGCACCACTCAACCCTGACGCACTTCGGGATATTCGGGCCATCTCCGCCGTATTCTCCGCCCGGCAAATCAAACTATAGATAATCTTATTTACAGCTTCAGCTTGAAGTGCTGGCGTAACGCCGCCGCACGAACTCTGACGCCTCTCCTTGCGTTATTGGCAGTTCATCAGGTGGCGTGTCCTTCGGATGCGAGTCTTTGGTTAGCATGTAAGCCCGCATCATTACGGCACCAGGTTGAACTCGTTCCCTTTCAGCCCATTCACTCCGTGACGATACCCGAACACATGATCGAACGAGCGGTTTTCCTGCATCAGCACGACGATGTGTTCGATGGGTGATGCGGAAGGCTTAGGCGGCTTGGGCGGTTTCTT
>JBKPEE010000202.1:0-8200 GCA_046728235.1 Acidobacteriota bacterium
GGCGGTCGGAGACCGCCCTAATCTGGGTCGCCGCGGCTTGTACGGCAAGTCACAGACTTGCCGCGCATCAGCAAGGCCGAGCCATGGCCCAGGGGGTTCATTCTGCCAGTGGTGTTCTCAAGGAATCAGGGAATTGCCGCGCGCCGGAATGACTTTGCTCACTTTGCAGTGAAATCAGCAGTCACGGTCTTTTTCGTCGTCTTATTGGTGATCTGAAGCTTTAATCCCGTGATTCCCTTGCGGTCATCGGTCAGAAATAGCTTTCCGCCCCCATCCAGATTACCGGACATTGAGTTGCCGGTGATTTTCAGATCAATTGTCTTGTCGGTCTCGCTGGCGCGTGACCACGTGCCACTGATGAACACAGTGATATCGGTGATGAGATTGATTTCCACCTTTCCGTCCTGAAAGGCCTTCACTACGACCGCGTGCAGCTTATACTGTTCTCTGCCCAGCTTGATCGTGCCTTCACCATTAGCGTTCGCGACCAGCGAAGCCGGCGGATCCTGGCCCACAGAGATGCTGGAAAAGACAAGCAACGCACACACAGCAAACAGAGTGATGGTAGTAGATTTTCGCATCGACATGGCGACCCCTTTCGATAACAACGCGCAACGGCAATTCCAGATATAAATTCGCCTTCCGACTATAGCGCCAACGCAGATCTGCCAGACACTGTCAGTTTTTACAGTCGCGAGAAGACTTCACGCAGATTGTGATACGCGCGTCATTGCGTGTTAGTTCGCCGTTGCACACGCATTTGAAACATGGCATTCACGATTGCGAAGACAAACGCGCTCGACAGTCCGCACAGCAGCACACCTGTTACACCTTCAATGCCACCCAGCATTCGCCAGGCGCGCGGAAGCACAACATCTCCGTACCCAATCGTGGTATAGCTCGTGGTAGAGAAATAAAGGCAGGTCTCGAAATCGGGCAACAGCGAGCGCTGAGAGTAAAAGCCGGCCCAAATGGCAATCTCGATCATGTGCAAGAGGATGATGCCGGAAAATGCGGTGATTAACAGGACCATGTAGCCTAACGTGTGCAGCTGCCCCTCTCGCTTTGACCGTTGGTCGACCAGCCACTCGGCGAGCACAACGATGCTCGAAACGTGCAGGAGCAGACAAACCGCGACGATCACAAAGGCGACCACCAATTCCTTAACCATAATAACGGCCCTGAAGAACTATAGAGTGACCGCATGATATGGCGGCTTCCGGCTGCTTAGGACTGTCAATTTTGCCAGTAGAGGCCGGAGGCTCCCATGGCTAGAATCCGCCCGTAGCCTGCGCCAGGTGTGCAGTTACAAGGTTGCTTTCCCGGTCATCTCTGTTTCCAAACCCGACGCGCCAAAGGAGTTAAGCCATGAATTGTCGCCATAATCGGAACTTGTTTTCCCGAGCGATCCTGTCATTCACTTTAGCGCTCACCGGTATTGGCTGCAGCAAGAGCAAAGATGCTGCGAAGTTGAATGCGCCCGTCCCTCCGCCGACCGTGATCGTCGAACAAATCGATCAGCGGACCGTCCCAATTTACAGTGAGTACGTCGGCCAAACCAAAGCGGACGAAACGGTCGAGTTGCGTGCCAGGGTCGAGGGAATTCTGGAAAAAATTTATTTTAAAGAGGGCAGCTTTGTCCGCAAGGGCGAGCTCCTGTTCACGATCGACAAACGTCCTTTCCAGGCAAATCTGCAATCAGCGAAAGCGGCGCTGGCCAAAGCGGCATCCGACGAAGCCCAGGCCGAACAGCGCACCGACGTGATCCAGGCGCAAGCCCAACTGGTTGATGCGAAGGCGACCTACAGCAAGACCCAGCAGGACCTGGCGCGTCTCGAACCATTGGCAAAACAAAAAGCGGTAACCGAGATCGAACTCGATGCGGCCATCGCGGCTGATAAATCTGCGAAGGCTAACGTGGACGCCAAGCTGGCCAATCTCACCAATTTGGAAGCCTCGGTCAAGTACACGATCGAGCGCGCGAAAGCCGAAGTCTCGGCTGCTAAAGCGCGGGTGACGCAGGCCGAGCTCGACTTGAGTTATTGCGACATTCACTCGCCGCTGAACGGGATCATTGGTCTAAAGCAGGTGGATGAAGGCAACCTGGTAGGCCGGGGCGACGCGACGTTGCTGGCGACGGTTTCGACGGCTAATCCTGTGCTGGTTGATTTCAATTTGAGCGAAGTCGAGTACCTGAAGCTGGCGAATCGCGAAAAGCCGGGCAGCCGCGCCGGCGCCGCCAAGTTCGAGCTAATCCTCTCAGACGACAGCGTTCATCCCAGTCCGGGAACTTTCAAGGTGCTTGATCGCACGGTTGACCCGACGACCGGCACCATGAAAGTCCAGGCGAGTTTCCCCAATCCCGGCAGCTTTCTGCGGCCGGGACAGTTCGCTCGCGTGCGCGTGCCGGTTTCAGAAGAGGAAGACGCCATCTTAGTTCCGCAAAAAGCCATTCAGGAGCTGCAAGGCGCCAAGACGGTCATGGTGGTTGACGCCCAAAACAAGGTCCAGGTGCGCACCCTCAGACTGGGAGAGAAAGCTGACAACTACTACATCGTACTTGACGGATTGAAGGCCGGAGAGCGCGTCATCGTCGAAGGTATGCAGAAGGTCCGGCCCGGAGGTGAGGTCAGACCTTCGAGCGGAGCGGTGGCCAGCGAAGCAGTGTCGAAGAAACAAGGGAGCTAGGTCATGGCTAACTTCTTCATCAATCGACCGATTGTTTCGATCGTACTCTCGATACTGATCCTTTTGCTCGGCGTGGTTGTGATCCGAGGCCTGTCAGTCGAACAATATCCGTTCCTCGCCCCGCCCAACATTCGCGTGCAGGGAACTTATCCCGGAGCCTCGGCAGAAGCCGTCGAAGGATCGGTCGCAGTCCCGATTGAACAGGAAGTAAACGGCGTCGATCGAATGATCTACATGAAGTCGTCGAACACCAGCGACGGCCGGATGTTGCTCGACGTTAATTTTGAGGTCGGAACCGATCAGGACACGGCCAATGTGCTGACGCAAAACCGGGTTTCGACCGCCTCAGCTCGTTTACCCGTTGAAGTCACTCAACAAGGCGTCACTGTCAAGAAGCAAAGTCCCAGCATCCTGATGCTGGTCTCGCTCTACTCTCCCAAAAACTCTTACGACGCTAATTTTCTCATCAACTACTGCGGCATCAACCTGCGCGATCAGCTGTTGCGTATCCCGGGCATTGCCCAGGTAGATCTTTTCGGCGGCACGGATTATGGCATGCGCGTGTGGTTCAAGCCGGACATGATGGCCAAACTTGGCCTGGTGCCGGCGGATGTAATCAGCGCTATCAAAGAGCAGAACATACAGGCGCCGGCAGGAAAGATTGGCGGCGCGCCCACACCAAAAGATCAGGAGATGACTGAGACGTTGAGCGCGCCCGGCCGTCTGGTCACCGCCGAGGAGTTTGAGAATGTCATTGTCCGTCAAACCGCCAGCGGCGCGGTAGTTAGAATCAAAGATATCGGCCACGTTGAGCTGGGCTCGCAGGACTACAACTCATTCGGCCGGCTCAATGGAAACCCCGCCGGCGCGATGGCTGTCTATCTCCTGCCCGGGGCAAACCAGTTGAAGGCCGCCGACACGATCTATGAAACGATGGACCATGCCAAATCGCTGTTTCCGCCGGACATGGATTACAAAATCGTCTATGACACAACGCCCGCGGTCGAAGCCTCGATTCACGAAATCATGAAAACGTTCATCGAGGCGCTGATTCTCGTCGTGCTCGTCGTCTATATCTTTCTGCAAAACATCAGAGCGACCATTATTCCTATCTTAACGATTCCAGTTTCGCTGGTTGGTACGTTCATCTTCTTCCCGGTCCTGCACTTTTCCATCAACACGCTATCGATGTTTGGCCTGGTGCTGGCAATCGGAATCGTGGTTGACGACGCCATCGTCGTGGTCGAAGCAGTAATCCATCACCTGGAACACGGTCTGGCGCCGAAAGAGGCAACCGTCCAGGCAATGAAAGAGGTTTCGGCTCCGGTAATCGGTATCGCCTTGATTCTTTCGGCGGTATTCGTGCCGGTGGCTTTGCTCGCAGGTTTGGTTGGCAGCATGTACAAGCAGTTCGCTTTGACGATTGCCATTTCGGTCCTGCTGTCGGCCTTCAACGCGTTGACACTAACGCCCGCGCTTTGCGCCTTGATGCTGAAACCGCCGAAACCCGCGCGTGGCCCACTGGGTATATTTTTCCGCGGGTTCAACAAAGTCTTTGATTACACCACTAAAGGCTACATCAAAGGCGCGCAACTGCTTATTCGCCGCGGGATCATCACCATCGCGCTGGTTGGGGTTGTGATTCTCGGCGCCGGTTTCTTTGCCAAGAGAATCCCTGCCGGTTTCATCCCCGATGAGGACCAGGGAATTCTCGGCGTCAATGTCCAGCTTCCCCCCGGAGCTTCGCTGGTGCGCACCAGTGAAGTCCTGCGCAAAGTTGAAGAAATCATGAGCAAGACCGAGGGTATTGAGTCTTACCAGACTATCGGCGGATATGGCGTGGTAACCAACACCTACCAGTCGAACTATGGAACGATCTTCGCGCGGCTGCACCCCTGGGAAGAGCGTCATGGTGAAGCGCTGCATGTAAAAGGAGTCATGGCAGACCTGCAGCGCCACTTCGCCGGCCTCCCCGAAGCAGTCATCTTTCCCTTCAACATTCCGACGCTATCCGGTTTCGGTGCGGCCTCAGGATTCAACTTCCTGATCCAGGACCGCAGTGGATCGATTACCGTCGACCAAATGGGCGATCTATCGCGCAAGTTCATCAGCACCGCACGCCAGCGTCCGGAATTGGGAACGGTCTTTACCTCGTTTGATCCCAATTATCCGCAGGTCAAAGTCGATCTCGACCGCGAAAAGGCGCGCACGTTGGGCGTGCCGGTCAACGAAGTGTTCACGGCCATGTCGTGCGCAATGGGTGGCGCCTATGTCAACGACTTCAATCGCTTTGGCCGCTTATATCGCGTATACGTCCAGGCCCAGCCTGAGAGCCGGTTGAAGTCTGAAGACATAGGGCGCATTTATGTGCGATCGAAAACGACCAACAGCATGGTGCCGTTATCGACCTTAGTCAGCGTCAAGGACATCGCGGGAACTGAGCTGACGACGCGATTCAACCTGCTGCGTTCAGTCGAAATGCAGGGATCGCCGGCACGGGGGTACACGTCGGGCCAGGCGCTGGCAGCGCTCGAAGAAACCTTCGCGCAAACCATGCCGAAGGAAATGAGCTTCGCGTACTCTCAACTTTCATATCAGGAGAAGATCGCACCGCCGCCACTGCCAACTTTTATTCTCGCAATTGTGGTGGTGTTCCTCTTGCTCGCCGCTATGTACGAGAGTTGGCGTCTGCCGTGGGCGGTGCTGCTGGGTTCGCCGCTCGTCGCGCTGGGCGCGCTATTTGGCGTGTGGCTGTTCGGTTACGACAACAACGTCTATGTGCAAATCGGTCTGGTAATGCTAATCGGACTGGCGGCCAAGAACGCCATTCTGATCGTCGAGTTCGCGAAGGCTAAGCACGAACAAGACGGGATGTCGTATGAAGAGGCGGCGTTGACCTCAGCTCGCCTGCGTTTTCGTCCCATCCTGATGACGGCGTTCGCTTTCATTCTCGGGGTGATTCCCCTGATGAAGGCGAGCGGCGCCGGCGCGGGTGCCCAGAACGTAATGGGCACCAGTGTCTTCTTCGGCATGCTGGTGGCCACGGGACTCGGCGTCTTTATCATCCCGGGGAATTTCACCTTCATCGAGTCGCTGGGACGCAAGCGTAAGCAGGTTGAAGGCCCGCCGCCCGAGACTGCCAAACCTGAGGTCGAACATGCTCCGCCCGTTCCGGTCCATGCGGGAGGAGGTCACTCATGAGGCGCGCAATAGTTGCAATGCTAATGGTGAGCTTGATCCAGGGTTTTGCCCTGGGTCAAAAGAAATATCAACGGCCGCGCGTCGTCACTCCCAAACAATATCGTGACGATCCCAACCCGCAACCGGATCCACAAAATTTAGCCGATAGCAAATGGTTTGAAGTCTTCAGCGACCCCAAGTTGCAGGACCTGATTCATGAAGCGTTGGTGCACAATTACGATCTGCGCGAAGCGACGGCGCGCATTGACGAGGCACGGGCGAACCTTGGCCTCACGCGCTCGCAGCAATATCCGCATATTTACGGCAGCGCCGACGTGACCACCCTTGGCAGGTCCCGAGACGGGCAGTTGACGGTTCCTGAGCCGCTGCCGAAAGGCCGCACCTTTGGCAGCATTCTGCTCAACCTGCTGACCTTTGAGCTCGACATTTGGGGCAGGTTGCGGAAACAGACAGAGGCAGCCCGTGCCGATCTGCTCGCCAGCGAAGAAGCACGCAAAGCAGTGCTGACGACGATTGTCGCCGACGTGGCAGCGTCATATTTCTCGTTGCGCGAGTTGGACTTTGAACTCGAGATTGCCAAGCGGACACTCACCTCGCGCGAAGAGTCTCTCAGAATTATTACTCTGCGCGCCGAACGCGGCGTCTCAAATAATCTGGAACTGAGGCAAGCCGAAGAACTGGTCTACAACGCGAAGGAAGTGATTCCGGCGACCGAGAGGGCCATCGAGCAGCAGGAGAATTTTATTAGCGTGCTGATCGGCAAAAATCCGGGACCGGTCGCGCGCGGACCTGAGCTGACTGAGCAGCAAATGCCACCGTCGGTCCCGGCTGGTTTGCCGTCTGATTTGATCGAACGACGTCCGGATATTCGGTCCGCCGAAGAGAGCCTGGTGGCTGCCGGCGCCCGCATCGAAGTTGCCAGAAAGGCTTACCTGCCGCGCATTTCACTCACCGGCTTTTTGGGATTTGAGAGCACTTCGCTATCGGATCTATTCAAGCCTTCGCGAGGTGTCTGGGGATTCGTCCCTCAAGTCACCCAACCAATTTTTACCGCCGGGGCGCTCAAATCAAACGTCCGGCTGACCCAGGCGCAGCGCGACCTGCTGCTCGTTGATTACGAGCGAACGATCCAAACCGCCTTTCGTGAAGTCTCTGATTCTCTGATCGCGTACGCGAAAACCAAGGAAGTGCGCGCGCAAAGGGAATTACTGGTCACTACCTTGCAGGATCGCTCGCGGCTGGCCTACATGCGCTACAGCGGCGGCGTCTCAAACCTGCTCGAAGCTCTCGACGCTGATCGCGAACTCTTCAATGCTGAGTTGAGCCTGGCACAGGCCCGCCGCGATGAGTTGTTGACGGTCGTGGCTCTTTACAAGTCGCTCGGCGGCGGCTGGCAAGCCTGACCATCGCCAAGCGCCTCCGCAACGGAGCAAGGAGGATTTGTGCACACACAAACCCATTTGGCGAAGAAATACTGGCGCGCGACCTCAATCGTACTGATACTCGTTTCCTTTGGCATGGCGACGATTGTCGGCCGGCCAGACGATGCGGAAAAGAAGCGAAAGAAGCAGGCTAAGGTTCTCGAGATGAAGAACCAGGCGTTGGCCGATCTGACCAAAGCCAAGCCCGAGGCTGCGGCCCAGATCAAAAATGCGCCAGGGTACGCGGTTTTTGATAACGCCGGTATTCATCTCCTCTTACTAGCGACTTCGCGCGGCAACGGCGTGGTCATTTCAAATAACGGCGGCTCGCCATTTTTTATGAAGATGAAAACTATTGGCGCCGGCCCCGGTTTGGGCGTGAAGGATTACCGCGTGATCTTTGTGTTCAAGAATGTCGCTGCGATGAACAAGTTCAAGAATGGCGGCTGGGGTTCTACGGCTGAGGCCGATGCTGCCGCCAAGAGCAAGAGTAGCGGTGGTGCGACCAGTGCCACTGGCTCTTCGGTTGACGATGCGACGATTTATACCATCACCAAGAAAGGTGTCGCGCTGCAAGCCACCCTGGGTGGCACGAAATTCAGTAAAGACGACAATCTAAACTGACGCAAATTCCGGCACAAAGATACTTGACTCAGTTAAGGATTGCTGCCAGCGCCACCCGCAGTGAAGTCAGTCCCATCCGCGTGAGCGGATGGGACCAGGACGCACTTTACGACGCCCATGGTCCCATTTGCCGACGCAAATGGTACTGACTCCGTTGGCGCTCACGATTCGGAATTCTCTCTAACTGAACCACTACCAAGAATGACTGCGATGGACGGTTGACTGTCGTGCTACCTTACCAAGCCGGAGAGGGCAACCACGACCAG
>JBKPEE010000203.1:0-13178 GCA_046728235.1 Acidobacteriota bacterium
GACATACTTGAGTCTGGACCGATCGCTACTACAGGAGTACGGCAGCTAGATCGAATGCCACGTCTCTAGACTCCTGGCCCACTGGTTGCTGCGAGCTAAATGAAGGATGGTGATCTGACGCAGACTATGAACAACTCTAACCAAACTCAACAACTAACGGAACGTGACCAACAAAGATTCCACGAGCTTTATCGCAGATATTACCCGCGCGTTTATTCAACCTGCCTGCGCATGACGCGGAATGTTGGTGAATCTGAAGACCTCACTCAGGAGATCTTCATCCATCTGTTCCGTACCGTCGAAACCTTCCGTGGCGACTCAGCCTTCACAACCTGGCTCCACCGGGTGACTGTCAATCACGTACTGATGCATTTGAGAAAGTGCAAACACCGAGCAGAAAGAACTACTGAAAATGGAGAGTTACCCGTTTACATCGCCACAGGCACTCGCGACCCCAGGCGAATGAGAATCGTGGATCGCATTCTGTTATCTGAAGTATTTGCGAAGCTACCCGAGGGGTATCGGCAAGCTATAATCCTCTATGATGTCGAAGGCCTGGAACACAGCGAGATAGCTAAAAAAAGAGGTAAGTCGGTTGGCACATCGAAGTCGCAGTTGCACAAGGCCAGAGTGATGTTGCGCGAATTAATTGCTGGTCGGGAACTGCATGTGAACAGGCAGTCAGTTTCCTCATTTCTGGGCGTGCCGCCTAGAAATTAAGGCAGTGAATGATGGACAAACAGAAGCTGGAGTACTTTCGCAATCTCCTCCTGGAACAGCGACGTCAGGCGACTGAAGACTTGCTGAACGACAGGGCGAGAGCGCTGGAAGGTGATGACGGCGTCGAGGATAGCGGCGAAATGTCAGAGTTGGACCTCAATCGATCAACAGCCCTTGCTCTCGCTAGCCGTCAGTCACAGATGATCAAAGAAATCGATGAAGCGTTGGACCGCGTTAAAGATGGAACATATGGCCTGTGCATCCGTTGTCGTAAGCCGCTTGATGAGGAGCGGCTCAAAGCGATGCCAGCTGCTAAGTACGATGCGGAATGTCAGGCAGCCATCGAGGCGGCACAAGGGATCGAAACGCCGACCCTCTAACGTGCTCGCACAAAACCATAGCAATGCGAGTCGATTGGGGATCGAATTAACGAAAAAGGACACATTGTTTTCGAAATGGAGAACCAGCATGCCAAAAACAATCTCAAGAGATGAATTGAAGCAAAAGATCGATCGAAAGGAGGACTTTCAGCTCGTGGAAACTCTGCCGGCTACGGCCTACCATCACAACCACCTACCAGGAGCAATAAACCTGCCTCCCGACAGTGTGTCGAAGCTGGCTCCGCAGCTTCTACCCGACAAAGGCGCGGAGATTGTCGTTTACTGCGCGAGTCCTACTTGAAACGCCTCAGAGAACGCCGCCCGTGAATTGGCGGCGCTGGGTTACACCAACGTGCGTGATTACGCCGAGGGTAAGCAAGATTGGATTGACGCCGGCCTCCCGGTTGAGAGCGACCACAAGCATTAGGAGAGAAGAAGTAAAGCGAGTGTAAAGAGTTGATTCATTACATCCGGCAATCCGAAACGTTCAACTCTAAAGACTGACACTTGCGAAACGAACATTTCTGGGGGACGTTTGAGGACAATTCTAAATTTTCTGTTGAGTCTGAAAACTGAGATTAAGAATTACTGAGCAAGGCTGGAGCGGGCGACGGGAATCGAACCCGCACCACCAGCTTGGGAAGCTGACACTCTACCATTGAGTTACGCCCGCTCACATACCTGCAACAACTCCGGCAGTCCGTAAAATCTCCCCCTGGGAAAACCTATCCCTGAGTTGCAGGTTCTACAGTCAAAGATATTTCTTCGTGGGGATCAAGTCTAGCAGACGTGTCAATGCAAACGTTAAGTTAAGACTCAGCCGCATACGCCTGATTCTTGTCTCACTCCAAATCCTGAAATACGATACACCATCGGCGCGGGACGTGAATCCAAACCGGCACCATCAGCTGAGCCGCTTCCAGCGCCCAGGATTACGAGACTCTACGCCGCTCTCGTTCTCGGACGGAACGGCCTCTCATTTTGGAGGCACAAATGTTGTTCCATCGGTTTGCCAAAGCCGTGCTCAATACCTTTCCAATGAATGTGCAGCGGCCCATCCGGGAGCGCGTCGACGAAAGACGGCGCCGGCGGCCCGCTCCTCATCGTGGATTGGACGAGTTCGGCCTTGCGGCTACGCAGGTCTATCCTGAGGGCAACAATTTTGACGACTGCCTCCGCATTGGCATGATGGACCAGCTTAAGGGGTTGGTCATTCGCAAAGAAATGCCGATTGCATCTATCGGCTCCTGTTTTGCCGACGAGTTTGCGTCGCACATGCGCGCAGAAGGTTTCAATTACCTGACCGCGGAATCTGACATCTTCCCCGCCTCGGCGAATTGGGGCCGCGTTTATACGATTCCGGCTTTACGACAAATCGTGATGTACTCCATCGACCAGAATTTCGCCATGCCGATCGAGCGCTTGCCCGACCGATGGTTCGATCCCTTGCGCGAGCCGGCAACCGGACACTTTCCCACCCGCGAACGAGCGGAGGCGGCGATTCGGAGTCACCGCGCGGCATCTCGCAGGGTGTTTGCGGAAGCTCGAATACTCATTATCACTCTTGGTCAGAACGAAGCATGGATCGACCGGGAAACCGGGCTTGCATGGGCACACCGGCCCCCGACAGCGTTGCTCGAAGCAGAGCGTGACCGTTTCGAGCCGAGAACGTTCTCGTTTGAGGAAGAGACAGTTTGGCTCGAAGACGCGTTGAAGCGCCTTCGTGAACTTAATAAAGATCTCGACGTACTGCTTACCGTTAGTCCAGTGGCAAGCTATGCGACCTTCTGCGGGACCGAAGCCGTAACGCAGTCATTTGCTGGAAAATGTCTCCTCCGCAGCGTAGCCGACCGCATCGTTAAGGTTCTGCCCCGCGTGTGGTACTTCCCTTCCTTCGAAATGACGCTCGCCTATAATCCTCACACGTTGCAAGCCGACAATCGGCATGTCAAGAATTCCACGGTCGATCGGATTTTCAAACTGCTTCACCAAACGATAGTGAAATAAAGACTAATCGCCGCATAAGAACTCGGTGGGCCAACTCTTACGCGGGTCAGCAACTCTAATTCCAGATTACTGTTGCGCTAACAAAAACTAAATAGACAGTAAAAGCATTGACTCACCACCGGCGAAGATGAGAGTGTATAGACAAAAATCAGTCGTCTTGACATCGTTTTTGAAGGAGCTTTTTTTAGGAAAGTTAGCGTCGCACTATCGAAAGTTTGGAGCAAATGCCTTCCGGCGAAGCGGATAACAAAACTGGCTTAGTGTCCCGGCCACTGATGCCAGATGGCGGTGACGCGACGCAAGAAACACGCACCGCGCTGGTTATCGCCCATCCTGGTCACGAACTGTGCGTCTACGGCTGGACTGCCCGCTTGCGGCCTCGCGTATTTGTTATCACTGATGGTTCCGCACACTCTCAAAAATCAAGAATCGAACACACGCAGAGGAATCTTGATCGGCTTGGGGCGGCGCCAGGTTCTTTCTACGGACGATTTACCGATGCCGCAATCTATCGTGGCCTGCTCGATCACGATTTTGACCTCTTTGCTCGGCTCGCAGTCGAACTTGCCGACACGATCGTTAAAGAAGAATTGACATGCGTGGTTGGTGATGCCAGTGAGGGTTATAACCCAACCCACGATGCTTGTCGGCTGGTGGTGAACGCAGCAGTCGAAATGGCGCGCGCGCAAAGCGCCCGAGAGATAGCGAATCTCGAGTTTCTCATTGCCAGTCGACCGAACGGCCGCGTCAACATCGGCACACGTATGGAACTGGATGACTGCACATTTGAAGAGAAACTGAATGCCGCGCGAAACTATCCCGGTTTGAAGAGGGATATTGATGCACTGATTGAAAAATATTCAGAGCACGCATTCCGAACCGAATACCTGTATCCGACATTTGATGGCCACGCTCAGTCGCTGAATCATCCAAAGCCGTTTTATGAGGAGCATGGCGAGCGACGTGTCCGCGAGGGATACTACGACCAGGTCATTCGTTATTACGAACATTTGTTGCCGCTCGCCAGAAATCTTCTCGGCGAAAAATGAAGCGCATGAACTCACTGCGCGTTTTGATTGCAACTTACGATCTTTCGCTGCGCGGCGGTACGCAGATGTACGTCCGCGATCTGGCGGTGGGACTGTTGAGCCGTGGCCACACACCAATTGTTTACAGTCCGCAACTGGGAGAGGTCGCACGGGAAATTAGAGAGCGGACGATTGCGGTCACGGACGATCTTAACGCGATAGCTGCGGCGCCTGATTTAATCCACGGACATCACAGTTTGGAAACTGTGACCGCGATGCTTCAGTTTCCGCGGCAACCGGCAGTCCAGACCATTCATGGCAACCTCGGTTTTCTTTCCGCCGCGCCAAAACTCTCGCGGATTCTGCGGTATCTTCCAGTTGATTTTACGTGCTACGAACGAATCGTATTTGAGCATGCCATTCCGGAGGAAAAGGTTCGCGTCATTCTTAACGGCATTAACCTTGAAAGATTTAAAGCACGCGGACATTTGCCTCCTCGTGCTCGCAAGGCTCTTGTGTTCAGCAACTACACCGCGAACGGAAACTATGTCCGGATGATTCGCAAAGCTTGTCGGCGACACGGACTATCTCTCGACGTAGTAGGCGCGGGAGTCAGCGAGTTACCGAAGCCGGAACAAATCCTGCCTCGCTACGAAATTGTTTTTGCGAAGGCGCGCTGTGCGCTTGAGGCGCTGGCCGTCGGTAACGCCGTAGTCCTCTGTGATTTTGCGGGTCTCGGTCAAATGGTTACCAGCGCCGAGGTTTCAGAACTGCGCCGGCTGAACTTTGGACATCGCACCCTGCGAAACAAGCTTTCGCCGGATCTCATCGCCAATGAAATTGCGAGATACGATCCGAACGATGCTCGATCCGTGTCGCAAACCATTCGTGCGACGAGCGACGTAAACAACATGATTGATGAGCTGGTGCAGGAGTATCGAGAAGTGCTGGCAGCGTTTGGTGGCTCGCCGTCAAACGACGCGGAACGCGAGAGCCGTGAGGTCGCTGCGTATTTGCAGTGGTTGTCCAAAGAGATTCATCAGAACATTTCGGCCAAGGCCGCGCTGACCACCGCGCTATCGCGGATGCCGATTTTTCGCTCGCCGGGTGTTACGCGTCAAATCCTAAAGCTCACGCGAAGGCTAACCTCGTTCAGTGGGGATGTGAAGCATTAGCATCCGGCAATTTTCGCATTTTCACCCGTCATTGCAGGGGGAAGGCCCGGCGACATTGAAAATAAGACGCTACTGGTCCTGAAACCGCAGCGTCAATTCATCCCAACGACCCTGAGCTTTCAAAATGAAGTCGCAAGCTTCGCGCACCGCGCCATGCCCGCCCTTAGCTGCAGTCACGTAGTGCGCGGCCTGTTTGGTTTCGTCGACCGCATCGGCCACTGCCACCGCGAAACCGACGCGGCGCATGACCGCGATATCAGCCACATCGTCGCCGATGAACGCGCACTCGTCCAAGGCAACACCGGCCGCCGTCATTATTTCATTGAGAGCTTCTACTTTGTCTTTGGCATACTGATGCACGTAAGACATCTTCAGCTCGTGCGCCCGGCGATCAACGGCGCGTGATTTTCTGCCCGAGATTATTCCGGTGCGCAATCCCGCGCGATGCAGCAGAGAAATGCCCTGCCCGTCACGCGCATGAAATCCTTTCTGCTCGTCATAATCTTCGGTCAACCACAAGCGCCCGTCAGTCAGCACCCCATCGCAATCCATCAAAACGAGTTTGATGAGTCGCGCCCGGCAATTTACCTCATCCGCCCGGAGATTTGATTCTGGAGAATTGTTATCCAAGATTTGGTTTCGCTGCTCCGGTGAATCGGATCAAGCGATCATCCGAAGCATCCACGAATTTTCCCGAACAGTCAGGATGCGCCTGAACGCAGACGGATTCACGAGATCAGACTTCGGTTCAGGAGTCGCGCGTCAACCGCCCGTGACAATTGCTGTATCCGAAAGGTCATCGCTAGCACTCGCCTTACTGCCGCGCGTATTGATCAAATGAGCCATATATCCGGCGCCAAAACCGTTGTCAATATTCACGACCGCGATGCCGGGCGCGCACGCATTGAGCATAGTCATTAAGGCGGCTGTTCCGCCCAGCCCGGTACCGTAACCAACACTCGTCGGGACCGCGATCACCGGCGCTGAGACCAACCCGCCGACCAGCGTCGGCAGCGCGCCGTCCATGCCGGCAACTACTACAATCACGTTTGCCGCATTAAGCGCCGCGCGGGCAGCCAGCAACCGATGAACGCCTGCGACGCCGACGTCATAGAGACGCTCAACCGGGCTGCCCAGAGCATTCGCCGTCACCGCGGCCTCTTCAGCTACATTAAGATCAGCTGTGCCGGCGCAGACGATCAGAACCGAAGTGGCTGTCTCTCGATGACCGTTCACGCCCAATTGGATAATGCGAGCATCCTCGAAATACTTTGCCGCCGGTAAACGAGCAGCTACGGCTTCGTAAACTTCGCGGTTCGCCCGCGTTGCCAAAACCGGCGAATGCTTCTGCTCGAGCCGTTGCATTATGTCTACGACGTGTTCGATACGCTTGCCCTCGCAGAAGACGACTTCAGGGAAGCCTGTGCGCAGTGCCCGATGATGATCCAAACGCGCAAAGCCCAGGTCCTCGTAAGGAAGATTACGAAGTGTCTCGATTGCGCTGTCGACACTCCGATTGCCGTTGCGCACCTCGTTAAGTAATTCTCGGAGCAATTCAGCTTGCATATTCTAAGTACTACGCGCGGTAGCTATGTTGGCACTGCGGAGCGATGTCAGGACCACGCGCGGTAGCGGGTGGGTGCGGCTCCAGACGGCCCGGTCGCTACCGCTCCCGGTTCTGACTCGGCGTTCGATAGCCTTCCCTGTCGATCTCGACGCGCGCAAAGCCGAGTGAACTTAAGTGCGTTTCAATATCCTTCTCATGCGCGTAGAGTAACGCAAAATCCGGTGGCTCGACCTCGATGCGCGCCAGGTCTCCATGATGTCGCACCCGGACCTGGCCGATGCCGAGCTTGTGCAGATAGCTCTCAGCCCGATCAACCTGTGACAGCGATTGCAAAGTGATCGGAGTGCCGTGCGGAATGCGTGACGAAAGACACGCCAGCGCCGGTTTGTCCCAGGTTGGCAGGCCCAACTGGCGCGACAGTTCCCTCACCTCCTGTTTGCTAAGACGAGCGTCGACCAACGGCGAGATGACGCCGTGCTCGATTGCCGCCGCGCGACCGGGCCGACGATCGCTTAGGTCATCGAGGTTGAGGCCGTCAAATACAGTCTTGATGCCTTCACTCTTTGCAAATTCACCGAGGCGTGCATACATCTCAGTCTTGCAGAAGTAACACCGGTTCGCAGAGTTCGCGAGATAGTTCGGATCCTGGGTTTCGAAGGTTCGTAACACAACATGCGGCGCTCCGATCCTGACGGCCAGTTGTTGCGCCTCTTCCAATTCACCAGCAGGCAGCGATTCACTCAAAGCGGTAACGCCGACTGCGCGCGGACCTAACTCATCGTGGGCAATCCTCAAGACCAGCGTTGAATCAACGCCGCCTGAGAAGGCAACGATGCAGGATCCAGTGCCGCGAATAATTTCGCGAACCCGTTCAAGTTTTTTGGCTCGTGAATCCATAAACTACTGGGCACTGCTCACTGTTGATTGCCCGTAGCTCCCTGCGCGCGCACTTCAAAGAATTCGATCCCTTCGAGTCTCAGGCTACTACCCTCGCGCGCTAGAACCAAGACTGCGGTCCCGGAATAAGCAACTCCCAATTGTTTGGTGTTCATGGTGACATCGGCAAGGATCCGATCCGGGCCCGTTTGTTCAGTACGCAATACGCGCGTCTGCCACGCTTCCGGTTGCGTTCCGACAACCTGTTGCACGAAGCGGCCCAACTCGCCCGGCATGATTAAGGGCGCGATTTCTGCCTGCCGGCCGGTGCGAACCGCTGCGTCCAACTGATTAACGAAGGCCGTGACGGCCGGATCTACAACCGGCGCGGATTCCGCACGAATGCGCTCAGCGCGAGCAGCCAATGTCGATGCGTATTCAGCGTCCGCGCGAACGGCCTCAGTGAACAGTCGCGATGCTTCAGTTGCCTGTCCGCGGCGGAGAGCGATTTCGCCAAGGCCGTAACTGGCCCAGGCGAGACTTGTTGGCAAAGGCAGTTTCTCGGCCAACAACTGCTTGAACTCGCGCTCAGCATCTTCGTTCTTATTTTCGGCGAGCAATGCGCGCCCCAGAATAATGCGCGCTTCCTGCGCGCCCGAAGACGCTGACAACATTTGTCGTGCCAGGGTTTCCGCCTTCGCGTATTCCTGCGCCCCGTACAGACGGTTCGCTTCAGCGAGTGAGGCAGCAACTTCGGGAACTCGCGGCGCCACGTCATTCGCATAATCAAGCTGGGGATAAAACTTCTCCGGGTCGATCTCAACCGCAGTGATGTTTGAGGCGTTCTTGAAAATCGCCTGGCCAAAGTCATGCCCGGGTACTGTGGCTTGGGTGATCACTCGTTGCCCGCCGCTGGTGGTGGCCGCCACGTTCACGGTCACATCCATCGATCCGAGATTACGCAACGCCGCAGTCCATTGTCCCGCCTGTTGCAGCGGCAAGCCAGCCATGAGGTCCATGTCGGTGGTCTGGTCCAGTTCCTGATCGATCAAAGCTTTCAGGGAAGCGCCACGGCCGGAAAAAGCAGCGCGCGCCGCAGCCAATGTCAAACCATCCGGATCCGACTTGCCACTTGCCAGCAACGCTTTGGTTGTGGCCACAAATGTATCGCGGCCGACAACATGATCGACTAATCGCCAAACCATCGCGCCTTTGTTAGCGATTGAATTTAAGTAGGTCGGATCCCCGGGTGTCGTGCGAGATAACGGCCCGTCGCGTTTCGCAATCGTCGCATAGGCAACGCGCTCGCGCCCGCGTTCAGCTTCAGCGGCGTCAGCACCAAACTCCTTTTCAATGAATAATGTCGCCACGAATCGCGTCAGGCCCGCGTCCAAAACGCCATGGCCTTCGCCGCGCACGGGTGTGTCCGCTCCGATCCACAGCCGCGCCACGGCTTCTGCGACTGTCATCGCTGTCGATGAATCGACGCTCTTTCGACGGAATGCACCTTCACCCAGAAGAACGGCGCCGGCATTCTCAAAGCCACCGCCGCGTGTCACTGAAATCATGCGAATCGGAATATCAGGCGCCGCCCCAAACAGGGTTGCATAGAATGATCGGGCATCGCTCGCCAGCGCGATTAAAGTCTCCGCCTGCTTGCGCAGGTCTGCGTCTGCGCCTTTCGGTAAGTAGGCGCTCACGCCTTTCGCGGTCGCGCTCCCGTCCACCCGCTCCCACGAGCCGGTGACAAAGAACGGTTGCGCATTGGCCGCCTGATCGAAGCTGCTGTTTCCGCCTGCGCTCTTCTCGACGCCCGAAGAAACAGCCGCCGCGCCGTTTATTGTCAATCGGAACGGCGCATAGTCGGCCCCGCGAATCGAAAGCTCATTGTTCACCTGCGGGTACCATCCAGACTGTGGCAGGAATTGCGACCCGGTCGCAGAGAGGGTTGCAATCCCGGCATTTTCGGTTATCGGCAAACGATATTCGAGCGTTGCCTGGACCTTCTGACCTGGCGCTACCGGCGAAGGCAAATTAATGGTCACAGGTTGAGAATTGCCGCGCGGCTGCCGCGCTTGATAGGTCGCGGTAGCTGAGCCAACGGTGACTGACTTGATTTCTGCCTTGGAGTTAATGCGCACGGTTAGAGTCGACCCGGCGCCGCGACCGACGTTGCGCGCCGTAATCGTGGCGCGCGCGTTCAGCGCCCGCTCAGTCCCGAGATTCGGAATGGTGATATCAAAGCCGGTGACGAGCCACGCCGCTCGTGGTTCGTCCTGAGCTCGGATGCTCGTGAAGAGGGGAAAACAGCCGATCAGCAAAAATAAACTGACAAAACCGAAGTTAATCCTCATGTGTATCGTTAGATGACTCTTGAAAATTGAAAAATTGCAAACTGGCTTTGCCGCAAAAGTCAGATTTAGCTCTCTGGTCAGAAGTTTTTCATTCGTGTTGCTTCGGGTGATTTCGTGGATCGTCCTTACTTCCGGAACGAGGAAACGATCCACGAAATCACACGAATTACACGAAACTCATTAACACGTTTAGTCGACCTTTGAGGCAAAGCCTTGCAAACTGGAAATAAATCGTACCTCAGGTTGATTTGCATTTTGCAGCCATCGATTTTCATTTTTCAATTTGCTTATGAACCAGCGCGTGTATCTCGCGCAGGCTCTCGAGCAAAGCGCTCATGCGATCGAGCGGTAGCATATTGGGCCCGTCGGAAGGCGCACGTTCAGGCGCTTCGTGGACCTCCATGAAAACCGCATCAACTCCGCAGGCCACGCCGGCGCGCGCGAGTGGTTCGATGTACTGCGACAATCCGCCCGTTGCATGACCCAGCCCCCCGGGCAGTTGCAGCGAGTGCGTCACATCGAACACCACCGGCACGCCAAAGCCGCCCATAATCGGAAACGATCGCATATCGACGACCAGATTGTTGTAGCCAAAACTGACGCCGCGCTCAGTCAGCATTACGCGCTCGCACCCCGCAGCACAGGCCTTGTCGACGATGTTTCTGGCATCCTCCGGCGCCAGGAACTGGCCTTTCTTAATATTGACCGCGCGGCCCGACTTCGCTGCGGCTGAAATCAGATCGGTTTGCCGGCAAAGGAATGCGGGGATCTGCAAGACGTCAGCGACCTCAGCGACGCGATCAACCTGATCAACTTCATGAATATCGGTCAGTACCGGCACCCCGACTTCCTTTTTGATCGCGGTGAGAATCTCCAGGCCTGCATCCATGCCGATTCCGCGAAAACTTTTAATAGAAGATCTATTTGCTTTGTCGAACGAGGTCTTGAAAACGAAGTCCAATCCCGCCTCGCGCGCCCGGGACGCGCACTCGCGTGCCATCAAGGTCGCGTGCTGCTGCGATTCGATTACACAAGGGCCGGCAATGATAGTCAGGCGGCCATCGCCGAACGTAGCTGAACCTACCTGAAATGATTTAGTCATCTGGGCGAATTGAAGACTATAGTATTAAATGCAACCTTAGGTGAAATGGAGAGCGGGAGCCGACCGACTGGAGCGCAAGCGTCCTCGCTTGCTCTTTTAAGTTCGCGCTACGCGTTCATTGCAAGCGAGACGCTTCGCTCCAGTCACGCTTGCGCTCCAGTCACGCTTGCGCTCCAGTCTCAAAACGGCAGCGCTTTCTTAAACTTCTCCCAGACTCTCTTCACCGTCGAAGGCTTGTCTTGCCGCGGCGGTTCTTCTCTCTTATGCACCGGGAGCCTACTTGCTGAGGGCACCGGAGTAGGTGTAGGCGTTGCTTCGGGTGTTGGGGTTGGCGTCGGCGTAGAATGGGCGGCCACGCCGGTATCCTGACCTCTCCACCAGCGAGCTGCCAGTACACCCGATCCAAGAATGGCAATCAGCAAAATCAGTCCGGTAATCCACAAAGTCGATCTCTTGAGCTGTGGTGGCTTGACGGGCACATTCACGCGACTAATGACCGGCTGGTTCGCATCGGTCACGGCGACGTTAAGCGGCCGCGTTGCCTCCACCACAGACGGGGCGGTTGCTGCTTGTACCTGTCTGAGCGTGTTGAGGTCGATAACCAGTCGTCCCGAAGGACTTTCCGTACCCGCGCTGCGCAGACTCTCGAACGTGGGCCCGCGAGAACTCTCGGCGTGCTCGAAGCCCAGGACTTCCGCCGTCGCGTGTAACTCGCGTCGCAACTCATTTGCATCGCGCGGCCGCTCGTTCGGATTCTTTGCCAGGGCGTGCAACACCACCTGTTCGATGGCTGCAGGAATCGAAGTCACGATCTCTCGCGGCGGCTGCGGAGGTTCTGAGACTTGCTTGAGCGCAATTGCCAGATGAGTCTCGCCGTTGAAGGGAGTGACAGCCGTCAACATTTCATAGAGAATAATGCCGAGGCTGTAGACGTCTGCTGCCGGCGTTAACCCAACCGTGCCGGCGCATTGCTCAGGCGACATGTAACGCGGTGTGCCGATGAGTGCGCCCACCTGTGTAACGGTGTTGTAGTCATCGTCGTGCTCTTCAACGACAAATTTAGCGACACCGAAGTCGAGCACCTTAACCACGGCCGGAAAATTCGGGCGCTGCTCGATGAAGATATTGGCCGGTTTAAGATCGCGATGAATCAAGCCGGCATCATGCGCCGCGCCCACCGCCGCGCACGCCTGGAGCATCAATGACACTGCACGCGCTGGATCGAGCGGCGCTTCGTGTGCGAGCAAATCGCGCAACGTGCGCCCTTCGAGCAACTCCATGACGATGTACAGATAGCCATCGCTAGTCGCGCCGAAGTCAGTAACGGTGACCGCGTTCGGGTGCTGCATGCGGCCCGCGGCGCGTGCTTCGCGACGAAATCTTTGCTGGGCAGTCTGATCGCCGACGAACCGCTGGCTCAGGACTTTCAAAGCCACCGGCCGATCGATCAGCAAGTGTGTCGCCCGATAGACCGTGCCCATGCCGCCGCCGCCGAGCGGCTCATCCAATCGGTATTTTCCTTCAAAAACGCGGCCTATAAGTGGATCACGCGGAACGTCCGCAATCGTGGCGTCAGCTTGCAGGGGCGTATGGTCGCTCGGACACAGAACGACATCGTCCGAATATTGGCGACCACATCGCGGGCATTGCAGCATATATTGATTGATGAATTGTCCCTGAGAGCGCGTTGTTCATTATGGCGCAAAGAGGGGCGATCTACGAAATAACACGAAATGTCGGTAGCGGTACAGTTTCAGGATTGGAGGAACGAGTCAAGTTGATTACTGGGAGCGCGGGCGCCCTCGCCCGCAAGTTTGAGATTAGCGCTGCGATAGAGCGAACTGGCCCGCTGAGGCAAAGTTTTAACGATGCGAGGCGAAATGCTTTTCGCGCTTCGCGCTCAGTGCGGGCGCTGTCTCTTATACACATCTCCGAGCCCACGAGACCACGGCTAGTATCTCGTATGCCG
>JBKPEE010000204.1:0-27366 GCA_046728235.1 Acidobacteriota bacterium
GACAAATGGGACCAATAAGACCAACTATCTAAACTGTTCTAAAAACCTAACATCGTTCTCGAACAAGAGCCGAATGTCATCGAGCTGATAAATTCGCGCGCAGGTGCGATCGATGCCGAGGCCGAAGGCAAAGCCGGTGAACTCCTCCGGATCGACATTCGCGGCCCGCAACACGTTCGGGTGGACCATGCCCGAGCCCCCGAGCTCGATCCATCCCGATTGTTTGCAGATGCGACAACCTTCACCGCCACAGTTGAAGCAGCTATAGTCGACTTCCGCACTCGGTTCCGTAAACGGAAAGTACGATGGCCGAAAACGCGTCTTTGTTTCCGGCCCAAACAGACGATGCACAAACTCGGCCAGGGTTCCTTTCAAGTGGGCCATCGTGATACCGCGATCGACGCACAAGCCCTCCACCTGAAAGAACATCGGATTGTGCGTCGGGTCAGGCGTGTCGCGGCGAAAGACACGCCCCGGCGCGATCATCCGCACTGGCGCGCCGCGCCGCTGCATGGCGTGGATTTGCACCGTCGATGTCTGTGAACGAAGAGCAAAACCCTCGGTGGTGTAAAAGGTGTCCTGCGGGTCGCGCGCCGGATGACCTTCAGGAATGTTCAGCGCGTCGAAGTTGTAGAAATCAGTTTCGATTTCACGATCGTCTTCGACGATGTAGCCGAGCGAGACGAAGATGTCTTCGATCCGCTGCCGCATCAAAGTTATCGGATGAAGATGTCCCGGCCGCGGGCGCCGACCGGGAATAGTGACATCAATGCTCTCGCGGGTCGTGCGGGCGGCTTCGATTATGGATTTCAGCTTCTGTTCCGCGTCATCGAGCGCCTGGGTGATATGTGCTTCCGTCCGCTGCACGAGTTGACCAAAGCCGGCCCTGTCTTCGGGGGCGACACGCCCAATCAGCTTCTTACAAGCGGCAATCGCGCTCTTCTTTCCCCCGTGACGCGTGCGCAAATCGGCGATCGCGCGCTGCTCCGTTTCAGCTTCCTTTAACGAAAGCACAGAGTCATTGGCAGTAAGGTTTGCGAAGCGCTCAAACTCGCGTTCAAACGCGAATCGCGCGTCTTCAACCTGTTGTTTTGGGTTCTGGTCCTCTGACACGACAAAAAAGTCAGTACCATTTGCGTGAGCAAATGGGACAAGGAAGTTAGTACCGTTGATTATTCAAAAGCCCGCGGAGCGGTGACAGAGTCTTCGCTTCGCGGACTGCTTGCAGGCGGTCATAGACCGCCGCGAATTCCGCAATTGACCGGCAAGTCAAAGACTTGCCGCGCATCCGCATGGCCAAGCCATCGCGCTGGAATCTTCTACCAACCGAAGATCCGCTTCGCGTCAAAAACTTGCCGCACCCGTCCCACAGCCATTTGGCAAATAGCCTAGCGAGGTCTTTTGCGTCAGGAGCACTCCCGCCGCCAAGTCACGGCTTTTTCTTCTGCGCGACCCACTTGCCTGACGCCTGCCCAGCAAAATCGTAATCGCCGGAGAGCTTGCCTTCGACCATTATGGCGATCAGACCTATCTGCCCGCCGCCGGATTCGAGCGTGAGCGCCAGCTTGCCATCCTTCCACATGCCGCTCGAAATATTCGAGGTGCCGAGCTGCGAACTACTCGAGCCGGTGACTTTTTCACCGTCGAGCTTCAACGACAAGGTGAACGGAAACGCCTGGCCTTGCGCGTCGGCGACGGCCTCCCACTCGCCCGAGATTTCGTCTTTAGCGGCCCGCCTGAATTCGACCGGGCCAGTCTTACCATCGGCGGTGAAGTCTCCCGAAAGCACGTCGTCTTTCTGGCGCAACGTCAGCCTGCCCTTTGAATTGCTTCCTTCAGCATCAAGAGTCAGTACGCCCGCCGCCATTTGAGCTTTGACGATCTTGTAGACGCCGTGAGGGGACGTTACCTGGCCTGAGATCTTGCCGCTGTCATCGACCAGCTCCAGGGTCAGGTGAACCTCGCCATCAGGAGCTTTCGCCGTGCCTTCGTACTTGCCGGCCAGCGTCGAACTCTGGTTTCCGCCTTGCGCCAGAGCAACTGTACACGCAAGGCATATTGTGAATATCAGCGCTTGAAGTCGAATCATCCGGCTGGTCGCAAGTTGTTTCATGATTTGTGTTCCCTTCTCCAGATGCACTTACCGAAAATAGAACGAACTACGCAGCGGCGCGGGCCTGCGGTTTATTGTCCAAAGCGGTCTTGGCTTGTGTAGCCAGCTCGGCAAAAGCCTCAGGTTGCTTCGCCGCAAAGTCGGCAAGGATCTTCCGGTCCAGCTCGATTCCCGCCAGCTTCAATCCATGCATGAACTGCGAATAGTTCATTCCATTCAATCGCGCGGCGGCGCCGATGCGCACAATCCACAGCGAACGAAAATCTCGCTTCTTTAACTTGCGGCCGGTATAAGCAAAGTTCAATCCGCGCTCGACGGATTCCTTTGCCGATCGATAAAGCTTTGACTTAGTGCCGCGATAGCCTTTGGCTAGTTTTAAAATCTTCTTGCGCCGTTCGAGGCGCTTATTTCCACGTTTTGCTCTGGGCATGATAAACCTCCAAATTGAACCATTGATTCATTTGTTCATTGATTCAATGGCTTAATAATCCAACAAATCAATCTCTTCCGTAGGGCAGCATTCGTTCGACGCGTTTTTGATCGCCGTCTGCCACCATCACATCGACATCGAGATATCGTTTCCGCTTATTGGTTTTCTTGGTCAGGATATGACGCGCGTGCGAATGGCCGCGCTTGATTTTCCCGGTCGCGGTCGTGCGAAATCGCTTGGCCGCGCCTCTATGTGTCTTTAGTTTCGGCATAACTCTCCTTGGTAAGTCGCAAATAAGTAAATGTCAGTTGAACTCGCCTGGTCTCGATTAAGTGCATCGACTAGCTGCCAGCACTCTGCCCTGCCCCGCCTGAGTCCGGTCTTCGGTCCGGCGGAGGCGGCTGCGGTTTCGCCGGCTTATGGCGCTTCGGCGCAAAGATGGTAAACATCTGGTTGCCTTCCATGCGCGGCCGCATCTCGACATCTCCGATGTCAGCCAGGTCCTTCTCCAGTTGCTCGAGAATTCGCGCGCCCAGCTCGCGGTGAGTCATCTCGCGTCCGCGAAACCAGATCGTCGCTTTGACCTTGTCGCCTTCCTGCAGCCACTCGCGCGCGTGTTTCATGCGATAGCTGTAATCGTGCACGTCCGTGCCCGGACGAAACTTGACTTCTTTGACGGTGATGACGACCTGTTTCTTTTTTGCCTCGTTGGCTTTTTTCTTCTGCTCGTACTGAAATTTTCCAAAGTCGATGATCTTGCAAACCGGCGGATCGGCGTTAGGCGCGACTTCTACCAGGTCCATTCCCCGTTCACGAGCAGTACGAATTGCTTCGCGAGTGTCCATGACGCCGAACTGTTCGCCCTCATCGGTAATCACGCGCACCTGAGGCACGCGGATCCTTTCGTTGATTCTAGTTACGGGCCCGCGCCGAAAATCCGGACGACCGCGTCCACGAAAACCTGTAGCTATGAAGCACCTCCTTGGTTAGGTTTCAGGTTCAAGGTTTCAGGTTTCAAGTTCATTTCGGGAACCTGAAATCTGAAACTTGAACCTGAAACTTAGTTGTTGTTAAGCGCTCGCGTCGCAACCAACCGCGTCGCCATCTGCTGGAATTCATCGAGCGCCATCGCGCCGATGTCGCCCTTTGATCGTTCGCGCACCGCTACTTGCCCCTGTTCCGCCTCGCGGTCCCCTAATACAAGCATGAACGGAATTTTCTGTAACTGTGCGTCGCGAATCTTCGCACCAATCTTGTCGTTACGAACATTCACCTCTACTCGTAATCCAGCGCCGCGCAATTCTTGCGTGACCTTTTCAGCGTATTCATTAATGCGATCCGTAATCGGCAGGACCACGACCTGTACCGGCGCCAGCCACATTGGGAAAGCGCCCGCGTAATGCTCGATGAGTACTCCGAAAAACCGTTCAATCGATCCAAACAACGCACGATGCACCATCACGGGACGATGCGGCTTGTTGTCTTCGCCGATGTATTCAAGCTGGAACCGTTCCGGCAAATTGAAATCTCTTTGCACCGTTCCCAGTTGCCAAAGCCGGCCGATCGCATCTTCAACTTTAAAATCTATCTTTGGCCCGTAGAAGGCTGCTTCGCCTTCGATCCGCTCATATTCAATGCCGCGCGCGTCGAGTCCCGCCGCCATCTCGGCTTCAGCTTTTTCCCAATCTTCCTCAGATCCAAGATACAGCTTGCTGGTGTCACTTCCCTTCACCGAGAGTTCGAACTTGATCTTGTCAAAACCGAAAGTTCTCAGAACTTCGTAGGCAAAATCAACACAATCGAAGATTTCCTGCTGCACCTGCTCAGGCGTGCAGAATAGGTGCGCATCATCGACCGTGAATCCGCGCACGCGCATCAACCCATGCAGCGTTCCAGACAATTCCGCGCGATAGACGGTCCCCATCTCGCCGTAGCGCTGCGGTAAGTCTCGATACGAGCGCTGTCGGGACTTGTAGATGCCGATGTGCATCGGGCAATTCATCGGCTTTAAGCGAAACTCCGTCTCTTCCAGTTTGGTCGGCGCAAACATCGAGTCGCCGTAGTTCTCTTCGTGTCCGCTTACTTTCCAGAGTTCGCGCTTCGCAATGTGCGGCGTGTAGACAATGCTGTAATTCCGCCGCACAAGTTCCTCGCGCAGGTAATCTTCCATTTGCTGGCGAATGATGCCGCCTTTCGGATGCCACAAAACGAGACCCTGGCCGTAATCTTCCTGAATCGAAAACAGATCGAGTTCGCGCCCCAGGCGGCGATGATCGCGCTTCTCGGCTTCTTCGCGTTGCTTGAGCCAGCTGTCGAGCTCATCTTGCGCAAAGAACGCAGTCCCGTAAATGCGCTGCATCTGGGGACGCTCAGCATCGCCCTTCCAATAAGCGCCTGCAAGAGAAAGCAACTTGAAAGCCTTGAGGCGATTAGTGTTCGGCACATGCGGCCCCAGACAAAAGTCGATAAATGGCGATCCGTCGATGTAATAGACGCTCACCGTATCGCCGGCCTTTTCATCGATCAGTTCGCACTTCAAAGGCTCATCACGCTCGTTGAAGATCCGTAGCGCCTCGGCTTTAGGAATTTCATCGCGACGATAAGGCATGTTCCGCTTGGCGATGTCGCGCATCTTCTTCTCGATTACCGGCAGATCGGCTTCGGTCAAAGGCCGCGGCGCGATCACGTCATAGAAAAATCCGTAGCGCGGATCCTCAAGCAGCGCCGGGCCAATCCCTAGTTTCGTTCCCGGGAAAAGATCGAGCACGGCCGCCGCCAGGAGGTGTGCGGTTGAGTGGCGAAGCACATCGAGACCTGCAAGCGTTTGCGGCAGCACCGGTTCGATTTTCACGGCGTCGCCGTTTCCTTTTGAATCAATCGTATAAGCGAGATCGACTTCCTGGCCGTTTACGCGCGCAGCTAAAGCCTGCTTCGCCAGATCACGGTCGAGCTTTTTGAGGGCTTCTGCAACGGTAACTGGCGCAGGGATGACTGCGGCCGGGCCATTATTAACTTGTATCTTGATTTCGCTCATGTTTTTCGGCCTGATACCGCTGCGGCTTCGCCGCCCGATGTGCGGAAAGGCTCAGGCCTTTCCGTCCAGCCATTTCAACATCTTCGTTCGCCGCGAGGCTACGCCTCGCGACGAAAGCCAAAAACTGGATGAAACTTCTGCCGGTAAGGCGAAGCCTTACCGCACATCAGGCAGCAGAGCCGCTGGAACACCGAAACCTGGCGCCCCTTATTCACGATTTACGATTCACTGTTTACTAACGGCAAATGATCGGTTTCGATAGGAGCGCCCTCGTCGCCCATCCCACGTGCAGGACGGGCAATCAAAATGTGAATCGTGTAGTCGTGCGATTCATGACGAAGGTCTTCTGGAGCATCCTATCAAAAATTCGAATCAGGCTGTGCTGACGAAGTCGGATGATACCAGACGAAATTAGCGAGGCGCAAGCAATCAGGGATCGTCTCTGAACGATGAAGCAGTGTTTTAGACGCCTCAGTATAGTAAGTAATTAGGTCCTACTAAAGCGGCGTGACCAGAAAGATTCTGGAGGGTTGGAGGGAAATTGAGGTGCTAAATTCCCCTCCAGGTCCTTCGCCACGGACGACCTTCAGAGGCTGCTGATTATCTCCGCGTCAAGCCTTGTTACCCGCAGCGTCGTGGGACTGTTTGTGTTCGGCGGTCGCCGCAGGAGCAGCCGCCAGACCGACGGTCCCTTGCTTGGTTAAGTACCAACATCCGTTGAGTCCGCCAAATGTAGACATGGCGCCCGAACCTACGTTCCCGTCTACTGTACCGCCGTACTTCGCGGGTCCGTTGTCAAAGCTAAGCAGCAGTGTTCCATCCTGCTGTATCCACTTTCCAGGCAGCGCACCGCCAAACGTGCCGTTCGCGTTAAAGGTTATGGAGCTTTGGCTGTAGCTACTACCGCAGCCCCAACTGAAGTGAAGTGTCCAGTTTCCAGATACGCTCATACTGCTCTCCTTTAGTTCGGTTTCTGTTGAGTTAGAGACAGCAGGACACCCGCCAGTCATAAGCTGGCAGCGGAGTCATGCAGATTGATGGCTGGCGCTGGGAGTTTGCGGAAACGCAGGCTCAGAGGCAGCCTTCCAATCATCGCCGCGAGGGGCGACAACACTATCACTCGATTGACAGACTGTCAATTAGCAAAGTCTTATTCAAGCCGTGCGAAACTGCCAAAATGCGAATCTCAAGTGCTGTCGGTTGAAACGGATGTTCTAACTCTTCAGGCAGGCGAGCAATTGTTCCGCGTTTCCGTACCGCGGACGGACTTCGTCCGCCGCCCCACCGGGTACCAAACAAAAACCACAAGCCAGCGCTCCCGATTTTGAGGTTCTTTATCGCTTTTGCGTTAGTATAGCGCGCCGAAAGCCGAAAGATCTTTCTTCAAGGAGACGCAGATGAAGCTTTTCCGGGGTTCTTCCTTTATACCTATTGTCCTTACGGCCTTAACCCTCTTCCTTCAAACTCAGAGCGCTGCGCAACGACAACGGGGCGGCAACAAAACAACCAAGCCCGCAGTTATCGATGGCGTGCCGGATGATGCGAACCAAAGCGAGATGCGGCAGATCATCGAAAGCTACGTCGCCGACCGCGGCAGCCTGCAGCGTTCCTTTTTCGTGGTGAACTCGGCGACGCGGCGTGCGCGATTCAGAAGGTTCTACCAGGACGCGCTTGATCGAATTCAGAAACTTAACTTCGATTCAATGAGCCAGGAAGGCAAGGTCGACTACATCCTGTTTCGCACGCATCTCGAACACGAGCTGCGACAGCTCGATATCGAAGCCAGGCAACAAGCCGAAATCGAGCCGCTGATTCCATTCGGCAAGACGATTGTCGATTTGGAAGAAACGCGGCGGGGTATGGCGCCGATCGATGCGGCCAAAGCTGCGACCACCTTGAATGATTTGAAAAAGCAGGTGGAAGAGACGCGCCGCCGCGTCGAGGCCGGATTGCGGTCAGGTGATAACCCCGAGGCCATTAAGGTTAAGAAGACGGTCGCTTTTCGTGGCGTCAATGCCATCAACGCGCTGCGCGGCAATCTGCGCAACTGGTACACGTTCTACAACGGTTACGATCCCGTGTTCACCTGGTGGAACGAAGAGCCATACAAAGCGCTCGATGAAGCTCGCACGGGTTACTCGACGTTCGTCAGTGAGCGGCTACTTGGCCTGCGGACCGCTGCTGCAGGACAGCAGGGCCAGGCAGGCAGCGGCGCGCGCCCTGGAGTTGGCGGTGGCGCCGGCGGTGGCGGCGGCCAGGGCGGTGGCGGTGCCTTTCAACGACCTGGCGGCGCGGCGCAGGCTCGGCCGGGCGACACCAGCGACATCATCGGCGATCCGATTGGACGGGACGCCCTGTTAAGCGAGCTCCAATCCGAAATTATTCCCTACACACCGGAAGAATTGATCGAGATCGCCAACAAGGAAATGGCCTGGTGCGAGATCGAAATGAAAAAAGCTTCGCGCGATCTCGGTTATGGCGACGACTGGAAGAAAGCCCTCGAGCGCGTGAAGAACCATTACGTCGATCCGGGCAAACAACCGGAGATGATTCGTGACCTGGCGGTGGAAGCGATCAAGTTCGTTGACGATCACGATCTGGTCACGGTGCCGCAGCTCGCGCGCGATACCTGGCGGATGGAAATGATGACACCCGAGCGACAACTCGTTAGTCCGTTCTTTCTCGGCGGCGAAACGATTCTCGTCTCGTACCCGACCAATACAATGTCGCACGAACAAAAGATGATGAGCATGCGCGGCAATAACATTGATTTCGCGCGCGCCACCGTTTTTCACGAATTAATTCCCGGACATCACTTACAGGGATTTATGGCCGCCCGTTATCGCCCTTATCGTGCTTTGTTCGGCACGCCGTTTTGGACCGAAGGCAATGCTCTTTACTGGGAGTTGCTGTTCTGGGATTTGAACTTTCCCAAGACGCCCGAGAACCGGATCGGCATGCTTTTCTGGCGTATGCACCGCTGCGCGCGAATCATTTTTTCGCTCAGCTTTCATCTGGAGAAGATGACGCCGCAGGAGTGCATCGATTTTCTCGTCAACCGCGTGGGCCACGAGCGTGACAACGCGACGGCGGAAGTGCGGCGCTCATTCGACGGCAGTTATGCGCCGCTGTACCAGATTGCCTACTTGATTGGCGGATTGCAGCAGTACTCGCTGCACCATGATCTGGTTGACTCAGGCAAGCTGACCAACCGCCAGTTCAATGATGCGTTGCTGAAAGAGAACCGCATTCCTATCGAGATGATTCGGGCGATCCTGACAAATCAAAAGCTGACACGTGATTACAAAACGAGCTGGCGATTCTATCCGGGGATTTAATCGCCGCGGAGCCACGCCGCAAGGTGGGCCTGGGTTTATAAAGAAGGGGCTTTGCCTCAAAAGTCGGGTAAACCTGGTAATCAGTTTCGTGCAGTTCGTGTGATTTCGTCGATGGTTTCTGTTCGTTCACGAAACAAGGACGATCCACGAAAACACACGAAGCAACACGAATGGCAGACTTTTGACCAGAGAGCTAGATCTGACCTTTTGAGGCAACGCCTAATGAAGCGTTGGATTTATCAGCTATTCCCGTCGCAAAGGACGGCTCAAGGCGCAATCGAGAAAGGCGGAGGCTTGAGCGTAGAACTCTTAACGCTGCGTGATGCTTGAGCAGCTCGTTTTTGCGAGTCGTTCGTTCGCTTAATCGCACCGGACGATGAGCTGATAACGTTCTTGATCCCGATTGACTTGGTCATCTGCAACGATTCCGATTTCGGAGCGGGCAAGACAGTTGAGTCAGACGCCCGCGTAGCAGAATCCATCATCCCTGCCGCAGAGTTAATCGCCTGACCAGGGTACGCTACGGTGATCGCGATTAGCACCACGGCCAGACCTGCAGCAAAGAACGCCGGCGCATGCTTGCGCGACGAGAAGCGAAACAGATCATCTTCGGGCCGCAGGATCGAATAACTGTCAAACGGATCGGTGGTGACGCTGGCGCTGGTGGTCCGGTGATCAGCCATCGCTGTGGCGCCGACCGGCAGCGCGTGCCTGAGCACTCCTTCGTTTCTGCCAATCCCGCGCAGCGCGTCGCGAAACTGAATCGCATTCTCAAATCGATCGCTCGCGTACACAGCCATCGCCTTGTTAAGCACAGCCGCCAGCTCAGCACCAACAATTGATTGAATTTCATCAGCGCGTATCAGCGGATCAGGTTTTGAATTTGCCAGCGCGGCCGCACGCGCCAGGGCATCGGGCGGTTTACTTCCCGTCAGCAGGTGGTACAGCGTTGCGCCCAGCGCGTAAATGTCGCTTTGCACCGATGTCCCCTGATCCTGAATCTGCTCCAGTGGCGAATAGCGCCGCGTGTAGCCAAAGACGCTGATGTAGGACTGCGTCGTCGATTGATCGGCGGGCGCATGCGTCTTGGCCAGACCAAAGTCGAGCAGAGCGATTTGACCGCTGGAGGTGAGTTTCAAATTATGCGGTTTGATGTCCCGGTGAATGATTTGACGCTCGCGCGTGTGCAGATAAATCAATGCATCGAGCAACTGATCGGCCCAGGCAATGACCTGCGCGCGCGGAAAGGGCCCGGGCTGTTCAGAAATAATCTGGGCCAGATCGTCGCCCGCGATAAATTGCATCACCAGGAAGGCGCGGCCATTCTCGGTAAAGTAATCGCTGACGCGTGGCAGGGCAGGGTGACTAAGCTGGGCCAGTAGTCGCGCTTCGCGTGCAAACTGGCGGCGCAGACGATCGTCAACCGCGAACGTTTCTTTGATTGCGACCGTGACCTGTAGTCGCTCGTCCAGAGCTTCATACACGGCGCCCATACCGCCGGCGCCAAGCTGCCGCACAATTCGATAGCGACCCTGCAAAACTTCACTCTCGGCAAACACGTGCATGTGCTTCAACTGCTGCTCAAGGCGACTGATTCGTCAATTCGATCGACGGTGTCGATCGCGAGAGAGGATCTCCGGGGCTGGCAGCTCACGCTGCCCGGTTGGAAGTTGGGGCGAGAAAGATTGAACTCCCTGTTTTGAATATACGCCACCACTCGCAGCAAAAACAAGGGTATTTCTAACTAAACAGCTTTGTCGCAGCAGTGTGCTCTCATTAGATCTTCTTGCGCAGCAAGCTCAACAGAAACAGCAGAGTCGCCACCCCAATGATGGCCGGGCCGAGAGCGAGGTTGAGAGCAACGTGACCGACAGTGAAATGAGGATAGACGCGACTAATCCACAACCCGAGGGCGACCGACACGACACTGGCTATCGACGAGGTCACTAAAAACGCCGTCAGGGTGTGCGTCAACTGCCTGCCGATGGCGGCCGGCACGATGATCAAAGCACCTACCAGCAACGCCCCGAGAAAGCGCACGCCCAATAACACGGTCAAACTAAAGATGAGCAGGAAATAGAGGTTCAGCCGAGAGATATTGACGCCGGTTGCCGCCGCAAGTTCGGGTGAGAACAACGAAAGAATCAATTGGTGGCGAAAGGCGAGGACGAAGCCGACGATGACCAACACCGCGATCACTCCGGCGATGAACCAGGTCACAGTCAATGATTGGAAGCCTCCGAAAAGAGCTTCAATCAAGTCGTCGCTGGGCGTAAGCACGGTGCCAATGGCCAGCGCCGCCGTAAAGATCACGCCAATCGCGACCTCAGTTGTCACTGTGGAACTCTTCTGCAGGTGCCAGATGAGAATGGTGCCGATAAACAACGCAGCCGCCGCGCCCGCCAGCGGATTGAAGCCGAACAGCAACGCCAACCCCAGGCCGGGGAGGGCGATGTGCGACACCACATCGCCGGCCAGACTCATTCGCTTCATCAAGGTGAAACTGCCGACCAGTCCGGCAGCCAGCGCCGTCAGCAAAACGAGAATGGTTGAATAGATTTCAGTTGTTGCCACGATTGAACCGATCGCCGTGATGGTGATCATAGAAACCGACTGATTCGCCATACAACTTCGTCAACACATCCGCTGAAAGCGCCTCGGTCGGACTGCCGAAACACACCTGCTGCCGATTAAGGCATAGCACCGTCGTCGCGTAACGAAACACGAAGCTCAAATCATGCGACACCATGATGCTTGCCAGGTTGTGCTGTGTCTGCAGACGATTGATCAGCTCGTAGATATGTTCCTCGCCGGGTTCATCGACGCTTGCGGTTGGTTCATCCATCAGTAACACGTTGGGATTGCCGATCAGAGAAAAACCGATCAGTCCTCGCTGAAACTGGCCGCCTGACAGATGGCCCACCGGAGTCTTAAGAATCTGTGGTGTCAGACCGACGGTGTTGGCGATCTCGGCTATTTCAACGAACGAAATCCGTAACGTCCTGCATTTCGCGCGCAACAAATCCGTGAAGGTCAGCGGTAGATGCGTATCGGCATCGATTTTCTGTGGCACATATCCTATTCGCACTCCAGCGGCCCATACCACCTCGCCGCGGTAGGGCAGAAGATTCAGCAGCGCCTTAAGCAGAACGGTCTTGCCGGCTCCGTTTGGACCAAGCACACTGAGCCGCTCGCCAGCTGCTAATTCAAAACTGAGATCTTCGACGACTAAACGATCTTCAAGCTGTACCGAAAGATGTTTGACCTGCAGCAGATTCATCGATGTATGTCAGAACCGGGAGCGGTAGCGACCGGGCCAAAGCATCGTGGCCTGTCTGGTGTTTTCCTGGGCCCGGTCGCTACCGCTCCCGGTTCTGACAGGATCCGCCAATCGCTGCCTGCATCACCAACTCAGGCGTCCACTGGTCGATTGGTCGAGCGGGCGACAAGCGGCCGCGACTCATGACCGCCAGGCGATCACACATGCCGAACAATTCCGGCAGATATGAGCTCACCATGATGATGGCCTTTCCTTTCTCTGCGCAAGCGGCAATTGTCTGATAGACCACAGCCTTGCTGCCGATGTCGATGCCCCGCGTCGGCTCGTCGAGCAAAAGAATGTCAGCGTCCTGGTGCAACAGGCGCGCCAGCGCGATTTTCTGCTGGTTGCCACCGGACAGTGAGACGACAGGCTGCTCCGGGTCGCGCGCTTTCACCCCCAGCGATTGAACCAGCGCCCGTGTTTGCGCGCGCTGCCGCGAGAGCTTTAACCATCCAAATCGCGAACATGACGCGAAATGGGTCATCGTCACGTTATCGCCAATCGAAAGGCCCAACGCAAGTCCTTCCCCTTTTCGATCTTCGCTCAAATAGGCAAAGCTTTCCGCAAGTCTCAGCGCCGTGGTGCCGCGCCTGAGGTTAAGCGGCCTTCCGTTCACCTTCATCGAGCCGCCGTTGGGCCGATCGATGGCAAACAGACTCCGGATCAATTCTGTCCGGCCTGAGCCCATGAGACCCGCAATGCCTAGAATCTCTCCGCGGTTCAACTGAAAAGTCGCGTGCTCGAGATCCGGCGGGGCTGAAAGATCTCGCACGTCCAGAATGGTTTCCGGAATTTCCGCCCGGCGACGCGTCGGGAATAATGTCTCCATGGGCCGGCCCACCATCTGCGCAATCAACTCATCGTCAGTAACTGACGCAATTGTCCCCGTCGCCACACTCTGGCCATCGCGCAGGACCGTAAAGTTATCTGCGATCTCGCGGACTTCTTCCAGAAAGTGGCTGATGTAAACGACAGTGATTCCCTGAGCCGCAAACTTGCGGATCACGGAAAAGAGGTGCTGAACGTCGTCGCGTTGCAAACTGCTCGTGGGTTCATCCATGAGAATAATGCGAGCGCGGGCGGCGATCGCGCGACAGATTTCCACAATTTGACGCGCGGCAAGCGATAGGTTCGCGACGCGCGCCTCGGGCGTAATTTCAGGATGGTGAAATGTTGTCAACACTTCTTGCGTTCGTTCCCGCAAACGCTTTGTGTCGAGCACGCCGGCCCGCGACGGCTCGATTCCCGCCATGATGTTCTCAGCGACCGACAAGTGCGGAAACAAAGACAGCTCCTGATGAATGAGGGCGATGCCGCGGCTGCGCGCTTCCAGCGGACTGGCGGGCGCGTACGCCGCACCTTCAACTTCCATCGACCCTGTGTCGGGGACAATCAGGCCAGCCAATACATTCATCAAAGTGCTTTTGCCGGCGCCGTTCTCGCCAATCAGCGCATGCACTTCGCCTTGCCGCAGACGCAGATTGACTCCGTCGAGCGCAACGCTGGGCCCGAATCGCTTACTGATGTTTGAAAGAGAGAGAACCGTCATTTGCCGCAGGGTAAATTTGGAGTGCGGCGGCTTGACGCCGCTCTTCAATCAATTCACGGTGCATATGCGTTATAAGAGCGCAAACCAAAGCGCCGTCAAGCCGGCGCACTCCAAAGAGGGACCTACCTTCCGGTTACATCGACCAGCTCGCCGGTCTTCGCTCCCAACGATGTGCACGCAATTCCGCCAGCAGCCCTGCCGGCAATTCGCGCGTATCGCTGGTTGCGATGTTCGCATCAACGTGCGCCGGCTTCCGCATGCCGGGGATTATCGTACTGACGTCCGGATTACTGAGAATAAAGCGCAGCGCCATTTCGGGCAGGGTCATTCCGGCCGGCAGCAAGCTTTTGAGTTCTTCCGCTCGCTCAACGCTGGGAATCAGGTTCTCCGGAACAAAGTAAATATTTCGCCAGTCGCCTTCCGGCCATTTACTTTCTTTCGTCAAGGTGCCGCTCAGCGTTCCCTCATCGAACGGAACTCGCGCGATTATCGCTACATCGTGTTCGCGACAAGCGGGAAACAGCTCGTCTTCGGGATTCTGATCAAAGATGTTGTAGATGACCTGGACGGAATCGATAAGTCCGCTGCGCACTGCCTCCACGCCATTCCAGGGCTCCCAACGATTGATGCTGATACCGACTGCTTTCAACAGTCCCTGCGAGCGAAGCTCATCGATCTTCTTTGCCCAGCGATCGTCTGCAAGCCACTTGTCTTCCCACACATGAAACTGGATCAGATCAAAGCTCGATAATCCCGCGTGTACCAAACTTTCATCCACTCGCTCACCGATATAGTCCGGCGGGAAGGTATCGTCGAGCGTGAACTCGCGGCGGCTGGGCCAGGTCGCGTTCCTGGGCGGAATTTTGGTGGCGGTATAAAGCTTCTTCTGCGGATTCGCGCGTAATAGTTGTCCCAGGAGGTGCTCGCTCTTACCTTCGCCATAAGCCCAGGCGGTGTCAAAGAAATTACAGCCAAGGTCAACCGCGCGTTGCAACGACTGCAGCGACTCTTGATCGTCTGAGCCGCTCCAGCTGCCCATACCCCACATGCCATAACCGATTTCGCTGACTCGCCAGTTGGTCCGCCCAAAACGTCGATATTTCACCAGGTCCCCCTGCTATCTATCGGTCCCGCCGCCGGATCACAGGACCAACGAGACTTCCACGAACACAACCGGCATAGCAACAAAACTAATTCGTGTCAATTCGTGTGGCTTCGTGGATCGCACTGGGTGTTTGCAGAAAAGGATCGATCCACGAATTCGCACGAATTGACACGAACCAAAGCGTCCTCTCGAGCTTTTTTTGTCGCCTTGAATTGAAAACGTAGTAATCAGGTTATCAAACTTCGCATATTCCTGTTTCCTTCGATCGATTTTGGAGTATACAGCGAATCTTCTGCACGGCAACCTGAAGCCTGGTCGCACTCGCCTCCTGCGCCACTCCCCATCCTCAACGCCCGCGGCTACCGCGGCAACACCAGCTGACAATCATCAAGGAAAAAGGCTCTACTCACGCGTCCAACTTTGTAGTATTGTTCGTCCGCTTTCACTATTTCGACAGCATTCGAGTAACAATCATGAGCAGATGCACCCATTCCGCATTTCTACTGCTGCTATGCTTCTCGTTCACCAGCATCGTCCTGGGACAATCTGAGAAATTAAAGCCCAGGCCCTCAAAGCCTTCGCAAACCAAGGCGGCCCGCACCTCGGAAGCAAATTCCGCGAGTGTTTCTGCGCGCCCGAACCTCGCTAAAGAACCGACGCTGTATGTCGTAGGTTATGCGCATCTCGATACCGAATGGCGCTGGGAGTATCCGCAGGTCATCTCTGAATATCTGACCAAGACGATGCGCAACAACTTCGCGCTGTTCGAAAAATACCCGCACTACATCTTTAATTTCACCGGCGCGAACCGTTACCGGCTGATGAAGGAATACTACCCCGCTGATTTTGAAAGACTAAAGCAATATGTGGCCACCGGCCGCTGGTTTCCGGCGGGCTCATCAATGGAAGAAGGCGACGTCAATTCGCCCAACGCAGAATCGATCATTCGCCAGATTCTTTATGGCAACAACTGGTTCCGCAAAGAATTCGGCATGGCCAGCGATGAGTATATGCTGCCTGACTGCTTTGGCTTTCCCGCTTCACTGCCGAGCATCCTGGCGCATGCGGGGATCAAAGGTTTTTCCACTCAGAAACTATCTTCCGCCTGGCAGCCTGCACCACACGTCGGTGGTCCTGACTCGCCTGAGAAAACTCCCGTGGGTATTCCCTTCAACGTGGGCATTTGGGAAGGGACCGATGGTCGCACAGTGATCGCGGCGCTTAATCCCCTTAGTTACGGCAGCAATGTCCAGTACGACTTGAGCAAAGCACCACCGCCACCGCCCGGTCCCGATCCCAGTTTGAATGGGCAGCAAAACCAGCAGCGCACGCGCAGGCAGGAAGATTGGCCGCAACGGATTCAAATCAACGGCAACCTGACCGGCATCTTCGCTGATTATCACTATGTAGGCACGGGAGATGTGGGCGGATCGCCGAACGAGAGTTCTGTGAAATTGATGGAGGCCATCACGACGAAAAGCAAGACGCCGCTTCCCCCTCTTTTTCCTTTTGGATCAACACCGCCGCCGGCTGGGCCACCCGTCCAGGTCGGCGACGGACCAATACGCGTCGTCTGGTCAAAAGCCGATCAAATGTTTCAGGACATCCTCGCGTGCTGTTCGACCGATCGCTTACCGCGTTACAAAGGCGACCTGGAGCTGATAAATCACTCGGCCGGATCGATCACGTCTGAGGCTTATCAGAAGCGCTGGATGCGCAAGAATGAATTGCTCGCTGACGCGGCGGAAAAAGCGTCGGTCGCTGCCGAATGGTTGGGCGGGCGCTCGTACCCGCGCGAGCGCCTGAACAACGCGTGGATACTCGTCATGGGCGGACAGTTTCACGATTTGCTGCCAGGCACAGCGACGCCTAAAGCCTTTGAGTTCGCGTGGAACGACGATGTAGTGGCGATGAATCAATTCGCTGGCGTGCTCACCAGTGGCACAAACGTCGTTGCTGCCGGCCTGGACACCGAGGCAAAAGGCGCGGCGATTGTGGTTTACAACCCACTCAATGTTGAGCGCGAAGATATCGTCACGGCCGATGTCACGTTTGCCGGTGGCCCGCCCCACGCCATCCGTGTCGTCGGCCCCGACGGCAAGGAGGTTCCATCGCAGCTGTCGAACGGCAAAGTCCTCTTTCCGGCGAAGGTTCCGTCCGTAGGGTTCGCGGTTTACGACGTGCAACCTGCCGATTCGTTTCTTTCCGCCGGCGATCTGAAGGTGACCGAATCATCACTCGAGAACGCGCGTTACCGCGTGACGATCGACAAGAAAGGTGACGTGTCGAGCATCTTTGACAAGAAGATCAATCACGAACTGCTGTCGGCGCCGATTCGCCTGGCGATTTCAACCGACAATCCGCGCCAGTGGCCTGCCTGGAACATGGATTTTGAAGACGAGCAGCGCGCGCCGCGAAATTTTGTTTCCGGCGACGTAAAGATTCACGTGGCTGAAGCCGGGCCAGTCCGCGTGGCCGTCGAAGTCGAACGACAGACTGAAGGCTCGAAATTCACGCAAACGATCAGGCTGTCAACCGGTGGCGCGGGCGAGCGGGTTGAGTTCAGCAACGTCATCGACTGGAATACGAAAGAAGCAAACCTCAAAGCTACCTTTCCGCTCGCGGCCGCGAACAATCTGGCCACTTACAACTGGGACGTGGGCACGATTCAACGGCCCACAGAAGAAGAGCGGCAATTCGAAGTTGCTTCGCATCAATGGATCGATCTCACCGATCAGACCGGTGCTTACGGCGCAACTGTGTTGACGGACTGCAAGAACGCATCCGACAAGCCCGACAACAACACACTTCGTTTGACCTTGATTCGCACGCCGGGAACGCGTGGTGGTTATGCCGATCAGGGCACGCAGGACATTGGTCGTCATGAAATTCTGTTCGGCCTCGCCGGCCACGCCGGCGACTGGCGCAGCGGCGACACCGACTGGCAGGCATATCGCCTGAATCAACCGCTGATTGCGTTTCAAAGCCCGGCGCACAGCGGACCGCTCGGCAAATCCATTTCTTTATTGAAGGTCAGTAACGATCGGATCAGACTCATGGCCTTCAAGAAGGCGGAGTTAAGCGATGAACTGATCGTGCGACTGGTAGAAATGGATGGAAAGACGGCTGCGAACGTTCGCGTCACCTTCCCTTCCGGCATCGCAGCTGCGCGCGAAGTAAACGGGCAGGAGCAGCAGCTTGGCCCGGCAACGATTTCGAACGGCGAGTTAGTTACTTCGTTCCGCGCTTACCAACCGCGAACTTTCGCGATTAAAGTGGCGCCCTCACGAACCAAAGTTGCGCCCACTACATTTCAGACTGTGCCGCTCACTTACGATCTGCCGGTCGCGTCTCGTCTGGGCCGGCCCGCCGATGGCAGCTTCGACTGGGCGCCAAATAATCAGGGCGCGTCCCAGGGTAGGGCCCTGCCGGCAGAGATTTTGCCCCGGCAGATTAACTTCGGCGGCATCCGCTTCGATCTGGCGCCGGCCGACAAGGCAAACGCTCTGGTTCCGCACGGGCAGACGATCAATTTACCTGCCGGAAAATACAATCGCGTTTACTTGCTGGCAGCGGCAGCGAACACGGATCAGAAAGCGACATTCAAATTCGGTGAGCAGGCGAGGGACTTAACTATTCAGGACTGGACCGGCTTTGTCGGCCAGTGGGACGATCGAATCTGGCGAACTACGGAACAGCAGATTAATCCACCCGCCGGCGCGCCTGCAGGCACGGCGCCGCGCATCCGAACAAATCCTTACGGAGAGATGATTGGGCTGCGGCCGGGCTTTATCAAGCGCGCCGATATCGCCTGGTTCTCTTCACAACGCCGCACCCCTGACGGCGCGCCTGAACCGTATGCTTACTCGTACCTGTTCGCGTATGCCATAGATCTTCCGCCGGGCGCGCGGAGCATTACCCTGCCGGACAACGAACGCATTCGCATCCTGGCCATAACCGTCGCAGATGAGCCGTGGGTCGTCACCTCGGTCCAGCCGCTGTACGACACTTTGGAACGATGATCATGTGTCTGTGTCACCGCCGTGGAACTCTGTGCCTCTGTCGTGGCGATTGCTTGAAAAGACCAAGCCAAAGAGATTTCACAGCGCGGCCCAAGCCGCAAGCAGGATTGAGAAACTTATTTTCGGCTGTGCCGCGTGATGTGCGGAAAGGCTTGCCTTTCCGGCCGGTGTTTTTAAAACGGATTGCGGCGAGGCTGAGCCTCGCCGCAGTAGAAGAGAGCGACGGTGACGGAAAGCCGCAGGCTTTCCGCACATCAGGCGGCACAGCCGTTTGGGGAATTGTGTGCTCGCTCACATCAATACTCTGCTCGGAAAACAAAAGGTCGCACCTTTGGTACACAGAGATCGTCGCGCGAACATCGTTGGGCGTTATCATCTTCTCGATGTTTACACTTGCCGCTAACGCTCAAGTCAAAATCATCATGGATCACAACACCGGCGCATCAATAAACCCGGAATTCAAATTCAAGTCGGTGCCGTCACCTGCTCGCAACGACGCGGCGACAAACGCGCGGGTGATGATCGTCGATGGCGAAGCCGATCCCAACAGCGCCGGTGTCAACGCGCTCGTCGATGGCGTGTTGCCGGCTTCAGATGATCAACCGCGCCGCAATTTCTTTATCGCACCCGGAAGCGGCGGCGCGCGCATATTGATCGACCTGGGACGGGCAATCGAGGTGGCCCAAATCAATTCTTATTCGTGGCACCCCAATGAGCGCGCGCCACAGGTTTATCGCGTTTGGGCCAGCGACGGGACGGGTGTGAATTTCAACGATGCGCCCAGGGCTAATGTCGATCCGCGCAGCTGCGGCTGGAAGGTGATAGCGACTGTCGACACGCGCTCTGATGACGAAACAAAAGACGGTGGTCAGTGGGGGGTCAGCATCGCCGACGGACGCGGCAGCCTCGGTAGGATTCGTTACCTGCTGTTCGATTGTTACGTCACTGAAGTTGCCGACGAGTTCGGCAATACGTTCTACAGCGAGGTCGATGTAATTGCGAAGAAGTGAGTTGCTTTGGTTTGGAGTACCGCAGACGAACCGCGGGATGAACTCCTTAGCCTATGGCTCAGCCATGCTGATGCGCGGCAAGTCTCTGACTTGCCGCGGGCTAGAAGCAAATTTAGCGGTCTAAGACCGCAATATCGGTCGGAGACCTTGAAGGGAAAAGTGAACGTCAACGGCAAGTCATAGACTTGCCGCGCATCGGCATGGCTGAGCCGTAGGCTAAGTGGTTCGTTGTACTAGTGGTGTTCTGAAGCGATCGGAGACTAGCCGCGCATCAGCATGCAAGAAGCATTGCTTGCATGATCGCTCCCAGGTCAGGCAGCGCGCGTCGTTCTTTCTTGCCCTTCGGCTTCTTCGCCCGCGGTCGTTGCTGACGCAGGTTTATTCCAATGGTCTCGCGGGGAGCTCTGCTGTTGCGGTGGGCCTTGTTCTACGTTGCCAGTAACTGCCACAGCCCCCGTCTTCGCTTTTTCAAACCGTGGATCCTGTGGCTGTCCTGGTTGCTGATCAGTCCTCGGCTTTTCCATCGCGTTATCACCTCGCTCACCAGATGCCTCGACGTGAACGTCGCGCGCGATCTCGCCGTCGCGAGAAGCCGTGACCAGCCGGCCCACTGCATACGCCAAACCGGCGCCGACCAGGACCAGGCCGCCCGTTACCAAAGGATGTCTTGATGCCGTCGCATACAGACCTCGTTTCTCAGTGCCATTGTCGACCGGCGTATCGATCATTTGCTGCGTCAAAGGTATTTGGCTCATTTCGCGGCTCCTTTCCATCGAATCACACTAAGCGGCGCTCGCTAGCGCGAGCATGCTGTACAGGCCTCGCAAATCTACGTGTGGCCGAATTCATCTGCTCATCCAGCACATCGATCTCTGTGGGAGAGAACCGCCCGCTTATCGTTTCGACGCGCGCGCCGCTAACGATTGATATTCAGTCGCAATCCGTCGCTGTAGTCCTCACTGAGCAAGACCAGTGCCACCAAGTCATACGAACAAACACGGACAAACACGAACCTCGCGTCTGTGGGCCATTTCGCGAGTGAATTCCCGGATTGGTCGCTCGTGCCTCCTCACTCATCGTTTTGATCAGCGACGCGATCCAAAATCCATCGATTGGGTGTTCTCTTAACAAACGATTCGGTTTGCGCCATGTTCCTTTGCGTCCACTTCACCGGAACAAAAACGTCACGGAAAAGAAAGGCAATTCTGAAATTCCCGGTGCGCCTGCTTCGACCTCGTACGTTTGGCTATGTATTTGCAGTAGGGCAAATAGGTCGGCCTAATCGATCGTTGCGCCGCGGCCGTAACCATGAATGCATGACAGCAAATGAACGACTTCACCTCCGTGGCATCTTGCGGCGCGGCACCCCGGCGCGCGGCTTTCACTACAACCACGCCGACGGCGGCCGAGTGACGACGCGGGATCTGGAAAGAATCGAGCAGTTGAAGATTCCGCCGGCATGGGAAGACGTGGCGATCAACGCGGCGCCAAATGGTCGCATCCAGACGGTCGGTCAGGACGCGGCGGGACGCTGGCAGTACCTCTATCATGAGAGCCACGTACGCGCTCAACAACGAAAGAAGTTTCGGCGGCTGATCGAGTTTGGCGAAAGCCTGCCGAAGCTGCGGACAGCTATCGCTCGCGATCTCAGACTGCCCGGGCTGCCGAAAGAGCGCGTCATGGCCGTTATCTTACGAATTCTGTCCGTTTCGTTTATTCGGCCAGGCAGTGAAATCTACGCCAATGAACATGGCAGTTATGGAATTGCGACGTTGCGGCCGCGGCATGTGTCGGTGAAAGGCGACCGCATCAGATTTGAATTCCCCGGCAAGTCGGGACAGACCCAAAGTCGCCAAATCCGGGACCGGCAGGTGGCCGCAACTCTGAAAGAACTGCTCAAGTATTCGAATCGCCGCGTGTTCAAGTATGAAGGACCTGATGGGAAGTTTATTAACGTTACCCGTCCGACGATCAATCGCTACATCAAAGATGTGATGGGGCGAAATTTCAGCGCCAAGGATTTCCGCACGTGGGCAGGTACGCTGGTGTGCGCCTGTGCCCTGGCGCGCAGCAGTTCGGCGGAATGTCCGTCTACCAATTCAATTGCGGCCGCAATTGAAGAGACTGCGGCCGCTCTCGGCAACACGCCGGCGGTAAGTCGCGACGCCTATATTTGTCCCGCCGTGATCACTTCGTTTGAAAAGGGTGATGTCGTACGCTGCTACTTCGAGACCTTGCAGAAACTGACCTCATATCGCGGATTGAAATTGCATCGAGCTGAGAAGGCATTGCTGAAGTTGTTGAAGAAGTGTGCCGCCTGATGGTTGTACTTGACTAACCCAACCGCCGCCGATAACTTGCTATTCGATCGCAGCATGCTCCCCGAATAAGTTGCGCGGATCTCAAATTGCTCTTGAGTCTCATGCAAGCTCTATAATTAATCCATCCATTTAAAATGTCCCTGAAGCGAAGAGATTTTCTTAAGCGGTTCTCTGCCGGAGTTGCCGGTATCGCAGCTTTTATCCGACTAAAGAAATCCGGGGTTGCGGCGGCCCGGACCGGACCGCGCGCCCAGCGACTGGTGCTCATCAAGATTGACGGCCTGCCGCATCGCCTGGTTGATGAGTTCGCCAACGAAACCGATCCCGAAACCGGTAAGAGCCGCCTGCCATGGGTCAGGCACGTGTTCTACGAACGAGGGACACGCCTGGCGAATTTCTATGTCCGCGGCATGAGTCTATCGGCGCCATCGTGGTCGCTCCTGGACACGGGTCAGCATCTGCAGATCAAAGGCAACGTGGAGTTTGACCGTTACACGCTGCATGCCTACGACTACCTGAATTTCATTCCTTTTTATCTAGAGAATCTCGCTCAACAGCATGTGGACATGCCGGGCGTGGAAGTACTGGATGAACTCGGCGTGCCGCTTTTGATCGATGCTTATCCGCACGATGAACGATATCAGGGTTTTCAGACTTACCAGCGCGGCGTGCATTGGAGCACTTTCGGTAAGAGTGTGAAGACCCGTTTGGAGCGCTTTGGCGGAACGCAGGATGTAATTGACGAGTGGACCACCACCGGGCTGGCGCTGCGGCATTTCATTCAGGACCAGATCGAGCGCGAATTAATTATCAAGCTGGCGGACCCGCGCATTCGCTACCTGGATTACTACACGACCGACGTCGACCACCGGACGCATCACAATCGCGATCGTGAATCTCAACTCGCGGCGATTCGTGAAGTCGATGCCACCATTGGCCGGATCTGGACAGCCGTCGAGAAATCTCCGCTGGCCAAAGATACGGTGCTGGTCCTGGTTTCTGATCATGGAACGAACACCGATCCGAACATCATCAGCCAGGGATTCAATCTGGTGAAGTTGCTCGGCAGCACGGCGGGCGGCGGTCATCACGTACTCACGAAACGCCGGTTGATGATGGATTATTCGCTGAAGGGCGCCTATCCGTTCGTGCCTTTGATTACGACGACGACCTCCGACTCGTTCTATCTGAAGGGCGAAAGCACCAGCTATCCGACGGCGCTGCTTGATTTCGACGGCAATGAACGATCAGCCATCCACCTGCGTAACTCGGATTTGAATCTCCTGCATATTCTGCTGCAGCAACTGAAGTCGTCGACGCTCAAGCCAAACGTGCGGCGGGCAGCGACGGATCTTTTCTTCCGCATAATTGATCGCCATCGCGATGAGTGGCAGCGTTTGGTGAATGAACTCAACGAGGAACTGCAGGCATTACATGCGGTGATTGAGAAACAACAGACAGTAGTCGCCGCGCTGCCAAAGAAATGGACCAAAGAAGATCTCGACGCTGGGCGCGATCAGACTGCGCACCGAGAGGTGGCCAGGCTTGGTCTATGGACCGATATTGAAAACGACTATCGCCAATACATTCTCACGCTGACAAACCTGCTCGGCTTGCGCGCAAACGACTTTGCGCCGGCGCGACTCAAGATCGAAGATGTGATCGCCAAGGGCGCAATGGGCCGGCAGAACACCCTCTATCAATTACAGAATTACGTGGTTGGATTGTCAGCGCAGGGACTGGTCCTGGCGGACGACGGCTCAATCGACAGCGTAAAAAGCTTTGTTCGCGTTAATTATTTTCCGCTTGTCCGAGGCGTCACGGTCCGCAACAACGTACAACCGGGAGTCAGTAACGAACCAATTGACTTCATCGCCGTCCGAGTTTTCCCCGCTGACCTGGTTGACTCATATGAGGACAAGAATGTCGATGAAGCTATCTGGCTGTACAAAGACGACGCGCGCCAGGCTCTGATTCTGTCACGCACGGATCCGGTGCGCGGATTGATGCTGAGATATGTGCCGGTCAGCGGTCTGAAACAACAACCAGGCGGAGAGATTTCGTTTCAACAGATCAATTGGCGTGACGGGCTGCCCTTCAGGCTCTGGGAAGACCCAAGAGTGAGAACGCCCGATGATCGCGAAATATGGCTCAACAAATGGCATCCGGAACGAGAGTGGCTGGCGGTGATCCACCGGACAGATTTCTCGATCAGCGTCATCGGGATTCATGAGCAGTTCTCGCGGCACGAAACGCCTGGCACGACTCCGGATGAAGCGGGCATTTCCAGTGCGGAGCGATTACTGCGCCGCTTGCACAAACGGCGGCGGCGGCTGGTCGAGCCGGACCTCTTCGTTCATGCCAGCAATCATTGGAACTTTGACGTGCGCGGTTTCAATCCCGGCGGCAATCATGGATCGTTCTACCGGGTTTCGACCCATTCGACCTTGATGTTCGCGGGCGGCGAAAACACGGGAATTCCTCATGCCGCGCAGATCGATCAACCTTATGATAGTTTGGATCTAATGCCGACGTTATTAGAACTGACCGGCGAGGCAAGTGACGGGCGTCCTGGCCAGCCACTATCCCAAAAAGGATTTCGCCAATTTGCCGGGCGCGTGATTAAGGAATTGCTTGAAAGCTAAGCAGCGCAGGTACGATCCACGAAATCAAAAGAAATCACGACGCAGTCGACTGGAGCGCAACCGTCCCGGTTGCAGAATATGCAAGCGAGGACGCTTGCGCTCCAGTAAAGGTTCGTGTTGCTTCGTGTGATTTCGCGGATCGCTGGAATCAGAACGCAAAAGGTTCCGCAGTTACTTCCGTGGGAATAACGGCGCCCCTGATGCGGGCGCCGGAGGTGGCGCGTACTTCATGAGCAAACGGTAACCCAGCAACACAGCGAGGATGAACCCAAAGGTCAGGGGCAAGCGCGTGTCTGATTTTACCAGCATCCAGAAGTGGAGCACTCCCGCAATGCCGGCCAGATAAACGATCCGGTGCAACCGGCTCCAACTCTTACCGCCGAGACGCCTTACCATCTTATTTGTGGAAGTAATCGCCAGCGGAATCATCAGCACGAAGGCGAGCATTCCGATGGCGATGAAGGGGCGCTTGAAGACATCCGCGGGAACGCTCTTCAGATTGAAGAACCGGTCGAAAGAAACATAGGTCATCAGGTGAAGGAATCCATAGAAGAAGGCAAACAGGCCGAGCATCCGGCGGAACTTCACTATCTGATTCACGCCCGTTACTTTTCGCAACGGAGTCACTGCCAGCGATAAAAACAGGAAGACGAGCGTGAGCATGCCCGTGGTGCGGGTAACGAACTCGAGCGGGTTCGCCCCCACGCGTTTGTGCCAGACGTCCCACAAGAGCAGGACCAGCGGCACCAGTGCGTTGACAAAGAGAAGTAACTTGCCGAAGCGCGCGTCTTTCATTACGTCTGTCAGTTGTCACTGGTCAGTAGTCAGTTGGACTTGGGTCTTTGGACTTGGGTCTTTGGACTTGGGTCTTTGGACTTGGGTCTTTGGACTTGGGTCTTTGGACTTGGGCCTTTGGACTTGGGCCTTTGGACTTGGGCCTTTGGAAGGACAAATTCTAAGACCAAAGACCAAAGACCTAAGACCACTGGCTACTGACCACTGACTACTGACAATCAGTAATACCGTCTCAAATCCAGCCCCTGGTACAAATGCGCGACCTGGTCGCCATAGCCGTTGAACATCAAAGTCGGGCGGCCGCTGAATTCGCCGATTCGATGTTCAGTCGCCTGGCTCCAGCGCGGATGATCGACCGTCGGATTCACGTTTGAATAGAAGCCGTATTCGTTGGGTGCTTCCTCGCTCCATGTTGTCGGCGGCTGCTGATCGACCAGCGTTATTTTGACGACTGACTTTATACTCTTGAATCCGTATTTCCAGGGCACGACCAATCGCACGGGCGCGCCGTCCGGCGGCGGCAACGTTTGCCCATACAAGCCCGTCGCCAGAATCGTCAGTGGATGCATCGCTTCATCCAGACGCAAACCTTCAACGTATGGCCATTCCAGCACGCTCGTGCGCTGGTTCGGCATACGCCCGGGATCCAGAAGGGTTTGGAAAGCAACGAACCTCGCTTGCGAGGCTGGCTCAACCTTCTCCAACACCTTCGAGAGCGGAAAACCTATCCAGGGAATGACCATCGACCAGCCCTCAACGCAACGTAAGCGATAGACCCTTTCTTCCTGATCGATCTTAAGCAGTTCATCGAGATCGAAAACCTTCGGTTTATTTACCAGGCCATCAACTGAAACCGTCCATGGCCTGGTAATAAATCCTTTCGCCGCCGAGGCGACTGCGCGTTTCTCAGTCGAGAACTCGTAGAAATTATTGTAGTTGGTGATGTCTTCCAGCGGAGTCAGCGGCTCACTGGTTTTGAAACCATCTCCCGTTTGAGTACTCGCGGCGACATCAAGCTTCTGACCTGCCGGTGTTTCAGCCGACGGTGGATTCAGACTGCGATATATAAAGCCCGTAGCCGCAACCGACCCCGCCAGCAAAGCGCCACGCATGAACCAGCGGCGATTGAGATAGACCTTTTGATCTGTGATCTCGCCGGACTTTATGTCGCTCGATTTCTTAATCAACATGTAGCCTTCAGCTAAGACTGTACGGCCAACGCTCGCGCGACGCAAGGCACTTCCGCCCACAATTCGCTCCTCCCGGATTTGGTGGTGATCACGCCTGAAAAAGGTTGCCAACAGGTATCACTTTCACTCTTTTCAAACTCCTTGTGCGAGGGGTATCATCCGCTCATGATTATTAATACCCTGCTCAAATCACACCATGGTCTAATTGCAATCGCGGCTGCGCTCTTTGTGCTCGTTGCGGTTTGGCCGGCATCTGCTCAATCGCCAACCAACCCTACGATGACGTCCGGGTACATGGACAACGAAAAGGAGCAACTATACGCGCAATTCACTGACTACAAGCGAAACCCTAATCCGGAGCAGCAACGTCACGCCTATCCAACCGCAAAGGAATATCTGCGCCGCCGGGGCGGCGACAACAGTGCGGAAACCACAGAAGTGCGCCAATGGGTGCTGCAATACGAGCGCGCCATGCATCAGGAGGCACTGTAC
>JBKPEE010000205.1:0-19190 GCA_046728235.1 Acidobacteriota bacterium
GGTTTAGGTCGCGAGGCCGTTCCCGGGCGGACTTGTCACGGGCTCATGGATGGCGCCCTTTGGGATATTCCGCACGATACACCCCGAACTCGTCTGCGGCAAGGGAACTATTGTGGCCGGCAGTTATAAAGTTCGAAAGCGCAAGTGCCTCCCGCCCGGTACAGCGTTGCGCCACCGGCCGCTGAAGGACGGGTTAATAACCAAGCTGCAGGAGTTGCGCTCGCTATGGCCGAAGCCTCTTGACAGAGGCAAGGCTGCCGGGCGATCGGCTTAAGCAACAATTTATTGGGTGTCCAACGCAACCAATCGCTCCCAGAATTTATTAGACCTTTGCGACTTTGCCTCAAAAGTCAGATCTAGCTCCGTGGTCAGAAGCATTCCGTTGGTGTTGCTTCGTGTGATTTCGTGGATCGTCCTTGTTTCCAGAACCAACAGAAACGATCCACGAAATCACACGAACTACCCGAAACTCATTACTACGTTTAATCGACTTTTGAGGGCAAAGCCGACTTTCCACCTTCGGTCGAGGTTTGAGCTAAAGCTGTGTGCGCAACGTGCGTAACATAATATATATTATCAGACGCAGCGTAAGTATGGGCGGGCGGGGTTCGGTTCGCGGCGTTGTTGGTCGCCTTCCCGATGCGCGCTTAGGGTTTCATCAGAGCAATAGCGGAGGCTTCCCACCAGACGCATCCAAAGCGCCGTCGCCGCTTCGCTCTGCCGGCGCACTCCAAACAATGAATCTCAGTGCATCGTGCGCTGATACGTCCAGAGGTGGCTTTCGCCCGCGATTGCCAGCGCGCCGAGTTTGACTCTTCCAACTGGTGTCTCCTACAGTTGCTCGCAACAACACAAAGACGAATAGGATTAGTTGATGCCGGTAAAGATTGAAAACCAATATGAGGGGAAACTGCCCCGAAAAACAATCGCGAACATAGAAAGCGCTTTGGATAGCGTGCCACGCGAACATCTGCGCGGGATTGAAAGGCTGCGGCTGGTCGATGTCATCACTGAGCCCCGGGCCCGGATGGCGGCTAAAGGAACCGACCTGCCGGGTCTGTACCATCCTCGCCAGGGCAACCAGGGAGCCTGGTTTGAGGTGGCGTTAACGCCTCTGGTTCAGGCGCACAAACCATTTCATAAGCGCATCATTCCGCGCCTGTCATTCAAAGGCAATCTAGTCGCAGTGGTTTTCTCGCTGGTGGGCCAGCACTACTATCTAACGCTGCGACACTCAGTCAAGCGCGGCGCTGTCGAATCTTCCGTGCGTGCCTATGTCGAAAAGCAGTTAAAGCAATGGAACGAAGAGCAACACAAGATCCGGGCGAAGCTCTTCAAGCCTATTCAACCAACACTTGAACGTTGGAGCAAATCCCTGGCCAAGAGAGCTGCGGCGGAAAAGAAGAAGCAGGGGTGATTTGGAGTGCGGCGACTCGTCGCCGCTTTTCGTCCGCGATCGGAGAGAAAACAAAGCGGCGACAAGTCGCCGCACTCCAAATCAGATCGCTTCGTCGATGTTCTGGGCCGCGGCGTTGAGGGCCTCGAACAGCTCTTCGGCAGAAATGTTGGGCTTTTTAAATTTCACTTCCACCTTGAATTCCCTGCCCGGCGCTTCGTATCGATAGACGTAAGGTTCCGACGCTCCGGTGGGATCGATATAAGCCTTGCGGGCCTTGCGCGCGCCGTCGCGGGTCAAGCCTTCAGCGGCAATCTGTTCGGCCATCACCCGCATCGACTCATCGTCCGGCTGCCGAACGATCTGCAACAGCAGAGACTTTGAATTGATCTCTGAGTTGCGACAGATGTTTCGAATTTCGTCCGGTATCGCGGCAATCGACAGGGCTTCAGTAACCGTGCTGCGGCTCTTGCCGACCTTGCGCGCGACTTCCTCGTGCGTGTACCCGAACCTCTCACACAAAGCGCGCAACCCGTCAGCTTCTTCCCAGGGCGTCAGATCCTTGCGCTGCATGTTTTCAATGAGCGCGATTTCAGCCACCGAGCTGTCGTCGACGTCCATTTCAATGCACGGCACTTCATTCAGCCCGGCCGCCGTCGCTGCGCGCCAGCGCCGTTCACCCGCGATGATCATCCAGCGCCCCAGTGCCATCGGCTTCACCAACAATGGCTCCAGCACGCCCTTCTCAAGGATTGACGAGGTCAGCTCCGTGAGGTCGCCGATCTCTGTGCGCGGCTGATCCGGATTCGGATCCAGTTTTTCGATCGGCAGCATTCTGCCGACGTGCGTGGTCGTGGATTGCGTCAACTCTTCGACGTAATGGGCGTCGTGACGCATGCTCAAACCTGCGGGCAAGCCTCTTCTAGACACGGCTCAATACCTCTTTGCAAAGTTTTTCGTATTCAACGGCGCCGGATGACTGCGGCGCAAAGGTAAAAATCGATTCCTTGTAGGCGGGCGATTCTTCGAGCCGCACGCTCTTGGTGATCACCGTGTCGAACAACTTGGGCCCGAACACCCGGCGAATCTGTTCGTATACTTCCTTGCCGAGCGTGGTCCGCTTGTCGTGCAGGGTCACCAGCACTCCCAGCAACTCCAGTTTCGGGTTCGGACGTCCCTTCACCTTCTCGATCGTCTCCAGCAAATCATCGGTTCCTTCCAAAGCAAAGTAAGACGACTGAATCGGAATCAGCACGTGCGTCGCGGCCACCAGCGCGTTGACCGTGATCAAGCCGAGCGTCGGCGGCGTGTCGATGATAATGGTCTTGTACTGCTTCCGCAGCGGTTCCATCCGATCCTTCAACCGGAACGGAGCATCAAAATCGCCGACTAATTTCGACTCGAGTTTGGCCAGGCTGATACGGGCCGGCACGAGATCGAGGTCGGGGAGGGTCGTGTGGTAAACCGGAAGTTCCTCAGTTCCCTGCCCGTCCATCATCAGCTCGTAGGCCGAGCGATTGATGCCCATCGGATCGAGAAACGAAATCGAACTGTTGGCCTGCGGGTCGAGATCGAGGAGAAGCGTCTTTGTTCCGCGTCGCGCGAACGCAGCTGCGAGGTTGATGGCGGTGGTCGTCTTGCCCACACCGCCCTTTTGGTTAGTAATCGCGATTATCAATTTACGATGAGTGGAGGAATCACATCCTTCCGGTTTGCCCCTCTCTGCCTGGCAGAGGGTTCACTACATCGGCAAGTCACTGGCATCGCCGATCACGTCGGGCCATTCTTCTTCTGCACCCTCGGCTCCCGATTCCGGTTCTTCGTCGCTGGCGACTGAGTTACGTGAAGCCTGAATGACTTCGGTGTCGACAAAGATGGGGCAATCCGCGCGCAGCGCCAGGGCGATGGCGTCCGAAGGTCGCGAGTCGAGGCGCATCGCCTCGCCATTCTCTCCCGTCATTTCGATGACTGCATAAAAAGTGTTGTCGCGCAATGAAGTGACCACGACGCGGTCGACGGTCAAGCCCAACTCCACAATCAGGTTTCGCAGCAGATCGTGAGTCATCGGCCGTGGCGGCGCAATCTTCTCAATCTCCAAAGCGATGGCATTCGCTTCGTAGGCGCCGACCCAGATTGGCAGCATCGTCTCGCTGTTGACATCCTTGAGAATGATGATAGGCGTGCCGCTGTTCGGATCCATCATCAAAGCCCGAATCTTAACCTCGATTTCCATGTTCGAATTCCTATTGTACACAATCTGCCGGGATTAAGGGGCGCTGATTACTTCACCGTAGAGACTATTTTGCTTCGCCAGGGCGACGCGCACATTGACGATTTTCCCGAGCAGCGAGTCATCGCCGGGGAAATTGATTACTTTGTGACAAGTCGAATGCCCGGTCATGTCATGCGGCGACTTTGAACTTTTTCCTTCAACCAGTACATGCAGTTCTTGTCCCCTGTAGCCCTGGTAAATCTTCTGCTGAAGCTGGCGCTGCAGGTTCTCCAGTTTCATGAACCGCGCCGACTTCTCTTCCCGGCTCACATCGTCGGCAAAATTGGCTGCCGGCGTGCCGCGACGTTCCGAGTATTTGAAGATGTACAGGGCATCATAGCCAACCCGCTCAACCAGTCTCACGGTCTCGTCAAAATCGTCTGCCGTCTCACCCGGAAACCCCACAATAATATCACTGGTAATCGACATCTTACGCCGCGCCTGTCGAATACGCTCAATTCTTTTCAGGTAATCGCCGGCGGTGTGGCCGCGACGCATCGCTCGCAGAACGCGATCGCTTCCTGACTGGACGGGCAAATGTATCCAGTTGCATAGATTGTCGTGTTCGTCGATCGCCATCACGATATCCGGGTGAAAGTCGCGCGGGAATGAAGTGGTGAATTTGATCCGCTCCATACCGGTCGCCGCGACCGCCCGCAACAGACGACAGAAGGGCGTCGCTCCCTGGCAGCCTTCGAGTCCCGCCTCGGTCCGGGGACGATAGCTGTTGACGTTTTGTCCGATCAGATGAATCTCTTTGTAGCCGTGACGCCGGAGCTCGTGAACTTCGGAAATGATATCGGCCGCCGCGCGACTCTGCTCGCGACCACGCGAGTATGGGACAATGCAATAAGTGCAGAACTTGTTGCAGCCTTCGATGATCGGAACGAACGCCACATATCTGGACGTACGCGCCGTCGCCGGCACATCCCAGACTTCGCCATCGGCGCGTTCATCCAGGTCAATGATGCGGCGTTCGCCTGCGAGCGCCCGCGAAATCAATTGCGGCAGGCGATCAGTTGCGCGCGTGCCGGCAATAACGTTGACCATGGGGCTCGCGTCAAATATCGCCGGGCCTTCCAGCTGCGCCACGCAACCCATTACGCCGACGACCGGCTCGTGGCCGATGCGCTGGCGCCGCACCTCGCCGATGCGGGTAAAGACTTTGTGTGCCGCGCGCTCGCGAACTGAGCAGGTATTGAAGATCACCACGTCCGCCGTCTCGGGTGAACTGCACAAATCAAAGCCCGCGGCGCGCAGACGCACGTCAGCCCGCTCGCTGTCCGAGACATTCATCTGACATCCGAAAGTTTCGAGGTAGACTGTCGCGCTCATACTACCGCTCGATGCCGAGAGTCTACCAGATTCATTGAAGTCGTTTCTAATCCAGGCCGGCCATGGCTTTGCGTCAAGAGACAAAACAGATCAGAGGCGCAATGGAGTCAGTACCGGAAGCAGTAGCGACCGGGTGCCTCTTCAAGCATCAGGACCTCTCTTCGACTCCACGATTAGGCAAACAATCAGCTACCCCGTCGCTATCGCTCCGGGTACTGACTCCCTCCTTCACCGGCTCGAAAAGCGCAACCTTGTGACCCTCCATAAGCGTAAGAAAAACGTGAACTGCGATCAAAATGGCCATCCACTGGAAAACAAAAGCCGCACTGGCTTTAAGATCGATATTTCCTTGCTGGTTCTAATCGCTTCCTGGATTTTGTGGTTTGTATTAGACAGGGGCTGGATCATTGCGATTGGTCTTACCGTTGCCTCCGAGTTAACTGCCGAATACCTGGGTGAAGGGATCTTCACCCACAACTCATGGTTCGAGCGTTTAAGCGTCGAGCATGCCGGTTTTTCAGTATGGCGAATCCTGGCAGGTGTAATGGTTGGGGTGCTGATCCTTTCATTGATTATCCTCGGATTATCCTGACAAGGCATCGCGAAAGAGCGCGCGCTCAATATCAAAATTCCTTGCAAGATTTCTTACCTTGACGCACTTCATCGCCGCGGTTACTATCGGCGACTCATTACCAAAATCCTGGGTGTTGTCCGTCAAGAAAAAGGCCAAGACTGGAGTCGCAATATGTCTTTCAACAAAATCATTTTAGTCGGGAATCTGGGACGCGATCCCGAACTGCGATACACGCCCCAAGGGACGCCGGTGTGCAGTTTCAGCCTGGCAACAAACGAACGTCGCAAGGACCGGAACACGGGCGAAAACAACGACGTCACCACCTGGTTTCGGGTGACGCTCTGGGGACGGCAGGCGGAAACAGCTTCGCAATATCTGCAGCGTGGCCGCCCGGTTTATATCGAAGGTCGTCTGCGGGTCGAAGAATATACAGATCGCGACGGCAATAAGCGGCACTCGCTGGAAGTGAACGCGACCGACATGCAGTTCATCGGCGGTGGCGGCAGAAGTGAGGATTCAGGAGCCCCGGCAGCTCGTAGCGCCGCGGCCCAGGCGAACTCCGGACCGCCGCAGGAGCCAACCGAGCTGACCGACGACGATGTTCCGTTTTAAGAGCTCTTGTTTCGGAGTGCCGGGCTTTAGCCGAGAAAGTTTGGAGTACCGGCTTTAGCCGGAGAAACTTTCCGCCTAAAGGCGGTACTCCAAACATAAATCGTGGGCGTCAACCAGAATTCCCGTCGCTCGTTGCCCATTTACCGAGTTGTCGCAGCTTTTGATAGCGACGAGTGAGGCGCTCTTCCACGCTGTGAGTTGACGATTCAGCCAGTCTGGAAGACAGGGCCACGTCCAACATGCGAGCGGCTTCATCGTGCGAGTTCTGCGCGCCGCCCTTGGGCTCGTCGATAACCTGATCGACAATCCCTTCTGCTTTCAGATCCTTCGCAGTCAACTTCAGTCCTTCCGCCGCGCGCGCAGCCTGACTCGAATCCTTCCAAAGAATCGCAGCGCAGCCTTCAGGCGAAATAACCGAGTAGATCGCATTCTCGAGCATCAGCACCTGATCGCCGACGCCGATCGCCAGTGCGCCCCCTGATCCGCCTTCGCCGATCACAGTCACCAGCACGGGCACTGACAGCTTGGCCATTTCCCGCAGGTTATAGGCAATGGCTTCGGCCTGGCCGCGTTCTTCGGCGTCGATTCCCGGATAAGCTCCCGGCGTGTCGATGAAACAGAAGATAGGCCGATCAAATTTATCAGCCAGCTTCATCGCCCGAATCGCCTTTCGATAGCCTTCGGGTTTTGGCATACCGAAATTTCGAAACTGTCGCAGTTTGGTGTCACGGCCTTTTTGATGACCAACAACCAGCGCCGGCATGCCGTGAAAGGTAGCAAAACCACAAACGATCGCCGGGTCATCGCCAAAGCGACGATCGCCGTGAATCTCTGTGAAGTTTTCGAATAGACGCTCAACAAAATCGAGTGTGTACGGGCGCTCGGGATGGCGGGCGAGCTGCACGCGCTCAAAAGCAGTGTAGCCTGCGGTGCTGGTCGAGTCTTCTTTAGCCATCTAATTTGAGCCAACGGCCGCTGCGCGGACAGGCGAGCCCAATCCTTCCCACATCACCTGACACCCGAGATCGCGCAAGCTTGTCTCGATCTTCGCACTACCCTCGATCTTCAGCGATGGATGCGCGCGAACGCGGACCGTCATATTTTCCAGCTTCACCTCGATAAAGACATCACAATCTCCGGGCGATGTCTCGAGCAGCTTCTTCACTTCATCATACCGCGCGACATTGGGTGTACGGTCCACGAATTGAATGACGACTTCGCGCGCCTTTTGCTGAACAGCCTGGGTCAACTCGCCGATCTTGTCGATGATGATGGTTGCCGGCCCCTCATCGCCGATCTCTACCCGGCCGTTAACCAGTACCGTAGCCTCTTCCGCCAACAGCGAACTGTTTCGCCGGTACGGTTCAGGCCAAAGCACGCACTTGATCGAACCCGCCTGATCTTCGAGGCTGAAGATCGCAAAACGGTCGCCCTTCTTCGTGGTCTTTAGTTGAAGACTTCGGACAACGCCGGCGACGGTTGCCCGCGATCCAGTTTCCTGCTGTGCCAGCTCAGCGGAGGTCACCGCACCCAGGCGATTAATTGTTTCCAAGTGATCGTCGAGCGGATGACCGGTAATGTAAAACCCGAGCGCCTTCTTCTCGGCGGTGAGCATTTCCATCGCAGTCCAGGCCGCCGTCTCCGGCAAATTGACGGTGTCGGACTCTGGCATTTCGTGGCCACCAAAAAGATCGTCCTGCCCTATAGCCTTCGTGCGACGCGATCTGGCCGCGCGCGCCAGCGCCGTGTCGATGGCTGCGTACAGTCGCGCGCGCCAGTGATTCGCAGCCGCGCCGGCAGGCTTAAGTGAATCGAAAGCCCCGCTGCATACCAGTCCCTCCAGGACCCGTTTGTTAATCCCACCTTCATCCAGCCGCTCGCAGAAATCGAACAGAGATCTGAACGGCCCCTGCTCACGGGCTTTGGTGATGGCGTTGACACTCGTCAAACCGATTCCTTTGATTGCGGCCAGGCCATAACGAATTGCGCTCTTGAGAGCCGTGAAGCCGACCTGACTTTCGTTTACATCGGGCGGAAGCAGAGCGATTCCCTGCCCTCGCATCTCTTTCGTATAGCGAAACACCTTGGCCGTGTCGTCGACTTCGTTCGACAACACCGCCGCATAGAAGTGTTCCGGGTAATGCGCCTTCAGGTAGCCGGTCTGAAACGCAAGGTATGCATAGGCGACACTATGTGCCTTGGGAAACCCGTAGTCGGCAAACTGCGCCATCAAAGAGAAGATTTGCTGCGCCTTGTCCTGCTTGAGGCCGCGAGCCACAGCGCCCTGAATGAATTTCTGCTCCTGGCGCGCCATCTCTTCCCGGTTTTTCTTGCCCATTGCTTTACGCAGGCTGTCGGCCTCAGCCATCGTGTAACCGGCGAGTTTCTGCGCGAGGCGCATCGCCTGCTCCTGATAAACGATTACCCCATTCGTGCTGTCGAGGATTTCCTTCATCTCGGGCACGATATAGCGCACGCTCTTTTTTCCGTGGTGCCGCAAAATGAAGTCATCGACCATGCCGCCATCTATAGGCCCCGGACGGTACAAGGCGTTAAGCGCCGAAAGATCTTCGATCCCTTTTGGCCGCAGCTTGCGGCAAATTTCCTGCATACCCGAAGACTCGAATTGGAATATTGCATCTGTTCGCCCATCGCTAAACAGTTGCATAGTCTTGTCGTCGTTAAGCGGAACCTTAGCCCAGGCGATTTCCACGTTAAGCGCCCGCTTTATGCTCTTTAAGCAATCGCTTATAATCGTAAGCGTATTAAGCGCCAGGAAATCCATCTTAAGGACGCCCACCTTCTCGAGGTCGGTCATCTCGTACTGGGTAGTGACTTCGTCCTTCCCGGAAACCGCTATCGGAATCAGTTCCTGAAGTGGTTCAGGGGTAATGACGACGCCGGCGGCGTGAACCGAAACGTGGCGGGCGCACCCTTCCAAACGACGGGCGAGGTCGATCAGGTCGCGGATCTGTTCATTCTGCTCCATCGAATTGCGCAGCTCAGGTACTTGTTGAATTGCCTGCTCGATGCTGACATTGCGGCCGCGGACGGGCGGCGGGATCATTTTCGAGATGCGATCGACCTCAGCGTAAGGCATATCGAGGGCCCGGCCGACATCCTTAATTGCGGCCCGGGACGCCAGTGTCCCAAAGGTCACGATCTGGCAGACTGAATCCTGGCCGTACAACTTCGACACGTGATTGATTACCTGTCCGCGGCCGCGCACGCAGAAATCAATGTCGATGTCGGGCATCGAGACGCGCTCCGGATTCAGGAAGCGTTCGAAGAACAGGTTGTACTTCAGCGGGTCGATATCCGTAATCCCGAGGCTATACGCCACCAGCGATCCCGCGGATGACCCTCGTCCCGGTCCCACGGGTATGCCGTTCTCTTTCGCGTATTTCACAAAGTCCCAAACGATCAGGAAATAGCCGGCGTAACCCATTCGCTTGATGACCTCAATCTCGTGACAAAGGCGTGCCTCGTAATCAGAAAAAGAATGCGACAGTTCGCCGCGCGCAGACTCAAGGTCCCAGACATTTGTCTTCCGGGTCTGATAACCGTTGCGCACGACCTTCTCGAAGTACTCGTTAACCGACAGCCCTGCTTCCGACTCGGGAATAGGATAGTTCGGCAGGTAGTTCACACCTTCAGGCAGTTTCAACTCACAACGCTCGGCGATTGCGACGGTGCGTTGCAGCGTCTCGGGTAATTCGCCACCAAAGATCGTCCACATCTCCTCAGGCGAACGCACATAGAAATTCGGCGTGCCGTAACGCAATCGATTTTGATCGCTGACCGTCTTGCCTGAGCCAATACACAACAACAGGTCGTGCGCGCGAGCATCATCAGGCATCAGATAATGCGCATCATTGGTGGCCACCAGCGGGATGCCGGTGCGCTTTGAGAGCTCGACCAGGGGTTTGCGAATGCGGGCTTGCGGCTCGAGCCCGTGTTCCTGAATCTCAAGGAAGTAATTTCCCTTGCCCATGATCTCCTCAAATTGAAGAGCCTGGGTCGCCGCGTCGTCGAAACGATCCTGCGCCAGCAGCGCCGACGGCACCCCGGACATGCAGGACGAGAGCGCAATCAACCCACGGCTGTGTTGTGCCAGGAGTTCCTTGTCGATTCGCGGCTTGTAATAGAAGCCTTCGGTAAAAGCCTTGGAAGTGAGTCGCGAAAGATTGCGATACCCTTCGTAATCCTGCGCGAGCAGGATTAGATGAAAGTTCGCTTTCTCACCACCGATGTTCCGCGCCGAGCGATCGCTGCGACCGCCCATCGCCACGTATGTCTCGCAACCGATAATCGGCTTAATGCCTTTCGCCTTCATCGTGTTGTAGAAGGAAATGGCGCCGTACATGTTTCCATGATCGGTCATGGCGCAGGCCTGCATCCCGAGTTTCTCGGTGCGTTCCGCCAGCGGTTTTATTTGGATGGCGCCGTCGAGGAGGCTGTAATCGGTGTGTAAGTGGAGATGAACGAAGCCCTTGTCCTGCATGATTCGCGACCCTGAGAACAGCGCGGGGAAAATCGTGTCTGTTCAGTGCCACACTATATCACGTGGGCTAGTGCGATCAACTTAACAAGATGTTGAATTGTTATATTGCTTCATTTCCTCATTGGTTCATTGACTCAAGGTACCCCCACCTGAATCGTCCCTATTGAACCAATCAACCAATGAATCAATGAACAATGATTCATGATTCATTCCCATTCAATCGTGCTGGGTGGTTTCGAGCTGATGTCATAGACGACCCGGTTAACGCCCTTCACCTCTGAAACGATCCGGCCGGAAACTCGCGCCAGCAGATCGTGCGGCAAGCGTGCCCAGTCGGCAGTCATCCCATCGACGCTGGTAACCGCGCGAATCGCGACCACGCGCTCATATGTCCGCTCATCGCCCATCACGCCGACGGTGGAAACGGGAAGCAACACCGCGAACGCCTGCCAGACGGACAGATACAGATCCGCGCGCCGCAGCTCTTCATCCATGATTCGATCTGCGGCGCGTAGGATTCTGAGCCGCTCTTCGTCCACGTTGCCAATCACGCGCACAGCCAGGCCCGGTCCGGGAAAAGGGTGCCGGGTAAGGATTTCCTCGGGTACGCCAAGCTCGCGGCCAATAATGCGGACCTCGTCCTTAAACAGTTCCCGCAACGGCTCGATCAGTTTGAGCTTCATCTTCTCCGGCAGCCCGCCGACATTGTGATGGCTCTTGATCGTGACCGAGGGTCCGCGAACGGAAACAGACTCGATCACGTCGGGATAGAGGGTGCCCTGCACCAGGAACTTTGCATCGGTGCGGTTTGATTCCTCCTCGAAGACCTCAATAAAGGTTCGCCCGATGATCTTCCGCTTCGCTTCGGGCTCAGCCACACCGCGCAGTGCGCCGAGGAAGCGAGCGGCGGCGTCTACGCCGCAGATGTTCAGCTTGAGCGACTGCTTCAGCAGCGCCAGCGTAGATTCGAATTCGCCTTCGCGCAGTAGTCCGTTGTTGACGAAGATGCAGGTTTGCCGGTTTTCGATTGCGCGATGGACCAGTGCTGCTGCCACCGATGAGTCGACGCCGCCGGATAGCCCGCAAACTACTTGATCTCTCTCGCCGACCGTCTGCCGGATTCGTTCAACCTGCTCCTCAATGACCGCTGCCGGGCTCCAATCTCCCCGGCATTTACAAATCTCAAACAAAAAGTTGCGCAGGATCTGACCGCCCAAAGGCGTGTGCGCCACCTCGGGATGGAACTGTACGCCGTAAATTTCGCGCTCAGGATTCTCGAAAGCGTTCACTCCTTCGTCTGTCCTCGCCGTCATGTGAAAGCCGGAAGGCAGACGTGTTACCCGATCGCCGTGGCTCAACCAAACATCCATTTCCTTTGGCAGGCCGGCGAAGAGCCGCGTCGCCTCGTCGACAACCACCAGCCTCCCATAACCGTAGCCGCGATTGTTTGACGCTTTAACTTCCCCGCCCATCTCGTGCGCCATCAGTTGCAGGCCGTAGCAAATCCCCAAAACGGGACAGTTCGCCGCTCCTATCACCTCGGCTTCAGAACGCGGCGCGTTCGTTTCGTAAACCGACGAAGGACCGCCCGAGAAAATCAGGCCGCGTGGTTTGATCGCCTGAATTTGGGCCGCAGAAGTATTGAACGGTAAGATTTCGCAATAGACTCCAGCTTCGCGAACGCGTCGCGCGATCAGCTGAGTGTACTGGGAACCAAAGTCGAGTATGATTATTCTTTCGTGATTGTCGATCGGCAAAAAGAAAACCTCCGGGCCAGAATAAACGTCAAAACCGCTGGTTATAAGAAACTGAGATTATAGGTTTGACGTTCACGACCGCCAAATGCTTTGAGATAGAGGTCCTGGTTCAGTTGGAGAAGAATTCTCATTCTCGCCGACGCTTTAGCGCGGCGACCCGGCTCTTCGCCCGAAGGCTTAAACGGTTTCATTTTGATCCAGTGGCATCAAAACACCAGGCTAAAGCCACGGTGTGAATAATCGGAACTGAACCAGCGCTGACAAAGACAAAAATAGCTTGAGATACAAACACTCTAGATCCTCACGAAACCGCGCTAGAACTGCTTTAGGCATTGCAGCGGTGTATCTGACGGTCGCCTCGGTGGGAACACTTGCTCGGGTAATGTCGTTCACGCGCACGAAGCGAGATGATGGCCCAGTCCTCTCTCAACCGTTGTCGATCGTCTGGCGATATCAGACAGACCAGACGACGGATTTAACCCCCGCCGCCGATGGGCAAACAGTCTTTGTTCCGCTGGGTTCAGGAATTCTGATGGCCCTTAACGCGCGCGATGGCAAGCTTGTTTGGAAAGCTGAGGCCGGCGGCGACTTCTCAGCAGCTCCGGTCAGTGATGATCGCAGCGTATTTGTGGCGCAACGTTACGGCAAATCAGCTCAGACGAATTCCGGTGGGACGCTGCGCGCACTCAGCAAAACTACCGGAGTAACGCTTTGGATGCGCACTTTGCCGGCAGCTATCTCTGCCGGTCTTGCCGTAGACGGTAATGCGTTGTTCGGCGCGTGCAGAGACGGCCATGTTTACGCGTTCGCGAAGCGAACGGGGCTGGTGCTGTGGAGCAACCAGTATCAGGAAGAATTCAGCGCCCAACCGACCATCGCCGGCGATCGCGTCTATTTCGCCAGCAAGGCAGGAGTCGTGCGCGCCCTGGACCTCAAAACCGGACAAATCGTGTGGCAGTACAAGGCGGGCGGCGCTATCGAGGGACCAGTCGCGGTGAACGAGAACGTCGTCTACTTCGGATCACAAGACGGCAATGTTTATGCGTTCAGTGAGGCGCACGCGAAACTTCTCTGGCACCGGCGCACGGGAGCCGGAGTCCAGGCAGTAGCCGTGATTCCGAACGGAGTCCTGGCGGCTTCGCTGGACAACTTTGCCTATCTGCTGTCGCTGAACAAGGGGTCGCTGGTTTGGCGCCGGCAATTGCCCGGACGAATTTCATCTCGTCCCGTTACGGCTGCGGATGGCGCATTGTTTACGCCATTCTCAACCGATCAGGCGATCGTGCTTAACCTGCGCGATGGCAAGACGGCGAACACGCTGCCGCTGGGCGAAGAAAACAGCAGCTCAGCCTCGCCTATCTCGATTAACAATCTCGTGCTGATCACAATCCCGCACGGATTGCTCGCCTTCGCAAACGCAACGCAAAAATAATTGCCCTAATTTGGGAAAAGTTACTGGGCAGCTTGCCCGCGGTGCCACGCGCAGGATGCACGCGCAACGGTCAGACCTCGCGCATTTCTGTCGAGGGCTTATCCGGACCGCGACGGCCGAATGACGTGAGACCGCGCAGCAGCAATCCGTGAACCAGATACCCTGAGACCAGGATCAGCAAAACCCATTGTGAGTAGAGGTAGATCAAACCGACGAGCGCGATTAGGCCGATCATCAGGCGCGCGTCCTTGCGGCCGGTGCCGAGCGACTTGAAGCTGGTGAATCGCAGCGTGCTGACCATCAACAACGCCAAAAAAGCCATCAACACCATCATCACGATTGCGAGTATAGGCGCGCTGTGGTGAGCGTACTTCAGCGGAGTCGGCGTGAAATGAACAATCGCGGCGATGAGACATCCGGCGACGGGAATCGGCAGACCAACGAAGCTTTTCTTGTCAACCTTTGGTGTTCCTTCAGCGAGCGGGCGCGGACGCGACGCCTGAACATTGAACCGCGCTAAGCGGAATCCCCCACAGATCACAAACATAAAGGAAACAAACCAGGCGAACTGGCTGGCGTTAGTCCAGCCTTCCAAAGTCGTTCCGTAGCCCCAAACGTAGGCGAGGAACGCCGGCGCCAGTCCAAATGAAACAATGTCTGCCAACGAGTCCAGCTGAATGCCGATCTCGGTAGCGGTCTTGGTCATCCGGGCGACTCTTCCGTCGAGAATGTCGCAGACAACAGCCAAACCGATGGCGATCGCCGCCTTGTCCAATCGCATCTTTGTCGAGTCGATCTGGTCATTCAGGATATAGCGATAGGCACTCATCGTGGTCATCAATGAGTAGAAGCCGGCCAGGATATTCAGGGCCGTAAAGAATGACGGTACCAGGTACACGCCCTTCTTCAGCCCGCGACGGCCCGAAGGCGCGGGCGCAGGTCCCAGTCGAGGTCCGGTCTGGAATCGCCTGACGTTCAATTCTTTACTCTTCCGATAATGGTTTCGCCGCCGCGCACGTGCATTCCTTCCGTTACGGCGATTTCAACGATGGACGGCATCAGCACGTCCGTACGCGAGCCAAATTTTATCATCCCAAATTGTTCGCCGCATTTTACTCTCTCGCCGCGCCGCTTCCAACATACAATGCGCCGCGCCAGCACTCCGGCGATCTGAACACATTTAACTGTAACCTCGGCACCGACGATTGTCAGCGTGTTTTGCTCGTTGAGCAAGCGCGACTCATCCCTGGTCGCCATCAGGAATTGCCCTTTTTTATAGCTGATATCGGCAATTTCGCCCTCGATCGGCGCGCGATTGACATGTACGTCGAGCGGCGAAAGAAAGATGCTGACGAGCGATTCCGGCTTCTCTGCAGTGCCTTGCCGGGCAATCGTAACCTTGCCATCAGCCGGGGCAACCACGATGCCCGGCTCGAGGGGGATCGAGCGCCGCGGATTGCGGAAGAAATAAGCCATGAACGCCGCCAGCAGGCCCAGCAGCAGCGCCGCTATCCAGAACCAAATCAGCCAAACGCCAAGCACGGCAGCGATCGCTGCCAGGATCATGGGCATAACTACAAATGGAATTCCGTCACGAACCATGTTTCATGTTAGGAGTACCGCCTTAGGCGGCGATTCTATAGAACTTCCGCCTAAAGGCGGTACTCCAAACTTCTCTCCCTAACGACAAAACGGGGCGCAACAGCATGCCTGTCGGCCCCGTTCAAGGATATAGGAATGAAGACTCGCGCGGCAAATCGCGCCGGGTCGAAACGTCAGTGCTCCGTGCTTTGCTTTTCCGCCTGGAGCATCAATGAGTACATCTGATCTTTCAAAACAAGCTTCTTTTTCTTTAGGGTAACTTCTTCCAACTGTTCTTCGTCGCTCGGATATGTAAGTGCGGACAATTCGCTTAAACGTTGTTCGTAACGCCCGTGCTCGCGAGCCAATTCCCGAAACTCGGGATTGCTCGCCATCAGTTCCTCTTTAAGGCTGTCCGCCTTTGACATCTCCATATCAGTATTCTCCTCTCGATTGATTGGCTCAGGAAGAAAGTGCTTGCGGATGAGAATTGCCTGGGGCAGTTCGTCATGGGCGAAATGTTAGCGCAAGGCCTCATGTTAAATCAAGGTAAACTATTGCCGGAATTGCCAGCATTTAAGCCAATTCTCTTAACGCCAAAACGCTTAGTTTGCGGCCGCTAAGTATCAGCTGGTGTTACAACGAGAGACTCATCAACAGAGCGTCCTCAGTCGGTGCCCGATAGTAGTTTCGGCGACGCCCGACCACCTCGAAACCGCAACTTCGATAAAGCCTCTGCGCCGCCTCGTTCGCAGCCCGCACCTCGAGTTGCGCAACCTTGGCGCATCGCTGACGCGCTTGTTCCAGACTTGTTCGCAGCAGCGCGGACCCGAGTCCCTGGCCGCGAAACTCGGACCGCACGGCGACGTTATTCACGTGCAACTCGTCCGCAATCAGTCGCGCCACAATAAACCCGGCTATCCCATATTCACAGGATGCTGATTTGATACGCGCCACCAGCATGATCGTGTCGATGGGTGATTGCATTTCCGCGTGATAAGCATCCCAGCCCCACGCGCTGAGCTCAGTCATTTCTTCGATCGCGCAGACCTCGACCAGATCGTGCTCAGTCATCCTTTCGATCGAGACTTTTAAGAGTGCCCCTGTTGCTGCGCTTTCCGTTGTAACCATCGTTCGTTAATTTCCGCATCAGATGCTCTGACATAAGCCGCACGCAAATCTTCAGGCGCCATCAACTTGCCCTGCTGGTACGCGCGATAGCCTAACACGGCAATCGATGGCGCGAGCGGACGCTGCGGAGTTCCGCCTTTAGGCGGCCCGCCTTGTTCTTCATTTCCGCCTAAAGGCGGTACTCCAAGCGAAGCCGCCAACAATCCCGCACCCTCACCGGCAAACGTGAGCCCCCCTATAGCACCATACTCTGCGATCACAGCGCGCGGACTCAGATGCTGCGCTTGGTCAAGTTCCGTTACACAGCCGTTGCTGACCACGAATTGCTGCGCAAAAACTTCACCACGGCCCGCCGGCAACAGGGAGATTACTTCCCCCTTCACCTGCGAAGCGTGAGCGATAGCCGCGAGCGTGGACACGCCGGCAACCTTTCTATGCAAATGAACCGCAAACGCTTTGACTGTCGCTAGACCGATGCGGAGTCCCGTAAAGCTGCCCGGGCCAACAGCCACCGCGAACAAATCAACCTCAGAGAGTTTCACGTTGTGCTGGCGCAGAACCTGCTCGATCATTTCAATCAGATTGGTCGAATGCGAGACGGTGGCGTCGCCGGCGCGAGAGGCCACAATGTTTTCACCGCGCGCCAGTGCCACACCGCCGGCGCGCGTCGCGGTTTCGACGGCGAGAATGAGCGGCTGATGATTCCCGGATTGCTCGTTCACGAATCTAAGCGCTCGCAGTTGACTGAGCGATCCGCGAAGTCAGCGTAGCAAACTCGGACCTCGACTGGAGCGCAAGCGTCCTCGCTTGCATTTTCCCGAAACGGAGACGGTTGCTCTCCAATAAACTGCTTCGTGGCGTTTTGCGGGTTTTCGTGGATCGTAAGTGCGTTTCCCTGTTATTCGCAATCTAAAGCGCCCGCGATAACTTTAAATCGGCGACCTCAGGCGCAGTTTTGTCTCTGGTTGACTCTCACTCGCATCGCCGTGATCATAGACCACGAACGCTGATCATGCGAATTGGAATTCTAACTGCGGGCGGGGACTGCCCCGGCCTGAATGCTGCCATTCGCGCCGTTGTCCGTTGTGCCGGTGCGGATGGCGTCGAAGTGCTCGGTATTCGCAACGGATTCCTGGGCTTATTTGACAACGACACCGAAGTGCTGACGCGCGAGCGCGTCAAGGGTATCCTTCCCCAAGGCGGCACGATTCTCGGTACTTCGCGATTCAATCCGACCAACGACGAACAATGCATTCCGCAACTCAAAGAAAACTGGCGGGCACATCAACTCGCCGGTTTAATCGTCGTTGGCGGCGAAGGCTCACTTTCGGCTGCGCGAGATCTTTGCCGCGATCATCAAATGCAGATCGTAGGCGTGCCAAAGACTATTGACAATGACGTCTGCGGCACCGATTACACGTTTGGTTTCGATACTGCCGTCTCGATCGTCACCGACGCAGTCGATCGATTGCACTCGACGGCCGAATCGCATCACCGGGTCATGGTGTGCGAGGTCATGGGCCGGCACACGGGTTGGATTGCCGCGCTGGGCGGCATCGCCGGGGGCGCCGATGTCATCCTCGTCCCCGAACATCCTTTCCGCATCTCGCGAGTCTGTGAACTGCTTAAGCATCGCCAGCAGCAAGGCCGCGCCTTTTCGATCGTGGTCATAGCTGAAGACGCGCACCCGCATCCGGATGAAGATTTTCTAACTCCGGAACAGGGTGCCGTGCTTTATCGTCACGATCGCCTGGGCGGAATCGGCGAAGCGCTGGCCGCGGAGATTGAACGTTGCACAGCTCTGCAAACACGCATCACCAAATTGGGATATGTGCAGCGCGGCGGCTCGCCGACTCCATTCGACCGGATTCTGGCAACTCGCTTTGGGGTTAAGGCCTACGAGATGGTCCGCGCCGGCGACTGGGGTAAGATGACGGCGCTGCGCGGTACCCGCATCGTCAGCCTTCCTCTGGAAGCTGCCGTGGGAGAATTGAAGCGGCTCGACGAAGAGATCTATCGAGTCGCCGAAGTCTTCTTCGGCTAAGGCACACGACAAGAGCTCACATCCGCGAACGGCTGCCTCAAAAGTGTATGCACTGAACGCTTGGAGCTAGACGGCTTGGTCGCCGCGTAGCGGCGAATTGAATTTAGCCCGGCCTTTCAAGGCCGGGACTAGTGACATCAGCGGATGCGCGTCGCTTTAGCGACGCCTGAATATGCGATTTTCATGCGTCGACTAACGCGACGCGGTTTCGATTTTCCGTCCCTAACCGGGCCTTGAAAGGCCCGGCTAAATTCAGCTTGCCGCTACGCGGCTGAAAACCAACATAGGATCCCAAAGATTTTTGAAACAACGCGTCCGCGAACAAAAAAAAGAAACCGGGTTGAGAATCAATCGTTAACCAGGTAAGGCGCTGCGAGGCTTTGCTGCAAAAGTCGGCGAAGCCGACGAATGATAGTAGCCCACCGATTCATCGGTGGGATTGTGCGCTGCAGCTCCACGTCAGTCCGTGAAGCGGACGGCTGATAAATTGCTGGCATTTCAGTCGTCCGCAGAGCGGACTCAGGAATTTCCTGCATCAGATCCCACCGCTAA
>JBKPEE010000206.1:0-32714 GCA_046728235.1 Acidobacteriota bacterium
ATGGATGCCGATTACGCCGCCAAGCTGGGCGTAAACGTCGATGACATGCTGATTTCGCAGCCTGATTCCGGGGAACAGGCTTTGGAGATTGCCGAAGCGCTGGTGCGTTCGAATGGTGTCGATGTGATCGTGGTTGACTCAGTCGCGGCGCTGGTGCCGCGCGCTGAGCTTGATGGCGAGATGGGCGATTCGCTGCCGGGTTTGCAGGCGCGTCTGATGTCCCAGGCGCTACGGAAGTTGACCGCGATCGTGGCGCAATCCAATACCTGCTTTATCTTCATCAATCAGATTCGGGAAAAGATTGGCGTGATGTTCGGTAATCCCGAAACCACGACCGGCGGGCGCGCGTTGAAATTTTATTCCAGCTTGCGTCTCGATATTCGCCGCATCGGCGCCATCAAGGACGGTGACCGGGTGGTCGGCAATCGCACCAAAGTCAAAGTGGCCAAGAACAAAGTCGCCCCGCCGTTCCGCGAATGCGAATTCGACATCATGTATGGCGAAGGCATTTCGAAGGAAGGTGATCTGCTGGATCTCGCCACGAATAATCGCGTGGTAGAAAAGAGCGGCGCGTGGTTCTCTTACAAGGGCGAACGCCTGGGCCAGGGTCGCGAGAACGCCAAGCAGACAATGAAAGAGCAGCCGGCTGTGCTGGAAAAGATCAAAAATGAAGTGAAACGGGCGCTGGGTATGCCGGTGCGGGAAGAAGCGGCGGAGGCTGAGCCAAAGAAAGCCGCGGCGGCGGGCTCGGAGAAGAAATAAGGAGGATGCAATTAGAAGTTGGTTAAACCGTTTATAGCAATCATCGCAAAAGGCAAATCAGGAAAGTCGACAATCATAAAAGCTCTCACGGGCTGTGGTACCTCCAGCTGGCGTGATTTTGTTAAAGACCAGTCCACGGGCGAGACATTCTCGTCATCTGCGGTTCGCCGCAGGAACAAGCGCTTTCACGCGCTAAACTCAGTGAGTTGCTTCAAGCTGCTGTCGCCGATCCGAAGTGCCGCGGAGTGGTGATAGCAATTCAACCCAAGCGCACGCGGATCCGAATGTCGATGGAGACAATTTTTGAAGAAGCTGCGAACCTTGACGGTTTTGAATTGAATGCGTTCATCATCGACCCAGGATGGAATGGTGATGCTGCAGGCGCCAAAGAGATTCCGTCTCGTTTAGATCGCTTCAACGCCAGGATTGAAACGCTCGATGGCCGACGCTTCGTAGCAATCAACGCCCGGATAATTAACGATGCAACGGAATTGATTCCGATTAATCTTGGACTAGCGCAAAAAGCCAGCGCCTCATCCATGGGACATAAATGACATTCTTCGGTTGTATGCCATGCAGGACAAGTACAATCACCACTTTCTTCCACGACTGTACCTGAAGGGCTTCGTCTGCGGCGAGGATCCTTCGCACATATGGGAATATCGCCGAGGGGTAGACTATTGTCCCGGCTCGCAGAACCGGAACAAGTACAATCCCGTACGTATTTCGCTCTCAAAAGCTGGGGCCGAGTTCGGGGAATATGCCTACCAGCGCGCAGATGGTACGACTGACTTCAATACCTACGAAAACGCGCTGGAGCAGCTCGAGAAGCCCGCGAATGTTGTCTTCGAAAAGATTCGGAATCGACAGAATCTTACGGAATCTGATCGCCAGATTTTCGCGGAATACTTGACGCTCATGACGCGACGAGTTCCGGCTCGTAAGGATCTTGTAGCTGATCAATTTCCGAGCGTCGTTGAAGTTGAAAAGGCGAACCTCGAAGATCTGTTCGCGAACGCTCTGTCGCAGGCCGACCCATCAGACAGTGAAACGATTGCCATCCTGCAGAAGAATCTTGCGGCTGCTCGCGACTTACTGGATAAGTACGAGCGGAATGGAATGCCTCGCGAACTGGAACTCCGAACTATCGTTGAGGCTGACATGCCCGATGTTCGTGCGGCCATACTGCGGATGACCTGGCAGTTTTTCGTTTCATCAGATGATGACATGTTTGTGACTGCTGACAACCCCGTTCACACGCTTAAGGGCGGCGTCGGCTTTACGAAACCATATTCGGAGTTGACATTTCCCGTATCGTTCCGTGTTGTGCTTATAGGTAGTTACCGTAACGTGTGCCCCGGTTATGTGCCAGCGAGCGCGGAGTTAGTAAAAGAGGTGAATCGGCGCATGATCGCAACGACGAAGACGTTTGCTTACAGTTCACGAAATCGGAGATGGATCATCACCATAATGAAGAAGAATTTCCATCGCTTCAATTTGTTCTATCCGGCACCTGAACTCTCCGCTCCTCTGGTTGTTTAGGCAGCTACCGCTTCTTCGATCTTGCTCTGATGTCACGCGCTGTTTTAGGCTCTTACTATGACTATTGAAGAAATCATTGCCGATACGATGTCGCTTCCCCTCGCCGAGCGCGTCGCGCTCGCTCAGGCACTTTGGGAAAGCATTGATGCTGGACTAGCGGAGTCCGACCAAGATGAAGCGATGCGAGAAGCGATTCGACGCGATGAGGAACTCTCGTCGGGCAGGATAACCGGCCTTACCCATGCGGAAGTCATGGAAGCGGCGCGACGCGCGCTGAAATGCGACTAGTCTACGATCCTCACGCAAGCACGGAATTAATTGAAGCCGCGCAATATTACGAAAGTCGGGTCGATGGGCTCGGTGTTCGGTTTCTCGAAGATGCGAATCGAGCGATTGCAAAAATCGTCGAATCACCAGCACGCTGGAAAGTGATAGAGAGCGAGGTGCGTCGTTACTTGATGCCTCGTTTTCCTTACGCTATTTACTACCGTGTTTATTCCGACCACATCCACATCCTCGCTTTCAGGCATCACAGTCGCCATCCTGATTATTGGCGACATCGAATATCTGAGTGAAGTGCTTTACAGATATTCAATGAACCTCGCATAATCCGCCCAGCAAACAATTCATGACTCAATCGATTCTCATCAAGAACGGCACGATTGTGACGATGGACCAGAATGATTCCATCCTTCACGGCGATATGCTGATTCGTGATGGTCGTATCGCGGAAGTCGCCGAAACAATTAACGAAACAGACGGTGAAGTCATCGACGCGCGCGGCTGTGCCGTGCTCCCCGGTTTTGTGCAAACTCACATTCATCTTTGCCAGACACTGTTTCGCGGCGCCGCGGACGATCTTTCTTTGATCGACTGGCTGAAGAAACGGGTTTGGCCGATGGAAGCAGCGCATACACCTGAATCCATTCGCGCCTCGGCCAGGCTGGGCATTGCAGAATTGATCAAAGGCGGCACGACCTGCGCGCTGACCATGGAGACTGTTCGACATACCGAGCAAGTGCTGCACGTCGTCGACGAGTCCGGATTCCGGGCCACCGTCGGCAAATGCATGATGGATAAAGGCGATGACGTGCCGCCCGAGTTACACGAACAGACCAGGGCGTCGATTGACGAATCGCTGGCGCTGATTAAGAAATGGAATGGTCAAACTAACCGCCGAGTTCGTTGCTGTTTTGCGCCGCGTTTTGCCATTAGTTGCACGCGCGAGTTGTTGACCGAAGTCTCGCGACTGGCACGCGAAAGCGGCGTGGTGATTCATACTCATGCTTCAGAGAACACCACCGAATGCGCGATCGTCCAGCGAGAAAGCGGCCGGCGCAATGTCACTTATCTCGATTCGCTTGGTATTTCCGGCGCTCACGTCGTACTCGCGCATTGTGTTCACGTCGATAGTAATGAGATACAGACCCTGGCCAGCACCAAAACGAACGTCTCTCACTGCCCTTCGTCCAATCTGAAGTTGGGATCCGGAATAGCCCCGGTAGCGCAGATGCTCTACGCTGGAGTTTCCGTTTCGCTGGGGGCAGATGGCGCGGCCTGCAACAACCGTTTGGATATGTTTACTGAGATGCGGACGGCGACTTTGCTGCAAAAGGCCCTGCATGGTCCGGAAGTGGTGCCGGCGGCACGCGCGTTGAGAATGGCGACCATTGATGGAGCACGGGCGCTGGGGCTGGCAGACGAAATTGGGTCAATCGAAGTGGGCAAGCGGGCCGATGTGATCGTGGTCGATCTTAATCGGCTCGCTTCCACTCCTGCGCCTGAGGTCGTTTCAGCTCTTGTCTATTCCGCACAAGCGGCCGACGTACGCACTTCGATTATTGATGGACAGATTATGATGCGCGATGGTGAGTTGGTGACTCTGAACGAAGCGAGCGTGAAAGAAGATGCACACCGCGAGTTCGAGGCTCTGCGACAGCGCGCCCACCTCTAAACGTGAACGCAGAAAGACATCTAATCCTTCCGGCCTTCGCGAAAGTGAATCTCGGTCTGACTGTGTTCGCGAAACGCGCGGACGGTTATCACGACCTCGACACCATATTTCAGACCGTGAGCCTGCATGACACGATTGAATTTTCATCGATGGATCAACCGCACATTGTGCTCTCGTGTAGTGATCGGGCTTTGAGCGCTGATGAAGAGAATCTCGTGATCAAAGCCGCCAGCGCACTGCAAAGTCATTTGGCGATCACCAAAGGCGCGCGCATTCGCCTGGATAAGCGAATTCCCATACGGGCAGGGTTGGGTGGAGGCTCGTCTGACGCTGCCATCACCATGCTGGGACTGGCGGCGCTTTGGGCCCTGGCTCCGGGCAGGGACGAACTGTCGGCAATTGCGGCGCAGTTAGGCGCAGATGTCCCGTTCTTTTTTCACGGCGGCACTGCCCGGGCGACGGGCGCCGGCGCCAGGATTGAATCGTTGGATGATGCGCCGGAGAGATTCTTATTAATCATTAAGCCCAACGCAGGTATCAGCACCGTTGATGCTTACCAATATCTGGATGAACGTTCCTTGACATCATCGAAGTCGAAAACTATTCTTTCAAGTTCCGCGGCGAAGCAGGTTTTTGACAAGAGCAGTTTTGCGAATCTCACCAACGACTTCGAAGCTGTCGTGTTTGACCGGGAACCGGAGATTCGCAGAGCCAGAGCAGCATTAATATCAGCAGGCGCGGACGCGGTGTTACTCGCGGGCAGCGGCTCTGCGGTGTTTGGAATCTTTGAGAGCGAAAACGCGCAACGACGCGCCATTCAGGCGATCGAACTCGAAACTGGTTGGCGCGTCTTTCCTTGTAAAACGGTTGGGCGCGACGAATACGAAACGGCGCTGTCCGTGTCAGAAGCCCGCGCGTAGGCGAGGACCGGTTAACGACTCCAGCCCTCCCTGACGGTCGGGCTTCTGACACCGAACGCTCGGTCTTTAATGCTGGGGCGTAGCCAAGTGGTAAGGCACCGGTCTTTGGAACCGGCATTCGTAGGTTCGAATCCTTCCGCCCCAGCCAAAATTTTCAGTGGCACAGACTTGCCGTCTGTGCTGAAAATCCACGATCAATTCACAGACTAACGTCTGTGCCACCACTAAATGGGAACCACTGGCGGCATAAAGGTCTTCTCGGGGACTGCGCACCGGTCCCTGGCCGAAGAGATTTGTCATGAGCTTTCCTGCGATCTCGGAAAGGCCACGACGGCGCGATTCTCGGACGGCGAATTCAATTTTCAAATCGAAGAGAATGTGCGCGGCGCAGATGTCTTTATCGTGCAGCCCACCTGTCCGCCTACCGACGCGTACCTGATGGAGCTGCTGGTGATGCTCGACGCGTTTCGTCGTTCGTCGTCGGCGCGGATAACCGCCGTGCTGCCTTATTACGGTTACGGGCGCTCGGACAAGAAGGACCGTCCGCGCGTGCCGATCTCGGCCAAGCTGGTCGCGAATTTGCTTACGACCGCAGGCGCCGATCGCATCCTGACGATCGATCTGCACGCCGCGCAGATTCAGGGATTCTTTGATATTCCCGTGGACCACCTGTACGCGGCGCCGGTTTTCATGCGTTATTACCAGGAAGCCCCGTTGCCGAACCTGACGGTCGTGGCGCCGGACACCGGCGGTGCCGAACGCGCCCGGGCGTACGCGAAACGGCTGGATGCGGAACTCGCTCTTTGTGACAAACGGCGTGACAAACCCAACGTTGCTGAGGTGATGAATGTCGTCGGCGATGTAGAAGGCCGCAACTGTCTGGTGGTCGACGACATGTGCGACACCGGCGGGTCTTTGACAAAAGTTTCGCTGGCGCTGAAGGCGGCCGGCGCGGCGCGGGTTGACGCCTGCTTTACTCATCCGGTACTCTCAGGACGTGCTTCACAGCATCTGGCTAACTCGGGTATCGAGCAGATTGTAGTGACGAACACCGTTCCGCTGAACTCAAAAGCAGCGGAGTTGAAAAACATAAAAGTCTTGAGCATTGCGCCTCTTTTGGCGAAAGCTATCAAGTCGATCCATGAAGAGACCAGCGTCTCTTCGCTCTTCGTATAGCGAAGGGCAAAAACTGAAAGCAAAGTAGCCGTCGATTTACGGCCGGCAGCAGTCAGTTGCCAGCTTTCAGCTAAGAAAAACTTAATACTGCGCTGAACAACGAATGTTGTTCTTCCTCTCCGTTTGGGAGAGGGCTGGGGTGAGCGACAAAGTTGGCTAACCCTCGCCCCTAATCCTCTCGCGAGCGGGGGAGGGAACAAGCAAGGAGCGAGCAATCATGGCAGATAAGAAAGAAATCATTGTGCGCGCGCAAAAGCGCGCCGGCCGGGGAAAAAACGACGCGCGTCGTGCGCGGCGCAATGGGCAGGTCCCGGTGACCGTTTACGGTGGCGAAGGTGAATCGGTGGCGGCGCTGGCGCCGTTGAGCGAGTTGGCCGCCATTCTCAGATCTGACTCGGGCCGCAACACAATATTCACGCTCGACATTGAGGGCGCCGGGGCAGCTGAGGTCATGTTCATCGATCGTCAGATCGATCCCGTGCGCTCGCGCCTGGTCCACGCAGATTTCAAACGTCTGGTCAAAGGTGAAAAGATCGAGGCGACGGTGCCATTGCGGCTGGTTGGCGAGCCCTTCGGTGTCCGCGAACAGGCAGGCGTCCTGGAACAGATTATTCGCGAAATCGAGATTCGCTGCCAACCGCGCGATATACCTGAGCACCTGGACGTAGATGTGACAAACCTTGAGGTGCACGACGTTTTGCACGTCTCTGACATTCCGAAGACCGAAGGAGTCGAGATCCTGGCAGACGCTGACACGGCGATTGCTACCGTCGGCGTGATTAAGGAAGAGCCGGTTGAAGCGCCACCGGTTGAAGGCGAAGTGCCGGCCGAACCTGAAGTCATCGGCAAGGGCAAGAAGGAAGAAGAAGGCGAGGTCGCCGAGGAGAAGTAGACCAATGCCGATTTGCGATTGCCCTGACTGGAGCGCAAGCGTCCTCGCTTGCAAACCACGGTAAGGCAGCAACCGAGACGTTTGCGATGACTGGAGCGCAAGCGTCCTCGCTTGCAAATCGCGGTAAGGCAGCAACCGAGACGTTTGCGATGACTGGAGCGCAAGCGTCCTCGCTTGCAAATCACGGTAAGGCAGCAACCGCAATGGTCGCGCTCCAGTCTGGCGGCAATGTTTCTGATCGTTGGACTCGGAAATCCCGGAACGGAATACGCCCGCACGCGGCACAACCTGGGATTCATGCTGGTTGACAAATTGGCCGCTGAAACAGGCAGCGTCGTCAAGCGCAATGAATGCCAATCGCTCGTCGGCAACGCAGTTATCGAGGACCAACGGGTGAAGCTGGCCAAGCCGCAAACTTTTATGAACCTGAGTGGCGACGCGGTTGGCTGTTTGGTTTCGAAAGACGGGTTTGACGGCAGTCAGCTACTGGTAATCAGTGATGATCTGGCGTTGCCGTTTGGCGCGATTCGCTTGCGGCAGCGGGGCAGCGCCGGCGGGCATAACGGGTTGAAATCGATAATTGGCGCTCTGGGAACGAACGAATTCATCCGCTTGCGGATCGGAATTCAGCCTGAGCATCCGGTTACGGACGCAAAACAATTTGTGCTGAATGAATTCAGCCGAACCGAAAAGGAATCATTGCCCCAGGTCCTGGAGCGCGCCGCTGAGGCGCTGCGTTCAGTTTTACGAGACGGCATTGGCAAGGCAATGTCGCTGCACAACGAGCAAAGAGTAACCAGCAAAGAACCGAACGAAGAATGATTGTTCAGACGGCGAACTTGTTGGCCGAGGGATCGCCGGAAATTCCGGCTGCTAAACTGGAGGAAGTAAATTGGCAGAAAAAAGAACTTACGAAGTAATTTTCATCGTCAATCCGGACACGGCTGATGATGAAGTGACGCGGCTGAGTGAGGGCGTGCAGAAAATTATCACGACCCAGGGAGGCAGCATCACCAAAACCGAGATGATGGGCAAGCGGCAGCTCGCTTATGAGATCAGTCACAAAAAAGACGGCACCTACGTGTTGCTGGAGGTTGAAGGCTCGGGCGCAGAGATTGCCGAAGTGGAACGCCGCATGCGCGTGAACGATCAGATTCTGCGTTATATGACGGTGCGGGTTGATGAAATGCGCCGGCGTGCACAGAAACTGAAAGACCGTCGCGCCCGCAAGGCCGCCAAGCAGCCGTCAAATGGCAAGGCCAAACCGGCGGCAATTAACTCAGACGACGAAGAGTCAGCCGCCTAAGCCGCCTCGGAAATAGAAGGGGAAGATCTATGTCAACAAATTACGAAGATCGCGATTTTGGGTTCGAGCGCGAATATGATCGCACGATGCCGCGCGGCCCTCGCCGCTTGCAGCGGCGAAAGATTTGCCGTTTCTGCATTGAGAAGGTCGACCTAATCGATTTCAAAGATGTGAAGCTGCTGCAATCTTACGTGCCGGAGCGCGGCAAAATTCTGCCCCGCCGTATTTCCGGCGTCTGTGCGACTCACCAGCGAATGCTGGCCGAGGCGATCAAGCGCGCCCGTAATATCGCGCTGCTGCCCTATGCGGCTGATTAGTCAGAACCGCCTGCGGTAGCGGGCGGGCAAGAGCAGAACCGCCTGCGGTAGCGGGCGGGCAAGATAAGGTTTTGGCCAGCCCGCTACCGCAGGCGGTCCTGCGCAGGAGTTGATAACCATGGCACATACACAAGTCCTTTTACGCGAAGATATTGACAACCTCGGTGCGCGCGGCGAAATCGTGCGCGTGAAAGCCGGCTACGCGCGCAATTATCTGTTGCCGCGAAATCTGGCCGTTGAGGCCAGCGCGAACAACGTGCGCCAAATCGAAGGCGAAAAAGCCGCGCTGGCAAAGCGGGAAGCGAAAGAGCGCTCAACGGCAGAGTTGCAGGCTTCACACCTGCAGAAACTGGCACTGACATTCGAGCGCAAAGTCGGCGAGGCCGGAGTGCTCTACGGCTCGGTAACCTCGATGGATATCGCCCATGCGCTGAAAGATCAAGGCTACGAGATTGATCGACGCAAGATCGTTTTGCGCGAGCCCATCAAACGCTTCGGCAACTATAGCGTGCCCGTGCGTTTGCATCGTGATGTTACGGTTGAGTTGCCGATCCAGGTGCTCGGCGAAGGCGGCGTTGAAGTGGATGTTGAGGCTTTTCAGGCTGAGGCTGCGAAGTCGGAACCGACCACGGAATCTGCCGCACGGGCGTCAGCGGATTCAGAAGAATAACAGTGACGGATCTGTGGCTACCGCCACAGCCCGATTGCGGTAAGGCTCTGCCTTACTGAGGCGCTTACCAATTCCGCGGCGAGGCCCGAGCCTCGCCGCTTCAGTTTGGAGCCTGCGTTACGGAAACCAGGTTTCCGCTATGCGCAGCGGTAAGTCAGCATTCTCAACCTCATAGCTCCTTTGTTGTGGGAATGCTCCTGAAAGGTGACGTAGTTTTTTGTCTCCTTCGGTAGGGCGAGGCGGGTGCGTGTTGCGTCCATGGGACAGTGTTGCGTCTGCTAAAAATGTGTGTTACCGTCACCCCAACTGGAGGTGAATATGACGAACGTTTTTGATTTGTCGCAGCAAAGATTCTTCAGGACGCTGAATACTGTGATGAAATTCTACGTGGTCGAGTACAGTGTTGGTGAAGACACAACCAGCATCCGAACGTTCCAGAACGTCTTGCGTGATAATTACAAACGAATTCGGAATGGCGTCTCAAAGGACTACCTGCCAGTGGGCTTATTCAAATCGCATGACGAAGCTCTGCGCTGCAGTTTGCATTTTCAGACTGTGGTGGCTCCGCAGGCCAAGCTTGAGGCAGGAAGTCGAAAGTGGAAAAGGATCGCGGATTGTTTCGAGAAGGAATTCGATACGCTCATGACAAGTGCCAAGCTTTACGACAACTCATTATCGAATTCCGGCACTGGTGCAGTTTGATTTGGCGAAATGCTTCGACGCGTAGCGTCGATGTGACTTTAGCCCGGCTCTTTAGAGCCGGGAAAAACGTCAACAGAATTAACAACGTCGCGTCAGCGACGCCTGAATGTGAGCCTTTGCTCAGCCGTCGCTACGCGACGTGACCACCTGCCGACCACGACCCGGCGTTAAAACGCGGCTACAGTCATGCCGACGCTACGCGTCGAAAGCGTTTGAGAGATCCAAACTGAATCAGTATTCGAATTCAGAAAAATAAAACTGCCGGAAGCTTGACAAGATAAAACAGATTGCCCCTAGAAGAATTTCTGCGCCCGGGATAATCTTCGCCTTCCTCACCTTTGTTTTCTCAAATGGCTACGCCTAATCCAATTCGCGATCCAATTCTAGATCGACCGCTGCCGAGCAGCCCTGAAACCGAACGCGCAATCCTTGGATCAATTCTTCTGGATAATGCCCTTGTGGCTCAAGCTATTGAGATTCTCAAACCCAATGACTTTTACGTGCCGTCCAATCGTCGTGTCTTTCAGGCGATGATCTTCTTGTTTGAACATGGCTCTGAAATCGATCCAATCCTAATCGCGGAAGACCTGAAGCGGGATGGCTCGCTTGAGATGGTCGGAGGGATGATCTCTCTTTCGAACCTTTCTAACGGATTGCCACGAGTTAATACGATTGTCCCGTACGCAAAGGTCATTCGCGGCAAATCTTTGCTCCGACAACTCATCAAGACGGCCGAAAAGATCACTGCCGAAGCCCTGGAAGAAGAAGACGAGCCGCAGAATATTCTCGATCATGCTGAGCACGCGATCTTCGCTTTAGCGGATGAACGCATTCGCCAGGGTTTCGAACACATCAAACACCCGGCCGAACGCGTGCTGGAAAAGGCCGAGGCGGTCGAGCATCGCGATCTGGTCGTAACTGGCGTGCCAACGGGCTTTCGGGGACTTGATACACTTACGTCAGGACTGCAGAAACAGGACCTGGTGGTCATTGCCGCGCGACCTTCGATGGGCAAGACGAGTCTGGCATTGACGCTGGCCCAGCATGCGGCGATTGAAAGCAACGCCGTCGTCGGGATCTTCTCTTTGGAAATGTCGGCCGAGGCGTTGGCCATGCGCATGCTTTGCTCAGAGGCGAGTGTGGATGCGCAAAAATTTCGCAGTGGTTACCTGTCAAACGAAGAATGGTCGCGTCTGGGAAAAGCCTTGGGCCGTTTGGCCGATGCCCGGATTTTTATTGATGACACGGCGGCGATCTCTGTGCTCGAGATGCGCGCGAAAGCGCGGCGTCTGGCGACGGAGCAGAAACAACTCGATCTAATCGTGGTTGATTATCTTCAGTTGATGTCGGGCTCGTCTCATCGCTTCGAATCACGACAACAGGAAGTGTCGCAAATTTCGCGCGAGTTGAAAGCCCTGGCCAAGGAATTGGATGTGCCGATGGTCGCTTTGTCCCAGTTGTCGCGCGCGCCGGAAAACCGCACTGACCACCGTCCGCAGCTCGCCGACCTCCGCGAGTCCGGCGCTATAGAACAGGACGCTGACGTGGTCGCCTTCATTTATCGTGAAGAGCAATACAACAAGCAGGAAGAGAACAAGAACATTGCCGAGCTGATCGTCGCCAAGCAACGCAACGGTCCCACGGACACAGTCTATCTCGCTTTTGTAAATCAATTCGCCAAGTTCGCGGATCTCGATCGCGATGCGCTTGGCGCCTACCTCAGCCGCTTCGATCGATCGAAAGGCTCACCGCGGATCAATCGCGGCGACGAGGGCTTCTGAGATTGGCTCATTGATTCATTGGTTCATTGGTTCAATAATTGGCGACCAATGAATCAATGGAAGCATGGATCAATGAAGCAATCTCCTGGTCGCCCCACCTGGGCCGAAATCGATCTCGAGGCGCTCGCGCACAACTATCGCCTGATTCGAACCCACGTCGGCGAAGACGTGAGTATCCTGGCGGCGGTGAAGGCCAACGCATATGGACACGGAGCGATTGAGTGCGGGCGACGGCTCGAACGCGAAGGCGTCGATTGGTTTGGCGTAGCCCTGCCGGAAGAAGGAGTCGAGCTGCGGAATGCCGGCGTTACCACGCCGGTTTTGTGTCTGGGCGGATTCTGGCAGGGGCAGGAGAGTACTTGTTTACAGCAGAAACTGACACCGGTCGTCTACCGGTTGGACATGATCGAGTCGCTTGATCGGGCGGCGCGTGAAGCAGGACTAACTGCCGATATTCATGTGAAGATCGATACGGGCATGGGCCGTCTTGGTGTCCGGGCTGACGACGTGCCGGAGTTTTGTGCAGCCCTCAAGCGTTTTCGCAACGTGCGCGTGGCCGGATTGATGACCCATCTCGCGGCCGCTGATGATGAAAGCAAACAAACCTTCACCAACGAACAACTCGCTCAGTTTGATGAAGCAGTCACCGCCTTTCGCGATCGCGGCTTTGATCCGGCTTTGATTCATGTGGCCAATTCAGCTGCCACCTTTGCGCGCTCACGGAATGGTGAAAACCTGGTGCGGCCGGGCGGCGCGCTCTACGGATTCACCCGCGATGTCTTGCCGGCGAATATCGAATCGCCGCCGCTGCGCCCGGTGATGTCGCTTCATTCCCGAATCATGCTTTTGAAAAAGGTTCCGGCAGGCGAAAAGCTGGGTTACGGAACCACCTTTGAAACGAAGCGCGAGTCGCTGATTGCGACCTTGCCGATTGGTTACGATGACGGTTATGCGCGCGCCTTATCAAATCGGGGTCGCGTGATCATCCGCGGACAATTCGCGCCGGTTGTGGGCCGTGTATCGATGGACCTGACTATCATTGACGTTACCGACGTGGCGGGCGTTCAGCTGGATGATCATGTAACCTTGTTAGGCTCGGATGGAAGCCGGCGGATAACTGCGGAAGAGATCGGAGCAAGTGCCGGGACGATCTCTTACGAAATTACCTGCGGAATCAGCAGTAGGGTGCCGCGAGTCTATAAAGATGAAGACACTCGGTAACAGTACGGACAAAGAACTTCTCCTGAATCGCCTGCGCCTGATAACACCGGACAGCCGTCGGCTGTGGGGCAGGATGACGCCGCACCAGATGATTTGTCATCTCAATGATTCGTTTAAGTCGGCGATCGGCGAACGCGAAATTGCCGGCGACAAAAGCAATCTGCTGACGCGCAGCCTGGTGCGATGGATCGCCTTGTACGCGCCGCTTAAGTGGCCGCACGGCGTGCCCACAATGCCTGAGAACGATCAGGAGCAAGGTGGAACGCCACCGGAGGATTTCCGCCGGGACGTTGACGCGCTCGCGTTGATGATTGAACGCGTAACCGCGGCGGAAAGAGATTTTCGGTGGGGCCGCCATCCGTTGTTCGCCGAAATGGCTGAGCGCGATTGGATGCGCTGGGGTTATCTGCACGTCGATCATCATCTGCGGCAGTTCGGAGTGTGATTCAGGTATGGCTGAGGCCAGCAAGCTGACAGTTGCGGTTAACGACTCCGGGTCGGTGACCGCGATGCTTTATCCGGCGGCGAAGAAGAACCGTGCGCGGGTGACGATTGTGCTCGGTCACGGCGCCGGCGCCGACCAACTGAGCGGTTTCATGCGGATGACTGCTGCAGGTTTGGCGGCCCGCGGACTGGACGCGCTGACTTTCAATTTCCTGTACAAAGAACAGCGGCGCAGTGTTCCCGATCCGAAAGCGCGACTGGAATCCTGTTATCGCGCCGTCATCGAGGCGGCAATACAAAACAGGAAGCTGAAGGGGAATAAGCTGGTTATCGGCGGCAAGTCGATGGGCGGCCGCATAGCTTCACAGGTGGCGGCTGAAGACTCGCACGGTATTGCGGGATTGGTATATCTCGGTTATCCGCTGCATCCGCCAGGCCGTCCTGACAAGCTGCGTGATGAACACCTGAAAAATATTAAGGCGCCGATGCTTTTCGTGCAGGGGTCGCGCGACGCCTTCGGCACCGAAGGAGAGATCAAGGCGATCATCAAAAAGCATCGCTTACCGGCGACGCTGGATGTCATCGCGAGCGGCGACCATTCCTTCAAAGTTCCGAAAAGCGTGAAGCCACAGCAGCAGGTTTATGAAGAGGTGATGGATGAAGTCGCGCGCTGGTGTCGTGAGTTATAAAAGTGAACGCCGAAGGCGTTTATCAATTCCAGCCCAGGGTTGCGCGCGCCAGCGCGCTACCCTGGGGATTGAGCAGACCTTTGTTCCGCAACCCTGAAAGGGTTGCCGCGACATGTTATTGCAGCTGCTTAATGAATTTGCGAGCTCTCTTTGGAGTCTGGGTAGGTGCGAATTAAAACTACAGTGAATCCCCGACTGGTCGAGATTCGCGAATTCAACGGGTGTTTGCGGCAGATCCCTCGGCAACCCTTTCAGGGTTGCGACGAACGTTTTCGTGGTTACCCAGGGTAGCGCGCTGGCGCGCGCAACCCTGGGCTGGAATTTGCTAACGCCTTCGGCGTTACGAAGCGTCACTTTGCAGAGCTTCTCTCCCGACTTATCGGGATTCTGACACGCTGAACGGAGCCGTAACTTGCCCAAGTACAATTTCATTCAACTCGACGTCTTCACGGATCGCGCGTTCGCCGGCAATCCGCTGGCGGTGTTTCCCGCAGCCGATGGAATCACCGACGAGCAGATGCAACAGATTGCCCGCGAGATGAATCTGTCGGAAACCGTCTTTGTCTTGCCTTCTGATAAGGAAGGCGTGCTCCGTCGTTTGCGGATATTCACTCCGGGCAGTGAGTTGCCGTTTGCTGGTCACCCGATTGTTGGCACCTGGAACTGCCTGGCGCGCGAAGGCCTGGTGGCGCCACCCGAAAGTGGCAACGGCCGCGTGCATCTGAAACATGAAGTTGGGATCGGTGTGCTGCCGATCGAAATCGATTTCAAAAACGGCGCGCCGGTCGGCGTCACCATGACGCAGGGCAAGTTTGAAATTCGCGGCGAGATTGACGACTGGCAGGAACAGGCGGATATCGCGCGGGCACTGGGATTGGCCCGAGAAGATTTGGACGAAAGCTTACCGATACAGGCAGTCTCGACCGGTAACACGATGTTGCTGGTGCCGGTCCGATCGCTCGCCGATCTCGGCAACTGTCGTCCGAATCAGAACCTGCTCGATGAGATTCTCGAGCGCAACGATACATTTCGGGGAGGCACCGGCTGTTATGCATTCACGCGCGAGACGATGGAAGTCGGCGACGCGCGGGCACACGCGCGATTCTTTGTCGGCATGGGCATCGGCGAAGATCCGGCGACCGGCAGCGCGGCGGGGCCTTTGGGAGGATACCTGGTTTACCACGACGCCACGCGAGTAGATCCGGTTGAGGGCGATTACAAGTTTGTGATCGAACAGGGCGATTTTATCAACCGTCCCAGTCGAATTGGTTTGGAAGTCAAAGGTGAGGCCGGCAAAGTTGACGAAGTCCGCGTGAGCGGTCAATCAGTAGTTGTGGCGAAGGGTTTGTTGGAGTTTTGAAAAAACCTTGAGGTAATAAAGTTGCCAGCGGAATCCATCAGTCCCTGGCGTTCGGGCAATTATGTCTGAGACACTCGATCTGCTAATCATCGGCGCCGGTCCCGCCGGACTTTCTGCCGCAGACGCGGCGGCAGTTGAAGGATTGTCTTATCTGGTTATCGAGAGGGGAACCATAGCCAACACCATTCGCCAGTATCCTGTCGGGCGCACGATGTTCTCAACGCCCAATGAACTGGAGATGCGTGAAAGTTCGCTCAAACCTGTGCGCGAAAAGCCCACGCGCGAAGAGTTGCTGTCGCATTACATCCATTTCGTGCTCGATCATGATCTGCGCATCAACACCGGCGAAGAGGTCACGGCCGCGGAAAGAGCGAGCGATGAATTCCTGGTGCACACGCGACGGCTGACCTTCGACGGCTTGGATACAGAAAACACGTACCACGCGCGCGCGATCCTTTTCGCAATTGGCGCGATGGAACACCCGCGCCGCCTGAATATTCCAGGTGAGGATTTGCCGAAGGTCCATCATCGCTTTGTCGAGCCTTACCCCTACGTCCGCAAAAACGCGCTGGTGGTAGGCGGCGGTAACAGCGCGGCGGAAGCGGCTCTGTTTTTGTCGGAAGAAGGCGCGCGCACGACGATGGCTATTTGGCGTGAAGACTGGGAGAACCGCGATCCGAAAGCGGGCGCGATGAAGCACTGGGTGCGCACGCCGCTCGAGCGCGAGATTGCCGAAGGCCGCTTGCGCGTGGTGCTGTACAAGCAAATCGATGAGATTACTCCTGACGCAGTCAGGCTCACTACTGATGACGGCGAGTCGATGACCATTCCCAACGATGTCGTGTTTGTTTTAATTGGCAGCGACGCCGATCTGACGATGCTGAAACATCTCGGCGTCGCAACCGAACCCGGAAAATTAACGGAAGTCCCGGTGTATAATCCGGAAACCTTCGAGACCAACGTGCGTGGAATCTATGTCGCGGGGCATTTCACGCATGCCCGGCACATCAAAGCGGCCATCGAGGTGCCGCGAAAGATCGTGCCGTTGATCGCTCAAAAGCTGAAGTCCCAGACTCTGGCTCAATAAAACCGATGCGCCACCCCCGCAGAATCTTTATCCTTCTTCCGCTCTGCGTCGTGTTCCTTTTTGGTGGCGCGGCGGCGCAGGACAACTCGCCAAGGGCTGTTGCTCCCGCTTCATCCTGTTCGCGCGACAATGCGCTCAACATAATTGATCGTCAGATTGATCTGAGTAAGACCATTGATAGCGATGTGAAGCGAATCACTCTACTTTTGCGCGCGGCCGACCTCATGTGGCTGTCGGCGCAGGACAAGGCACGCGCGACTTTCAGCGATGCTTTCGAAATTGCGAGTCGCGTTTTCAAGGAAAAAGGAGCCCCGGACACAAACGAGAGCCGTTTGCGAGTGAAAGGCATTGACTATCGTTACACCGTTATCACAGCGATTGCCAGGCGCGATTCAGCATGGGCACGCAAACTGACGAAGCAAATTCTTGATGAACAAGAGGAAGCGAAAGACAAGGCGCAGAAGGATTCGGAGCAGGACTCGCGCACCGCGGAAAGACTTCTCGGCTCGGCCATATCGTTGATACCTGTCGATCAGCAGGCGGCGGTGGAGTTTGCCCGCACCAGTCTTCGCTATCCGGCGAGCCTTTACCTGCCAATGTTTATGTTGAAGCTATGGGAAGCTAACCGGTCGCTCGCCGATCAGTTTTATGCGGAAGCCCTAAACGCCTATGGGCAGGCGCCGATGGATCAGTTTCTTTATTTGTCCTCCTATCCCTTCGCGGCCAATCGCGAGATTGGCGAGATGCCCTCGTGGACCATTTATGCGGTGCCTGCCGGTATGACGCCAAATCCTTTGCTGGAAAGAGCTTTTGTGCAAACGCTTCTCGGTCGGGTTCGGGCATTCATTCAGAATCCCGGAAGTTCCAGGCCGGGCCGATTCTCAGACAACGCCCAGGTATTTATGGCGTTGAGCCGGCTTGAGCCGTTAGTCGCCACGTCACTGCCGGACCTGGGCCCAGCATTAGCAGAGGCCAAAGGAAACATTGCGGCGTTGTTGACCGAGCCCGAACAGCAACGTGCAGCGAACACGCTAACTGATCCACCCAAACGCTCGTTCGACGAGATCATTGAGGGCGCAGACAAATTGGCGAATGCGGATCTGCGAGAGGCCAGGATTGCGCTGGCAGTTTTAGACGCCGCCGAAACCGAAAGCCTCGAGAAACTCGAAGCGGCCGGTTTGAAGCTCGACGATGTTGAGTTACGCAAGCAGATAATGAGTCTGGTTTATTTTTATCGCTCCCGGAAAATGATCAAGGACAAAAGGCTCGACGAAGCTCGCCGGCTAGCGGCAAAGGTCGACGAAACGGACCAGCGCGCCTATCTGTATTCCCAAATTGCGACGGAGTCACTCAAGCAACGGAAGAACGACACGGATGCTCGCGAGATGTTGGACGAAGTGATCGACACCGTGGCGAAGGCGCCGGACTCGGAAGTCAAAGCACGCGCGATGCTGGTCGTAATTCATCTCTACAGCACGATCGATCCAAATCGAAGTGTGGCACTGCTGGGCGAGGTGGTGAAGACCATCAACCATGTCGAGTCGGTCGATCTTTCCAGCGACCGGATTAATAAACACTTGGAGGGCAAGGCGTTTGGAACCTACCGCACGCTACAGACGCTTGCGTTCAGCCCGGAGGCGGTCTTTCGGGAAATAAGCAAACTCGATTTTGACGGGACGCTCTATCTCGCGAGTAATCTGAACGAAAAGACAGTGCGCGGGATGACGACGCTGGCGATCGCCGACCAGTGTTTGAAAGATTTGCCGCCGCCACCAAAGCCAAAGCAAGATAAGACCGCGCCGCCTAAACCAGATTAGACCCGCTAAGCCGCGATATCGCTCAGCGGCTTTTGCTTCAAGAGTCGATTAAACGTGGTAATGAGTTTCGTGTAGTTCGTGTGATTTCGTGGATCGTTTCTGTTGGTTCGGGAAACAAAGACGATCCACGAAACCACACGAAGCAACACGAACGGAAGACTTCTTACCAGAGAGCTGGATCTGATTTTTTGAGAGCAAAGCCTCGCGCAATAACTCAACGAAAAAAGAGCGGTTCGCGCTCATGCGGACGGGAACGCGCTCCCGGCAAGAAGTTGCGCTTGCTGCAATCAATCAGCGTTGATAGAGTCTCAGCCGTTCCGGGCGTAAACAACTAAGACGCATCAATGGAGACTCCATTAACTCCTATGGATTTCGCGCGTCGGGCGCGCAAGTTGTACGGTGATCGCGAAGCCGTCGTCGATGGCGAGCTGCGCTTAACTTACGAAGAATTTTTCGACCGGTGCGATCGCTGGTCGATTTCGTTGCTGGCCTTCGGCGTCGCGCCAGGCGATCGAGTTGCCTATATCGCGCCGAACACGCACGCGCAACTCGAATCGTTTTATTCGGTACCGCAAATCGGCGCGGTGTTGGTGCCGATTAACTACCGCCTGACCTCGGACGACTTCGTTTATCTCATCAATCACAGCGGCGCGAAAGTCGTCTGTGCTCATTCAGACTATCTCGAGTCAATTGACAGGGTCCGTTCGCAACTAGCTTTGGTAAAGCACTTCGTGGCGCTTGATAAATCACGCGATCGTTGGCTTGATTACGAAACCTTGCTGACGCAGGCGACAAATGAATTTGTTAGGCCCAAACTCAACGAAACGGACCTGCTGACAATCAATTACACCAGCGGCACGACCTCACGGCCGAAAGGCGTGATGATTACGCATCGTAACGCTTACATGAATTCGATCGGCACGTTGGTGCATGAGCACATGTCGTGCGCAGATCGCTATCTCTGGACGTTGCCGATGTTTCATGCCAACGGCTGGACGTTTGTTTGGACGGTCACGGCCGCCGGCGCGACGCACGTCTGTCTTCCCAAAGTTGATCCGCGCCGGGTGTTTGAACTGATCCGGCAGGAACGAATCACCATGCTATGTGCGGCGCCCACAGTTTTGATCAGCCTCGCTAATGCCGATGAGGAGGTGCGCCGCACAGCGCCGCGCGGTCTGCGCGTCTTTACGGCGGGGGCGCCGCCCGCGGCTTCAACAATCGAGCGTCTGGAAGACGAGCTCGGTTGGACGGTCACCCAGGTTTACGGGCTGACTGAAACAACTCCGTTTATTACCGTCTGTGAAAAACGTGCGGAACATGAAGCGCTGTCCATTGCCGATCGCGCGATCATTAAAGCGCGCCAGGGGGTTGAGCTGATCACGTCAGGCGAGACAAAAGTCGTCGACGATGAAGGCGCCGAAGTGCCGCTCGATGGCGAAACCGTCGGCGAGATCGTCGTCCGTGGCAATGTGGTGATGGACGGTTACTACAACGATCCGGAAGCGACCGCCCACGCCATGCGCGGCGGCTGGTTTCATACCGGCGACGCTGCGGTGGTTCACCCTGACGGATACATCGAAATTCGCGATCGTTTGAAGGATGTAATTGTCAGCGGCGGCGAAAATATTTCGTCCGTAGAAGTGGAGGGCGTGCTGCTGCGCCATCCGGCCGTGCAGGAAGTGGCGATTGTGGGTCTTCCCCACGAGCGGTGGGGCGAAGCGCCGCATGCTTTTGTGGTGCTCGCCAAAGGTGCGGCCGTCAGCGCGGATGAGCTATGCGAATTTGCGCGCTCACATCTGGCACACTTCAAGGCGCCGCATGGAGTCACGTTCGTCGAAGAGTTGCCGAAAACTGCCACCGGAAAGATTCAGAAGTACGTTTTGCGCGACGGGCGCAGCGCGATTGCGAAACAATAAGGCTTGCTGCTGCGTGTGAAGATATGATAAACGCAGCTCGGCTTTTCAAATCCACCGGACAGGGAGACGTTCATTCATGGCGCGGACAATTATCGGCGTGATCGTCGGTTATGTTTTGATGTTCATTCTGAATTTTTTTGGGTTCGTCACTTTGTATATGGTGGTCGGACCCTCAAACGCATTTAAGCCTGGGTTGTACCTGGCGTCTAATCGCTGGATCGCGATGTCGGCGGTAATTATTTTGGTCACCGGCATCATCGCTGGATTCGTTGCCGGTGCGATCGGCAAAGGCGGACGGACGACGGTCGCGCTCGCAGTCGTTGTCATAATCCTTGGGGTGTTGCTGGCGATTCCCGCCGTCTTCAAGGCTCGGGCAAATGCCAACCTGGTCCGTGTCGGTGATGTGCCCCAAATGGAAGCTGCGGCGAGAGCCTACTGGCCGATTTGGTGTCCGTTTGCGTTTCCGTTCATTAGCGCGGTCGGCGTTCTGGTGGGCGGCAAATTGAACCGGCGGTCGTAAGGTTCCTAAAAAGCGAAGATATCTATGGTGAGAACGATCGGCGCGGTACTCCAAACCGAAATAAAAAGGCGAGTCTTAAGACTCGCCTTTGGACTTTTATGGTGCGGATGAGAGGACTTGAACCTCCACGATGTCACCATCACAGGCTTCTGAGACCTGCGCGTCTGCCAGTTCCGCCACATCCGCGAAGGCTTTCGATCTTACGAACGCGTCTGTGGGGTGTCAAGCAATCAGAATTCAATTGACGTTGTTGCGATTATGACGATGCACACGGCGATTGCGGGTCTCGGTATTGTCTGAGGTGGTTCGCCGGTGCCGTCGCCAGGTGCCGTCGCCGTTGGTGTTGCCGCTGTCGTTCCGGTTTACGTTGCCGTTGCGATCTACTCGGCGATCTCTTGACCGGCGATTCAGGACGTCGTCGTTGCTATCGTCATCTCGGTTACGGCGATGGCGGATAACGTTGGGATCAGGCGGCAGCGGCCCGACTGGATTGAAGACTGGATTGACGGCTGGATTGACTGCCGGTCCGCGACCATCCCAGCGACCGTCACGAGCATCGTGACAGTTCACAAACTTGGCGCATTTCTTATCCAGGTTAGGTCCAGCTCCATTTCCCTTGCCGTTCCCCCGCCCCTGCGCGAGCGAAATAATCGGCAAAGCCAGGACCAGAAGCGAGGCGAACAGAACCGTAGACCTGCGCATTCTCTGTGTCGACATGAGTTCCTCCATGTGGTTCCAGGACCAGGTGAGATGAATTAAATCTGATGGACCCCTAGTCGGGAAGGGCCGGCCAGAGGCAAACAATCTCTATGCCAGCCCGTGCCTTAGATAGGAGGCTCTTTAAAGACATAGGTTTCGTTCAGACGGAGAGGATTTGGAACACACCATATCGTGGGAATCAACCCGATATGGAAGCTCGAGGAGTTGATGTGGCTGATTCGCGGACTTTTCTATTTGACCGCTCTCTCTGCCTGTTTTGGGACGCCCTATCTGTCCCTCCACGTGCGATTTCGGTAGCGCCAACCATTGTTCACATAAATCGTGTGACGACGGTTCCAATAATCATTCATGTTGTATCGACGCCGATATCCGACGGCTGACGCGCGAGCGAATCCGTAGTTCCGGCCGACTCTCGGCCCTCGCCCGTCCAAGCGACCATCTCGCGCATCATGACAATTCACAAAAACGCTACACTTCCAGTTCTGATTCGATCCCCGCAGGTTGAAACGACGGTTACGCGCGTCGATGCCGTTGGAAAAAACGTCCGATCTCCTTCCCAGTCCTACTCCGCGACCGCGACCCTGGGCAAACCCGGAGCCCGATACCAAAGTTAAAATCATGAGGGCAAATCCGATTCTGAGTGCTGCGCTTCTCATTAAGTTTCCTCCTGCTCAAAAAAGAGTGGGGAGAGTACCGGTTTTCATCTCAGCCAAATTCCGATGCGAACGCGGTTGTGTCGATATCGCGCCTAATTAAAGCCTAAGGGGTATGAGGAGAAAGATATTTCAGCTTTATTATAGTGAGGCTTGTTAGCCAAGGCTTTGCAGCATTGTTATAGTTGGGTTTCAGACACTTTGTTAAATACGATAACAGGGACGAATACAGCGTCATTGCTGCCTGAACGGATCCAGCGCGTGCGCGAGCGCATGGATGAAGCGGCCCGCCGCGGCCACCGCTCCACCGCGGAGATCAGGCTCGTCGCCGTCAGCAAGACGCATCCGGTTGCAGCAATACAAACAGCGATAAACGCCGGGCTGACCGACTTTGGCGAAAATCGGGTCCAGGAAGCTGAGCAGAAGATTCCTTCGGTAGGTCGCGAGTCGGCGCGCTGGCACTTGATTGGTCATTTGCAATCGAACAAGGCGCGGCGAGCCGTCGAATTGTTTGATGTGATTCATTCGCTTGACTCAGTTGCATTGGCGCAACGATTGGATCGAATCTGTCACGAACAGAACCGAGAGTCCTTACCGGTGCTGATTCAGGTTGATCTCGGTCATGAAGCCACCAAGAGCGGAGTGGATGCAGAATCTATCCGAGAACTGATTACTGAGATCCGCCAATGCTCCAGATTGCAGTTAACGGGTTTAATGACGTTGCCGCCCTTCTTTGATGAAGTCGAACGCGTGCGTCCTTATTTTCGGCGCTTGCGCGAGCTGCGCGATGAGTTGTTGGCTGAGGGCGCTTTTGAAAATCGACCGGGCGAGCTATCGATGGGCATGACACATGATTTCGAGGTGGCCATCGAAGAGGGCGCCACGATCGTACGCGTGGGAACCGCAATCTTTGGCGAGCGAGGTCGGTAGCTCGGCCCGTTCGAGGCGAGACGGTAATCAGGTAGTACCTTTTGATTTGGAAATACTTTACGTTTAGAAGTTGCGAACTCGAATCGGAGCTCAAGTACGATCCAGGAAACCACACGAAACCCACGAAGAATGCCAGAGTTCCCGGTTTCTTCGTGTAATTCGTGGATGGTTCGCTCAACTAACGCTAGAGGCAACTTAAGACAGCACCAGAATCACAGATGACGCTGCTGGCATTAATCTACTTCTTCATTCGTACCGCCATTATATTGATGGTGGTAGCCGGCGTTTTACTGGTCATCCTGCGCGTGATTTTTGATTACTATGACGTCAATCCTTTCACCTGGCATGCGCGCAATGTGCGGCGAGCGACGGAACCGGTTCTCTTGCCCGCCCGGGCGATGTTGCGCGGTTTCAGACTCGATCCCAGGGTGGCGCCCTTCATTGTGGTGGTCCTGATGATCATCGCGGGATATCTTACCGTGCAAATTGCCGGCACAATCCTCAATACAATTGCCGGCATCCTTTACGCGACGACCAGCCATCGCGTGAACGCACCGGCCGGGATTCTCGGATATCTGCTTTTCGGCTTTTTGGGTCTGTACACGCTGGCAATATTTGTCCGCATCATCTTTTCATGGGGCGGTGCCAGCTACGGAAATCGGCTGATGCGGTTTCTGGTGCGGGGTACCGAGCCGCTCCTGAGACCGTTGCGCCGGATGCTTCCGACGGTCGGCATGTTCGATATTTCTCCACTGATCGCTTTCTTTATCGTATGGATATGCCAGACGGCGGTGGCGACGACGCTGCTGCGCGACTGGCCCCTGCAATTTTTCTGAAATCAGGATTTACGAATTTCGATTTACCATTTACCATTAGCGCCGCGTGACGTGGTACCGTGAAGATTCGGCTGGGATTACTTTCACAGTGCGCGTCGCGCCGCGCGCGTCGCGGAGCGAAGTAGCCGGTCTGCAGGACGGAGCGTTGCGAATTCGCATCGCCGCACCACCCGTCGACGGCGCTGCGAACCGTGAACTGGTCAAGTTTCTCTCGAAGAAACTTAAAGTTCCACAAGCTGCAATCACATTGGTTACCGGAAATAATTCAAAGAACAAGGTGGTTCGCATTGCGAATCCGAGCGCGACCACCCGCGATGAGTTGAGCAAGTTACCGTAGCGTTCGAGATCCTCAAATGGACGAACCCATTTCTCGGTATCGAATTATCAAAAAACTAGGCTCAGGCGGGATGGGCGAAGTTTATCTCGCCGAGGATACTCGACTCGGCCGCAAGGTCGCGCTCAAACTGCTGGCCGAGGAGCTCACGCAAAACCGCGATCGCCTCAACCGCTTCGATCAGGAAGCTTATGCCGCCTCGGCGCTCAATCATCCCAACATTCTCACCATCTACGAATTGGGCGACGACGGCGGGCGTCATTTTATCGCCACCGAGTTTGTCGATGGCCAGACATTGCGAAGACGTTTGGTTGGTCCGCCCATGGAGCTGCCTGAAGTGCTCAATATCGGCATTCAGATCGCCGGCGCCCTGGAGGAGGCGCATGCCGCGGGGATCATTCATCGTGACATCAAGCCTGAGAATGTAATGATCCGCCGTGGCGGTCACGTGAAAGTCCTGGATTTTGGTTTGGCTAAACTGATGGAGCGGCCGTCTGACGTCACGGACACCGAAGCTATTACGCGCGCGCTGGTGCAAACCGACGCCGGCATGGTGCTGGGAACCTCGCAATACATGTCGCCGGAGCAAGCACGCGGAAAACCGGTTGACGTGCGCACCGACATTTGGAGCCTGGGTGTCGTGCTCTACGAAATGGCCACCGGCCGCCCGCCGTTTTCCGGCGAGACTAAGACAGATGTGATCGTCGCGATCGCCAAGAACGATCCGTCGCCGGTTGCTCGCTTTGCTCCGGATGCGCCACCTGAATTTGAATGGATTGTGTTAAAGGCCCTGCGCAAAGATGCTGCTGAACGATATCAAACCATCCGCGAGCTCGAGTCGGATCTGAAGAAGCTCAAGCAACGAATTGAATTTCAAAGCGAGCTCGAACGATCAATGGCGCCTCATCATTACTCCGCTTCGTTCAGCTCCGCAGCCGACACGGAAATGGAACGGGCGATGGCGCGCAGCACGAAATCAGCCGCGCCTCCGGCGCTCTCCACCTCGGGTCTTTCCCCGGCGGCGCAAACGCGGGCCTCAAGCGCTGAATACGTCGTGGGCGAGATCAAGCGTCACAAAACCGGTGTGGTGGTGGCGGCGCTGGTCGTGCTGATTGCCGCCGCTGCCATTATTTACTTTTCCGTAATTCGCAAAAAGAACCTGCTCACGGAAAAAGACACGATTCTCCTGGCTGACTTTACCAATAGCACCGGCGACCCGGTTTTTGACGACACGCTCAAACAAGCCCTGGCGGTGCAGCTTGGGCAATCTCCTTTTCTCAACATCTTTTCGGAAGACCGCGTTCGCGCCCAGCTGAAATTGATGAACCTTTCGTCGGATGCCAGGATTAACCGCGAGATCGGCAAGGACATCTGCGCCCGGCAAAGTATCAAGGCCATGCTACTGGGATCAATTTCCGGCGTGGGCACGCACTACGTAGTCTTGCTTGATGCGGTGAACTCGCAAACGGGCGACATGATCGCGAGCGAGCAATTCGAAGCCGACGGTAAAGAGCAGGTTTTGAAGTTGCTGGGATCGGCGGCTTTACGTTTGCGCGAAAAGCTGGGCGAGTCTCTGGTAACCATTAAAGCGTTTGACGCTCCGATAGAAAATGTAACCACCCCTTCACTTGATGCCCTGCGACAGTATTCGCGGGGCCTGCAGGCCCACCTTAAAGCGGATTACGTTCACGCGATTCCCTTCTATCAGGATGCGCTGAAAATCGATCCGAACTTTGCCATCGCTCACGCGCGTCTTGCTTACTGCTACAACAACACGAAAATGCTGCAGGCGTCGCGGGATGAATTCATCAAAGCGTACGAACTGAGGGACCGCGTCAGCGAACGCGAACGATTTATTATCACGTCGAGTTACTACGGCGGCGTCACGGGGCAGTGGGACGATCAGATAAAAGAGTTGGAGAAGTGGCAAGCGACTTATCCGCGCGATTGGGAGCCCCTGAATTTGCTCTCTAATCGTTATACGACTTCGGGACCGTTTGAGCTGGCCGCCCGGGAAGGCAACAAAGCGATTGAGCTAAATCCTAATGATCCTCGGGCGTTGGTGAATGTCGGCGTCGCGTATATCGAGCTGAATAGATTTGACGAAGCGAGAAAGATCCTTCTCAAAGCGCAGGAACTAAACCCGGAAAGCACGAACATGCACACGCGTCTTTATCAGCTTGGGTTCGTGCAGGGCGACGAAGCTTTGATGAAAGGACAGGTTGATTGGGCCGATGCAAACCGGAATGTCGAGTTCGCTCTCAACTGGCAAGCGCAAGTCGCCGCTTTTCAAGGACAACTCAAGCAAGCTGACCAGCTCAATGATCGGGCGATCGAGATGGTTCGCCAGCCGGACAAGAAAGAAACCATGGCCCAACTGATGCTCGTCGCAGCCACCCGTGACGCCGCCCTAACTAACTGCCCGCGCGCGATGCAGATGGTAAACCAGGCGCTGGGTCTTTCACGAGAGCAGGCGAATCTCGTCAGCGCGGCGAACGCATTTGCCCGTTGCGGCCAGACGGCCCAGGCCCAAAGTCTGGTCGATGAATTAACTAAGGTGTTTCCGCTCGACACATTGCTCAATGCCAGCTGGTTGCCAATCATCAAGGCGCAAAACGAACTAAACAAGGGCAATGCGGCACAAGCGCTGCAGCTGCTGGAATCGACGCGCAGGTATGAGGCGTTTGGCGATTACTGGCCGCAATACCTTCGGGGTGAGGCATATCTGAAAGTCAAGAGTGGCGCGCAGGCTGCCGAAGAATTCAAGACCATCCTGGATCATCGCGGGTGGTACCTGACTTCACCACTGTATCCACTGGCGCAGCTTGGTTTTGCGCGAGCTGCGGCGATTAGTGGGGACAGCGCAACTGCGCGAAGAGCCTATCAGGATTTCTTTGCGCTCTGGAAAGATGCTGACGCGAACCTGCCAGCGCTGGTCGCTGCGCGTCAGGAGTATGAGAAGGTGAAATAAACGCGTACCGTTTCCTCGACTGGAGCGCGACCGTCCCGGTTGCCTCCTTCGATTAGGCGAGTTCGCGCGACGCGCCCATTGCCAGCAAGACGCTTGCGCTCCAACCGGCTGCGGATGCTGTGATATATTTGCTGGCCAACAACCAATCCTAATCTAAAGGTAAGGACCTAATCTCGCGATGTCGGGACATTCGAAGTGGCATTCGATTAAGCACAAGAAAGGCGCGCTCGACGCCAAGCGCGGCAAACTTTTTACCAAGTTCATCAAGGAATTGACCGTCGCAGCTCGCACGGGCGGCGGTGATCCCGACGCGAACGCGCGTTTGCGAAAAGCGATTGCCGACGCCAAGGCCGGCAACATGCCGAACGACACGATCGACCGCGCGATACGCCGCGGCACTGGTGAAGAAGAAGGCGTCAACTATGAAGAGATCACCTACGAAGGCTATGGCCCGGGTGGAGTCGCTCTGTTAATTCAGGCCATGACCGACAATCGCAACCGCACCGTGGCCGAGATCCGTCACATCTTTTCAAAGAACGGAGGGAACCTGGGCGAGTCGGGATCGGTTGGCTGGATGTTCGATAAGAAAGGTTATCTGGTGGTTGAGAAAGCGGCGAAAACCGAAGATGAGCTCTTCGACCTGGCTATCGAAGCCGGCGCTGAAGATATTCGCGATGATGAAGATAACTGGGAGATTATTACCTCGCCAGATACTTTCGAAACTGTGCAGAATGCGATTAAATCCGCAGGCGTAACTCCGCAGGTCGCGGAAGTCGAAATGGTTCCGCAGAACTACATCAAGTTGGAAGGCTCTCAAGCGAACCAGATGGTTAAGTTGATGGAAGCGCTCGAAGATCACGACGACGTGCAGAAGGTCTCCGCCAATTTTGATATCAGCGAGGCCGATATGGCGGCGGCGTGAACTGGGTGCCGGCTTTTTCCTCTCCCTTTGGGAGAGGGTTACTGTGAGGGCCTACGCGAAAAAATTCGACTGGAGCGCAGGACAAACCAGCTAGTCGCGATCCTGTACTGCTGATTCAAAAGTTGCAAAGTCCACTAATCCTCCTGCTAAGAAAATAAGAAAAGCTTTCAACATCGTGCTTGCACAATGCGGTAAACTCTCATCATCGTGCGTGTACTCGGAATTGATCCAGGGAGTGAGACGACCGGCTGGGGCGTGATCGAAGGTGACAGTGGCGGCCAAAGCTACCGGCTGATTGAATATGGCTCAGTCAAGCTTTCGTCTTCGGCATCCTTCGCTTCGCGCTTGTTAAAGATTAGCCGGGCCCTGGAAGAAGTAATCGAGCGACTGAAACCCGAGGCCTGCGCGATCGAAGAAGCGTTTTACTCGGTCAATCCGAAAGTCACTCTGAAGCTGGGCCAGGTACGAGGCGTTGCCTTACTGGTCGCCGAACGCGCGGCCCTGGAGATCGCCGAATATTCACCCCGGCGCGTGAAGCAGACGGTTGCCGGATACGGAAACGCTGACAAGCACCAGGTGCAGCAAATGGTGCGGGTGCTTTTGTCATTAACGGCCATCCCCGAACCACATGACGCGGCGGATGCACTCGCTGTGGCTATTTGCCATTTTCATCATGCCGGGATTAGCGAGCGGTTGAACTCCGCCGTCTCCGGCGCACGGTCAGCTCGCACAACCGCGGCCACTACTCGCCGCCGCGGTTAGCTTGCGCGCGTCTTAGGCGCGCGACTGGAGCGCAAGCGTCCACGCGACTGGAGCGCAAGCGGTCCTCGCTTGCATCTGAACGCGAAGGCCGAAACGCGAACTGAAGAGCAACCGGGACGGTTGCGCTCCAGTCGGGTCGCGCGATCGAACCGCGTCTGGAGCGTGCTAGATCGATGCCGCCGTCTCGGAGAAGAGAACGAATTGTGGCAAAAAGAGTTGTCCAACGAGCGTTGGGAAACTTTGGCTTCATCGTCCTTGCGGGAATCGCCATAAGTTCTTTCGCTCAGAAGCCGCGCGTTCCCACGGGTGGCCACCTGGCAGTGGTGGCGGACGAAAGACTTGCAGCATTGAGAAGGGCGCCTGACCTTTCAGCGCGTCTGGTTCGCCGCTTGAGTCGCGGCCGCCTGGTTTCTATTCGAGGTTTCAGCCGCACGCGCGACGGTCTCAGCTTCTACCGTGTGGCCATCAGTCGTCGCACATCCGGCTGGCTGCAAAGCGAGGCGGTCGTGGCCGCCTGGCGCGTGGGTGACGATCAAAGGCTCTCGACGCTGCTCGAAAGCGCCGACGAATTCGATCGAGTGGCGCGAGCCAGGATCTTCCTCGGCACATTTCCACATTCGCCTCTGCGACCGAAGGTGTTACTGACTTACGGCGATGCCGCGGAAGAAGCAGCAGGGAAACTTTCGCGCGAGGCTGAACGACGCTTCGAGAAGCGTGAACTTCCCGCTGGTGGTGCGCCTGAGTTTTCTTATTACTTGAACTATAGCGGGCTTGATCGGTTCAACCGGCAGGGCGTTACCTTCACGTTCGACCATGCCACAAAGAGATTCCATTATGAAGGCTGGGCCTGGCGGGAGATCGTTCGTCGTTATCCCGGCACCGCGGAAGCTCTCGAGGCGCGTATGCGCATCGATTCCATAGCCAAAAGCACCCTCAGATAGTTTCGCCCACAACGAGACTCCTGCTAGAATAGCCGCCGTGTGATTGGGCGCCCCCGGCCGTCAATCCGCACGCTGCCAGCAGCGGCGGATTTCGGAAGATGTCCAACGATTGCATGCCGCCTCTTCCCGCCGGCTGAACGAATTTCCACCCCTCGATGTTGGTCAACTAGTCTTATGTTCTCATATAGACGTCGCCTGATTACCCTGGCGGGGCTCGCCACGCTGATCGCGGGCACCGCTATCTTCTCTCAAAGACTGAATCATTTCTCGAAGGCTGAGTCGTCCGCCGATGCTTTGCAAAAGACCGCCGCGGCTCGTCATCGGCATGCTTCGCAAACTGCCTCATTGAGGACGGCTAATTCGCTGCCACAGGCGCCGGATGGAGCGAAATCCAGTCGGCGCGAGTTCACCGTTTACCGCAGCGACACTGGCGAGATTGTTTGCCGTGAAGCAACGGCGCAAGAGATCAGAGACAGAGAGCAGGCCGATCTCCAAAAGCCTGGACTGCGTCAAATCAATCATTTGGAACTTAACCAGGCGCGCGAAGCCCAGATTCCCGAAACCACAAACCTGATAATCATTCTGCGAGCGACACAGCAGCTGCAACAGAATGCAGCCGCGACGCAGGCATTCAATCAGGCTGCACAGAATTGGGAAAACGTGATTATGTCGCCGGTCACAATCTATATTGATGTGGACTTTGGCCCGACCAACTTTGGGCAAGCGTGGCCCCCCAACATACTCGGCGCGACCAGAGTCCCGAGTTCCTCGTATCCGTACCCTGCGGTGCGGGCGAACCTGATCGCGGAAGCAAACGGTGAGGGCAATGCGACCAAGCAGGCCATCTTTAACTCACTGCCTGCGACAACCGTGCCTACGGATCTCGGAGACGCTGGTGCGGCAGACGTTTCAGATTCAGTGGCGCGTGCGATTGGATTGTTACCCGCGACTGCACTATCGACAGATACGGCCGCGAGAATCGCGTTCAATTCCAACAATACTTTTGATTTCGATCCGAGCGACGGGATCACTGCCAACGCCATAGACTTTGACGCCGTCGCAACGCATGAGATTGGTCACGCGCTGGGGTTTGATTCAGATGCGGGAGAGAACTTTCCGAAGCCTTCGGTTTGGGATCTATATCGTTTTCGTACCGGTACCACCACGTCGACGTTTGCAACCGCACAGCGCATCCTCACGATTGGCGGCTCACCCGATCCGCTTCAATATGACTTTATCCCAGGCAATCCTGAATTGGGTCTGTCCACCGGCGGGCCTGCTGCTTCCAGTTCAAACGGTGGTGATGGCTGGCAGTCGAGTCACTGGAAACATGTTTTGACGTGCGGCGGAACTATTGGAATTATGGATCCGGCGATTCCCGACGGCTGTCGCAGAACGATCACGAGTAACGATGTCCTGGCGCTGGGTTCATTCGGATACAATCTGACGAATAGTGCTCCGCCGCCACCGCCTCCGCCGGCGCCAACGCCTCCGCCGAATGATAACTTTGCCAATGCGCAGGCAATTAGTGGGTGTTCAGGGAGTGTCAGCGGATCAACTTTTGGCGCGACCGCCGAAACCGGAGAGCCGAGCCACGATCCTCCCGACTCGACTTCCTTAAGTCCGAGTCACACCATCTGGTATCAATGGCAGGCGCCTTCATCGGGCAGCACGACAATCACCACCAGTGGCAGCGACTTTGACACGATCCTCGCCGTCTATACCGGAAACAGCGTCAGCTCGTTGACGCAAGTTAAATTCAACGACGACGTACAGGACGGTGTAATCAGAACCAGCACCGTTTCCTTCAGCGCGATCGGCGGAACGACTTACAGCATAGCGGTTGATGGCTGGGGCGGTGATGCAGGGACGGTTAAGCTCAATTGGACAGGATGCGGAGCAAGCCCGACGCCTACACCGACGCCGACTCCGACACCAACACCAACGCCCACGCCCACTCCGACGCCGCCGGCTCCGGTGGCCACCCCAACTCCGCCCACTGGCCAGGCCGTCGCCTTTCAAATCGATCCTGCGCATACAGGGTCGCAGATGGATGGCATCACCCCGCCATTGGTACCGCGTTGGTCTCGGGATTTGGGCGCACAGGTCTCATACCCGCTGATCGTCTCGGGAAGAGTTTTCGTGATGACCACAAACCAATCCACCTTTCGATCTCAGCTCCGTGCCCTGGACGATGCAAATGGTGGGGACCTCTGGAGTGTCGACCTGCCGGGCGGCGTAATATGGATCGGTATTGCCTATGACGGGAATCGAGTGTTCGCCGCGCGAATCGATGGATTGCTGGAAGCCTTTGATAGCGCATCCGGTGCCTTATCGTGGTCGAGACAGCTGGTGAGTAACAACCAGATAGGCTCGCCACCAGTGGCCACCGGCGGTAGCCTCTTTGTGCAGGCAGGTGGCGTTGGCGGCACGGTATACGCCATCTCGGAATCCGATGGTGCGATCCAGTGGACAGCCCCGACGAGTAACAGCGGGCCCACATCGCCGGCGGTAACGTCCAGCGGGGTCTATGTTTCGTTCGCCTGCAACCGGGCCTACGATTTGTCAC
>JBKPEE010000207.1:0-22489 GCA_046728235.1 Acidobacteriota bacterium
GTGGTGGCGTTGCCTTTGCTTTTCTTCTATCTGATTCGCCTGCCATTTCCTGATCTGTCCTTCGATGTCCTGAATTATCACATCTTTCATGGTGAGCGTGCTTTGCGGGGGCCGCTGCTGATTCCCGGAGATTTTTTCCCCACGCCTGCGCCTTTCAATCCGACCCCGGACATTGTTACTGGATTGTATCGCCACCTGTTTGGCTATCGGCTGGGGACGGTGGTCAACTGCCTGGCTTTGCTTTGGACCGGAGCGATCCTCGACCGCATTCTGCGTGATTGGATTCGATCTCCGTGGCTGAGATCCGGGGCTGTGTTTTTCGTGCTGGCGACCGAGCAGCTTCTGTTTCAAGTCAACAACTATATGGTTGATTTGCTGGCGTTGCCGCTGTTGCTCGAATCAATGCTGGTTAGCGTTAACGCGAGCCACGAAAATTCGTTGGCGCGGCGGACGATTCGATTGTCGCTCCTGCTTGGCGCGGCTGTCGCATTCAAGTTAGCCAATCTGATCTATGCTGTTCCCATAGCCCTGGTCTACATTTTTAACCTAATTGCTGCCACCTCGTCGTTGGATCGAGGCCGAATATTTAGGCGCCTGGCGAAGATTGTTGTGCCCGCGGCGCTTGCTTCCGCGCTGCCGCTGCTGCCGTTCACTATCTTTATCTACCGGATGACCGGCAATCCTGTGTTTCCGCTTTACAACGGGCTGTTCAAGTCGCCTTACTGGCCGCAGGGAATCCTCTTCGATCCTCGCTGGGGTCCGTATGGCGTGCTGGAAATATTGGGCTGGCCGGTCGTCATGCTCTTTCATCCATCACGCCTCAGTGAATACGCGTTCTATTCAGGCCGGTTGTCTATCGGATTCCTGGTTGCCGCAGCTGTGATTCTGCCGGCGCGTCGAAACCGCCGTGTCCGCCAGATTGCCCTGATTACCTTGGCTGGCGCGCTCCTCTGGAGCGCCAGCAGCGGCTATATTCGCTATGCGTTGTTTCTCGAGTTGACCAGCGGGATTTTGATCATCTGGATAGCGATTCAGGCCTGGAATAGATCGCGCAAATTGCCAGGTTGGCGAAAGCTGTTTGATGTTAGCGCGCTCGCGCTTCTGCTTTTCCTTTCTGCTCCGTTTGCTCTGGCGCGCGCTTATCTATGGGAATGGAGCGCGCGCCCAACCGTATTTGACCAACAGCTCGATGTTGATTTGAATGAGGCACGCAATCTGCTGCGGGATCGCGACTTGGGCGCCTATCTCGCGCCCGCGGATCGACACCTGTTCGAGGACGTTGGACTTTGGATCGAAACCACTTATAAGACATCTGCGATTCAGGCCTTACTGAAGCCTGAGGTGCCCGCGGTGGGGGTCCGCGTGCTCGAGTACTTTGCTAATCCGGTCGCGCGCAAAAAAGTCGCTGATGTGTTGAGTGAGCATCGTGACAAACGAATGTTCACGCTTACTGATCGGGAGAACTACGACGCGGCGCGGAATGCACTTGTGGCGCGCGGTCTCGCCATGGGAAACTCGCGCCCGGTCTCGATCTATTATTTTTCTACCAATTTGAAGTTTGATCTGTTGCTGGTCGAAGTTGTGCCGAGAGCGGCAGAGACTACCAATGACAAAGGCGCGGCGGAAACGGGCGTGCCGCTTCCGGACAACGCCTTCAACGCGGCGCTTTCGGCCATCAATCCGCCGGCGACACTGCCCGCGGGACAGAAGTATGAACTCCGCGTAGTGCTGAAAAATCAAAGCGAGGTCACCTGGCCCGGCCGGCAACCGGCGTGGCAGTTTCAACTGACCGTAGGAAATCGCTGGCTGAAACCAAATGGCGAGAAAGTGAACGACGTCGATGGCCGTACGGCACTTTTTACCGACTTGCCGCCCGGCGGCGCAGTCGAACTACCCTTGACCATTACGGCGCCGAATAGACCTGGAATTTACATTATGCAACTCGATGCGATACAAGAAGGCGTGGCCTGGTTTGGCGATCGAGGCTCACAGGTCCTGAGTCTGAACATTCGCGTCGAGTAAGCACCAAAACTTCTTATTGAGAGAGGCGGACTTAATAATGCGAATAACGACCATTGTGATCGTTTCCATCGTGCTGGTGTTTCCTATCTGCGCGTGTAAGCAAACGCCGGGGCCGGCGACAAAAGCGCAGGCGCCTGCGACGCCCCAGAGTGGCGACGTTCCAGCGGCACTGCCTAAGGATGCTTTCAAGGCTCAAATCACAATTGTCGATCCCCCGGCGAAGCTGCGGGTGGGGCAGAAAGAAACCATTCACGTTAAAATCAAGAACAACAGTGACGTAATGTGGTGGTCCCGTGGAGCGCGCGTTAACACGCGACCTGACAATAAATTCTATATCGCCTCCGGAAATCGTTGGTTGAAGCCGGACGGTTCGCTGGTTACCAACATGGACGGGCGCTATGGTATTCCCAAAGATTTGGCGCCTGGACAAGAAACGGACACGCCGTTAGTAGTCACCGCGCCGATGGATCCCGGCGACTATATCCTCGAGATTGATGTGATTCAGGAACAAGTTGCCTGGTTTAGTGACAAAGGCTCGCCCACGGCAAAGACGAAGATCACCGTGGTGAAATGATCCAGCCGGGCATTCGTTCTTGGGAAGAACCATCAACAACTCCTTTCTGACAGTTACAACAGATGATGACGCGTGCTGAAATCATGGCTGAGGTGCAACGCCTTGCACCCTGGTTTCATTGGATTGATCTCGGCGACGGCCTGGTTACCAAATCAAAAAGTGCCATTGGCGAACCCGTCGATCATCCCCGGCCCACCTGGGAAGCAGTGAAAGGGTGTTTGCCTGACGTTTCGGGACAAACGGTGCTCGACGTTGGCTGCAACGCCGGCTTCTATTCCATCGAGATGAAGCGCCGTGGCGCAGCACGTGTTCTGGGGATCGATTCGCAACGCGACTTGATCCGCCAGGCTGAGTTCGTGCGCGACGTGCTGGGTCTGGAGATCGATTACCAAAGAAAGTCGGTTTACGATCTCGACCCGGGCCGGATGGGACAGTTTGATATCACGCTGGCGCTCGGCTTGATCTATCACTGCAAACACCTCGTGCTGGCGCTGGAGAAACTGTTTTTGATTACCCGCCGCCTGCTGGTGCTCGAAACGGCGATCTATCCTCCGGAAAAGACGCCACCGTCTTTTGAATATAACGAAGGCGGCGAGCGGCCGACCCTTCACCCCATCGCTTACGTAGAAAATCGTCCCGAAGCTAAGGAGGCGGTCTATAACTGGTTCCTGCCGAGCCCGGCTGCTCTGACTGCTTTGTTAAGGAACATCGGGTTTGATGCAATCGAGGTATTGCCGACAGCGACCAACGATCGCGCCGTGATCGCCTGTCGCAAGCATCGGCCGTTCCCCGACAGCCGCTCGATTAGCTATTTGGGTTGTCAGCTCTCTTTAATTGCGGGACCATCGGCCTGCCACGCCAACCAGGAGTTACGATTCCGCGTGCGGGCTCAAAACAGCGGCTACGCGCTCTGGTTGCGCGGAAGTGAGGCCGGCACCGAGAAGGGCGACGTGCACCTGGTCGCTCATTTGCTCGAGGAGAACCGCCATCCAATCTCGTGGTACCACGCCGGCGCGTTCCTGCCGCACGACGTCGAACCGAATGACGCGGTTGACCTCGAGATCGCGTTGCGCGCGCCGGCCTCGGCAGGTAGATACCGGCTGGAGTTTGATATGGTCTCAGAACACCTGGCGTGGTTTGAGGATTTGGGTTCGGAAGTCCTGAGTCAGGCGCTGGTAGTTGAGTAGGTGCCGATTGGAGTCAGTACCGACCGGGTGTCGTCATTGCCGATTTACAATTGCCAATCGCGATCGGTCGGGATCAAACGATGAATCGCAATCGGAAATTGGCAATTGGGGTTTTGGCTCAAGAGTCGATTAAACGTGGTAAATGAGTTTCGTGTAGAAGCAACACGAACGGAACACCTCTGACCAGAGAGCTAGATCTGACTTTTGAGGCAAAGCCGGCAATTGGCAAAGAAAACCCGGTCGGCACCGCTCCCGGTACTGACCCGTTAAGCCAGGTGAGTACCGTTAAGGCAAAGTAAAGAATGGACCAGCGGATAGAACAAAGCTCCGCAGCGGTTGGCTCGACGATTCAACTCGACCTGCGTCGTTCGTTCGCAGCAGGGCGCTCCTGGATCGTCACGCACGCCGCGCAGCTCGGCTGCGCCGCGATGCTTGTATTGATGTCCGTGCAAATGCTGGTAGTGATTTCGCGCAAGAGCATTACGATCGATGAGATCGTGATGATTCCATCGGGCTATTACCACGTGGCGGCCGGTAATTTCGAGCTCATAAATGATCATCCGCCATTATCTAAAATCATCGCCGCCCTGCCGCTGCTATTTATTCAGCCCGAAGAAATTCGGCCGGAGCAAATCGTAGGCGCGCCGGGATCGACTGATGAGCGTTGGGCGCACATGGAGAAATTCTGGGAAAACAATCCCGACAAGTTCCTGTCGCTTTCGTTCTGGCCGCGAGTGTTCATGATCGGATTGAGCGTGGCCTTCGGCCTGCTCATCTTTCGCTTGGCGCGGGAAATGTTTGGTCCGGTGGCCGCGTTTCTCGCGGTTACTTTGTTCACGCTCGAGCCAACAGTGCTGGCGCATGGTCGTGTGGTCCAGACCGATATGCCCGCCGCTTTCGGTTATCTTCTTTTCTTTTTCATGTTGCGACGGTACGCACTCGATCAATCGATCAAGCGTGCGGCGTGGCTGGGCTTGGCCACGGGCCTGGCTGTCCTTACGAAATTTTCAATGCTGCTGGTTGGGCTCATCATCGTCAGCTATTTCGCCGTTGAGATTTGGAGATCGAGCCAGCGGCGAGAAACATTGAAAAGGGTGGCGATTGATTGCGGAGCGGCTGCCCTGGTGGCGATTTTCACTATCAACGCTTCTTATTTCTTTCAACATCGCCGCCTCGCCTCATGGGACGTGCAGTGGATTCACGAAGCGTTTCCGTCGATGGCCGGACCGCTTACCCTCCTCACCAGTGTGTTGTCCTACATCGTGCCGGCTGATTTTGTTTTGGGTATTCTGCGCCAGATTTGGCATAACGGGCTCGGACACTCAGCGGGTTTTCTCGGCATGTACAGCCGCACCGGCTGGTGGTACTACTTTCCAGTTGCCTTTTCGCTAAAGACGACGATTCCGTTTCTCTTGCTCTCGTTGACGGCGCTCGGATGGGCCGGCGCAAAAGCAATCAGGAAACGAGATTCGAATTATGTTTGGATGCTGGCGCCTTTTGTCATTTACACAGTGTATGTTCTGTTCAGTCGCATAGACATCGGTGTCCGCTACTATCTCCCCGCCTATTCGTTTCTCTTCATACTCGGGGGAGCGCTGCTCGCATCTTTGCTCAAATCCCCAAAGGCCGCCCGCGCGGGAATGCTGGTGGCGATTGTTTCGTTGGCCTGGATTGGGACTGAAGCAGTGCGGGCATTTCCAAATCACACGAGTTACCTAAACCAGTTTGCGGCCGGCAAACCGCATTGGTGGTACCTCTCCGATTCAAATGTCGAGTGGGGTGACGACATTCCCGCGCTGGCGGCTTACCTGAGCGAGCGTGGCGAGACACGCGTGCGCTCGGCTTTTCTGGGCGATTTTCTCGTGTTGCATCACTACGGAGTCGAGCCATTGAGGATTACCAACGAAAAGGGCGAAGAACCCGAGCAGACACATTACGCAGCGATCGGCGCCAGCTTTCTTAATGGTTCTACTGTACCCGACATGATGATCCATGGACGTCCCGCCACCGAGTCGGAGCGGGTTAACTTCCTTGATAAGTATCGTCACAAAACGCCAGAGGCTGTGTTCGGCGGATCGATCTATCTTTACCGCGAAGACCTCATTGGGAATCAATGAAAGATCAAAGATCAGATAATGTACGACAGCGATCGAGTATCCCGTCCTCTTAGCCCGGACGCGCGCCGATTCTTTTCGCGATGGTGGGCCGAGACCCTGGCCGCGTTACTGCTTTTGATCATGGCGGTGAACATGTTGAGCGTGATCGCGCGCAAGGGCATCAGCGTTGACGAAGCGATTCATATCCCTGCTGGTTATTTGCATCTCATTGCCGGTGACTTTCAAGTAAATAACGAGCATCCGCCGCTCATCAAGATGTGGGCCGCATTGCCGCTGCTGTTTATTCAGCCGCACCAGCCATCGTCACAATCGCCGGCGAAGGAAAACTTTGCCGCGCGCACGTGGGCGATGCAGAGCTTCTGGCTGCAGAATCGCGCGCGTTACGAGTCGCTCTGCTTCTGGCCACGTGTAATGATGATCCTGTTAACGCTTGGGCTGGGCACGCTGATCTTTTATTGCGCCCACAAACTGTTCGGGGCGGCCGCGGCAGTTATCGCAGTTGCGGTTTTCACGCTTGAGCCAACGGTGCTCGCGCACGGTCACGTGGTTCACACGGACATTGCTTCAGCGTTCGCTTATTTGTTTGTCTTCGTCGCGCTGCACGCTTATGCCGAAGCACAAACTTTCCGGCGCGTGCTCCTGCTGGCGTTGGCGGCGAGCATCGCCGTACTGACGAAATTTTCGTTGCTCGTGGTCCTCCCGGTGCTGGTACTGACGGCCATCTTGCTTTTTGTGCGCTCTGCCCGAAACGGCAAAAAGAAAATCGTAATTCACGGGGCCGTGACAGCGCTCTTCACGATCTTTGCTGTCAATGCCGCCTATCGTTTGCAACATCCGCCGCTCGAAGCATCCGACCTGCATTGGGTCAAGCTGAAATCAACGAATAACTTCACCACGATCACAACCGGGATTCGCATCGCATCGAAAATTGTTCCCACCTATTACCTGTTCGGCGCGTACAACATCGGTATCCACAATGAATACGGCCACCAAGCTTCGCTGCTCGGCATGTATAGCGAGCGCGGCTGGTGGTACTACTTTCCGGTTGCATTTGCGCTCAAAACCACGATCCCTTTTCTGCTGATTTCAGTTGCCGCCCTGGCCTGGGCCGTATGGCGTGGAAGCAAACATCGCGAGACGAAATTTTGGTTTTGCCTGGCGCCGTTGGCGGTCTACGCAGCACTCGCGATGTCGAGTCACATCAACATCGGCATTCGGCACCTCCTGCCAGCTTATCCGTTTCTGTTCATTTTGGCAGGCGGGTTGCTCGCGCGTTTGCTTTCATCCAAGAGCAAGGCCATCAGTGTTGTTGTCGTAACGATAATCTTTGGCTGGATGTTAATCGAAGTCGCAGGAACGTTTCCTGACTACATGCCTTACATGAATCAATTCGCATCAAGCCATGCGCACTGGTGGTATCTATCCGATTCAAACGTGGAGTGGGGCGAAGATAATAAACAACTCGCGGATTATTTGAGGGCGCGCGCCGAGGCGCGAGTGAGCGCGGCTGTAGCAGGCGGCAAGTCGGCATTGCCACAGTACGGAATCGAGTACGTCGATCTGCTGGCGCCGAACGTCTCTCGCGATGCTCCGCCGACACGTTACGTGGCTATCGGCGCGTCCTTTCTCAACGGCTCGACGATCCCGCCGGACGATGCCATCCCCGGGCGAAAGGGTGGGGAAAGTCAGAATTACCTTGCGGCTTATCGCAATCGGCAGCCCGAAGCGATTTTCGGAAACACGATCTATCTTTATCGCGAAGACGATCAATAATGGCCGCAAGATGACCCCACCTAACCGCGACGTCCTTCCCCGTTATCTGTTTGCTGTTACCTCCGCCGCCGTCCTGCTGGTGGGAGTGGTTGTTTATACGCGTCACCTGACCACGAACCCGGCCGGATTTTTTATCGACGAGTCATCTGTCGCCTACAACGCGCACACAATTTCCCGCACCGGTCGTGACGAATACGGAGTCGGCTGGCCGCTCTATTTTCGGTCCTTCGGAGACTACAAGAACCCAATCTACATATATCTGCTCGCGTCCATCTTTCGGTTGACTGGTCCGAGTATTTTGGTCGCCAGAGCGCTAAGCGCGATGCTTGGTGTAGCGACAGCGGTAGTAATTGGGCTCATCGGATTCCGCCTTACGAAACAGCGATGGATCGGGTTGATGCTGATATTGCTGACGCTCGCGACTTCCTGGCTGTTTGCGCTGAGCCGGATCGTGGTAGAGGTCGCGTTATACCCGCTGCTGGTCGCTCTGTTCTTGTGGGCGGTACAACGCATTGTTGAAAAGAACCTCTGGAGATGGATCGATGCGCTCTGGATCGCCTTGACGCTGGCACTGCTCACCTATACCTATTCAATTGGCAGGTTGCTCGCGCCGCTGCTGGCCGCGGGTTTGTTGCTCTTTGCGAAACGGGCACGGCTTTTCTCGATCGCCCGGGTGTGGTTGCTTTATGCAATCAGCCTGTTGCCGATGTTTATTTTTCGGGTGCGACATCCCGGCGCGTTGGAGGCAAGATTCAACGTCCTCACCTACCTAACGTCGCAAAGTTACTTCATGGACGTTGTGGAAATCGTCCGCCACTACTTCAACAATATTAATCCGTGGCGCATGTTGGTGACAGGTGACCCGTCGACTTATCAAGTCGCCTCGACCTACGGCACCGGACCCGTGCTAATCGTCACTTTCGTAATGGCAGCAGCGGGCGTGTGTTTGCTGTTAACCAACAAAAGTGTGAGTGCCTGGTGGGGCTTCGTGATTTATGGCCTGGTTATTTCGTTTATACCGGCGTCGCTAACCCGCGACTATTTTCACATTCTGCGATTAAGCGCGGTACCGGTTTTTCTTATCGTACTGACTACGCCGGCGTTGGCGTGGTTGATCTCGGGCGCAACCGCAATCCGACACGCGTTACTGGTGACCGTTATCGTCGGGACGATGGCGCAAGCGGGCTATTTTCAAATTGTTCATGAGCGTCGAGGGCGCGAGGTTTCGCGAATGAACATATTTGATGCTGATTATCGAAACGTAATCCTGCCGGCAGCGATTACCGCCGCGAATGGGCAGCCGATTTACGTGACTGATGCGCCGGCCATTCCCGGTTATATTCAGGCCCTTTGGTACGCGACGCTCGATCATCTGCCGCGGGAAAGGTTCGTCATCCTTGGCGGCGGCGCACCGCCGCCAGCCGGAGCGGTCGTCATCAGTACCAATCCGGCGTGTGCGCGCGAAGCGCTTTTCCAGCGTTCGCCGTACTGCGTTTACATCGCTAAGTAACGCCGGACGTGATCTTCTACTGATGGTTCTTCCTGACAAACTTTTTGATTAGTTTCAGCAGCTCGCGGGGATCGACAGGTTTGGAGATGTGAGCGTCGAAACCGGCAGCCAGCGCGGCGTTTACGTCTTTGCGTGTCGCATAACCGGAGAGCGCAATCGCGGGAACCGTTTCATAGTTTTTGATCTCTCGCAGCCGGCGGATCATTTCGAATCCGTCCATCCTGGGCATACCAATATCGGATATGACCAGATCGACCGAATTCGCCGGCGCCAACCGCAAGCTTTCGTCAGCCGATTCGCAAGCCGTTACGCGAAAGCCATGCTTCTCGAGCGTCGCGCGCAGCATTTCCAGGGTATCCAGATCGTCTTCGATGATCATCAGGTGAGCGGTGGCAGGTTCGCCGTGAGCTTCAGCTGACGCGGTCGCAGCCTCGGCAGCTCCGACTTGAATACACGGCAGAGTGATAATGAAGCGGCTGCCGCGCCCCTGACCGGCGCTTTCTGCCTTGATCGTCCCGTGATGCGCTTCGACAAAACTCTTAACAAGTGCGAGGCCCAGGCCCAGTCCGCCGTGGGCGCGAGTTTTTGATCCATCTTCCTGCCGAAATCTCTCAAAGACGAACGGGAGAAATTCGGAACTGATACCCTCCCCCTGGTCCTCGACGCTCACTGTGGCCGTGTTTCCGCTGGCATCGAAGCCAATCTTCACTAAGGCGCCAGCGGGTGAGAACTTGATCGCGTTATCCAACAGGTTCGAGAACGCCTGCACCAGGCGCGTGCGGTCGCCCGTCACGAGCGTCTCGCCCAACTCGCGTGAGACGATTTCCAGTCGCACGCCTTGCGTATTGGCGCTCGGGCGGACCATTTCGATCGCTTCGCGCACCGCGCTTTCCAAGTGCACGGATTTTTGCTCCATGCGCATTTTGCCGCTGAGAATCGCAGACATGTCGAGCAGATCGTTAATCAGCCGTTTGAGTGCATGCGAATTCTTCTCGATAACCTCCAGCCCGTGCACCGATTCTTTTTGGGCCAGCAGGCCGTTTCTAATCATGTGAATCCAACCGATGATTGGCGTCAGCGGTGTGCGCAGCTCGTGGGAAATGGTCGTGAGAAATTCATCCTTGGCGCGGCTGGCGGCCTCAGCCTCGCGGCGCGCGGCGCGTTCTTCTTCAAACAAGCGCGCGTTGTCGATCGCCAGCGAGATACGAAAAGCCACGAGCTCCAGGAGTCTCGTATCGTCATCGGTAAAGGGACGAAATGTCCGGCGGCCTACATGTAATACGCCGAGCACGCGCCCTTCAATTAACAATGGCACCCCCAGCAGCGATCTGACACCGCGCTCGCGCAGGAATGGCGTGTGCACGTCGGTGTCCTGAAGCTCATCAATCGCGATCGGTTGTTTTTCCGCCGCCACCCGGCCGGCGAATCCGGCGCCGACGGGAACACGAATACCGACGTCCAGTTCCAACCCCTTGGTGGCCCACGCTACGAGGGTGTTGTCTACTTCCTCGAGCAATAGAATTACGACCGTATCTACATCCATCGCATCGCGCACGCGAGCGAGAAGTTCTGTCAACAGCTTGTCCAGCGAAAGATGGGACAGTGCTACCTCAGTCACGATCTGGACCTGGTGCATCCGGTGCATGGTTGCTTCCAGGTCCAGCCGCGCCCGCTGTTCGCGCTCATATAATTTTGAGCGTTCTGTTTCCGCGCGTTCGCGCTGAATAAATTGGGCGATCTGCGTGCCGATCGCCGTCATCAGTTGCAGCAGCGATTCGTCAAGCGCCTGACGTTCGCGGCTGAAGAACTCCATCACGGCTGAAACTTCATCGCCCAATTTGATCGGAAATCCGAACATCGAACGCAAATCTGCGTTGGCAGCCAGCACGCTGCGCGTGAACCCTGCATTCTCGGTAACGTCGTCAATCCATTGCGGCGCGCGTCCGGCCCAAATCTCACCGGGCAATCCGGCGCCGCTGCTGAAAAGCCGCGCCCGACTGGCAGCGACAAAGTCGTCGGCGTTTAGTCCCTCGACTTGCCAGCTGGCGAGCCAGCGCAATTTGTCAACTTCACGATCGACGATCCAGAGCTGGCCTAAATCCCACCCCAGACTGTCGCAGATGGCCCACAGCAGTTGCGTTCCGGCGTCAACCAATGATTCTGCTTCAGACAGGATACGGGCGGCTTCGAATTGCACCGTGAGTCGCCGCTCGAGTCTTTTTCGGGCCGTGATATCGCGTGAGTTGATGACGATCCCGCGCACGGTCGCGTCATTCAGCAGGTTGTGCGCGGTAGCCTCGTGAATTCTCCACGCGCCATTCTTGGCCTTTATGCGGAATTGCTTGGTGATCACGATGCCGGGGTGGGTCACGCCGGCCGTGAATAATCTGCGCAGCTCCGCCGCGTCATCCGGATGGACCACCTCGAAGACATTCCTTCCGATCAATTCTTCCGGCGTGTAACCCAGCAGGCGTTCGATGGATGGGCTCACATAGCGCCGGGTACCGTCGGCATTAAGCACGGTGATGATATCGGTAGCATTCTCGATCAGTGGTCGAAGTTGCTGCTCAGTCTGTTCGAGGTTGGCGGTGGGTGAGTCGTCCATTTGGTTTAAAAAAAGTAATCTGTTTACCGATATTCAGTCAATTGAAGCAAGCCAGGCGGAGTGCCCGTGACGCTTTTGGACAGGATTTACAAGATTTACATGAGCAGTGAGGAGGGGACCTCCCGGTCACGCGGGTTTGGTTAATCGGTAAATCCGGCTTTGCCTGAAGAGTCTATGCGACCCAATGTTGATTTTCAGCCGCGTAGCGGCAAATGAGTTTAGCCGGGCCTTTTCAAGGGTATCTATATAGTTGACTCACTTAAAGGCAACCCGAAGGGTTGCAAAGAAAGTAGCCGGTGGTCGGAGTCCTCGGAGACCACCGGGAAGGAGATATTAATTGGGTCGCACCCCGGAGGGGTGCCAGATCCTCCGATGTAAAGATCTTTCATGTTGACCTATAATCTAGACTTAGATTACGGGTTCAACCTTCTTCAGCCTGCACTATCACCAGTACTTACTGTGACGTCTGGCACCCCCCGGGGTGCGGGTCATAATGACGACTTTTCCGGTGGTCTCCGCGGACTCCGACCACCGGCTACTTTCTTTGCAACCCTTCGGGTTGCGCGCCGGTGAGTCAACTATATAAATGCCCTTGAAAGGCCGGGACTAGTGACATCCGCGGATGCGCGTCGCTAACGCGACGGGACTTCTGCCGGATCCGCGAAATCAATCTAGCGATGGCTGGTTCTTTTTGCTTTGTCGTTTTTGCGCGCGAGGTCGCGAGAGATTCCGTTAGCTGCTTTCCGGCCAGTTCTTGAATCAACCGGCTTACTGCCATCCGGAGGCTTACCGCTGGCGGTAAGCTGTGAATCCTGCTTCACCTCATCGAGAGTTGAATCTCCCAGAAACCAATCGGCGGCGGAAGAGCGGAGGCCTATAAAGAAGAGGAGCAGGAATCCAAACATCGCCGCAGCACACAAAGGCATCCGGCTCGGCTCGGGCAATAACCAATCAGCCGGCTGGGGTTTGAGTATGGAGTTATTGTCGAACAGGTTGTCGATCACAATCCGCCGGGGCTCGGGCTTAGCGGCGGCGACAGTAGTATTAATGGTTACTGTATTCGCCGATTTCGGCGGTGCCAGGGCGAACTCGTTCGCTACCGCCCAGCGAGAGTAATCCACCCGCAGCAAAGCATCGCGAAAATCCCCCGCGCTGGCGTGCCGATCATCCGGATTAAGCGCCATGGCCCGATTTAAAACGACTGCCAGCTCTGCGCCCACTTCTGCCTGCAGTTGATGCGCCGGGAGCAGCGGATCCAGTTGGCCATCGGCCAGCGCTGTTGCCCGCGTCATCGCGTCGGGGGGCTTAACACCGGTCAAGAGATGATACAGCGTGGCTCCCAGCGCGTAGATATCGCTTCTGGGTGTGGTTCCCAGATCCTGAATCTGTTCCGGCGGCGAATAGCGCGGCGTGAAACCAAAGACACTTCGTTTGGAATTAAGCGAGGACTCGGTGTGCTCTGATTTCGCCAGTCCGAAATCGAGCAGCGCGATCTGTCCCGTCGCCGTCAACTTAAGGTTGTGTGGTTTGATATCGCGATGAACAACCTGCCGTTCGGGAGCATGCAGATAAACCAGAGCATCGAGTAACTGATCGCCCCACGCGATTACCTCCTTGCGCGGAAACGGCCCGCGCTTGCGCGCAATCACATTCGCCAGATCGGGACCCGGGATAAATTGCATCACGATGAAGGCGCGATTTGATTCCGTGAAGTAATCGATCACCCGCGGCAAGGCGGGATGATCGAGTCGCGCGAGCAGACGCGCTTCGCGAGCAAACTGGCGGCGCAAACGATGATCGGCTGAGAAGGTTTCTTTCAGCGCGACGGTAATGTCCAATCGTCGATCGACCGCTTCATAAACAGCGCCCATGCCGCCACTGCCAAGCCGCTTAACGATGCGGTAGCGATCTTGCAGAGTAGTGCCGCGTGGCAGGAAAGTCGGCCGAGGGTCGGGGTGCAGTTTCTTCATTTCCCGAACAGGTTGGCGACAACTGTAACCCGCTGCTAGATCGGGTTGGGTTTGTATAAAAAGCGGAGAGACCTTCCGCCAAAAAAATCGTAAGCTCGAGGAGAGTTAAGTACGATTCGTTTGCCGGAGACTATACTCCAACCGCCCCGCCAGCACAACGTCCAGATTGGTCCTCTCGAGGCGCCCTCAAAACGTCTGTTTCGCCCGCTTATCCACACGATACCGGTGAGGCAGCCTTCGTCATCTTGCCTTAAGTCCTTTCAAATCGACATCCATCATCCGCGAACTTCGACGGCATAAGCCTTGCGGTTCTGTGACGACGAAAGGGGAATCAGTCACCTAATGAAGAACTTAAGCACTAAGATTGGCGGCGCAGTATTGACGCTCGCCTTTATATTCGGCATATCCACGGTCGCCGGCCTGACTGCCCAGGCGCAAAATCGGCGAGACCGTGACCGCGACGACCGTCAGGACAACCGGCGCGATCGCGACCAGAGATGGTACAACAACAACCAGGCCCAGAACCGTGACTGGCGCATCGAGCGCGAGCGTGAACGTGAACGTGAACGCCGCGAGGAAGCCGCTCGTCGTGCCCGCGTTTATAACAACGGCCGCTATAACAATGGCAATTACGGAAACTACGGCACGTACGGTAATGGCAACTATGGCACCTACGGGAACTATGGTGGTTATGGCAACTACGGCGGCTATGGTAACTACGGCGGTTACAACCAGGCAGCAGTGAACCAGGGTTACCAGTACGGCCTGAGCACTGGCGCCAGCGACGCGCAACGCGGTCAGAGCTACAACCCGCAAAGATCACACTACTGGCGGAGCGCCTCTTCGCAGGCTTTTCGCCAAGGCTTTGAACAGGGCTACGCTCAGGGATATCGACAGTACGGTGGCGGATATGGAAACGGACGCTACGGCCGGGGCGGTGTTCTCGGCGGCATCTTTGGCCCGTGAACCTGGTAAGGACAATTAAGGTCTAAGTGATCAGAAATGCCGTGAGCAATCGCGGCATTTTTGTTTTTTGGGAACACGAGATACGTACCAGTAATTAACTTCGAGCCTTTTTGATGGCAGAGGGCTGTCAGAACCGCCTGCGGTAGCGGGCGGGCACCGACTTAGTCTTTATTAGACCGGACGTTCGAACCCGTCGCTATCGCTCCGGGTACTGACCTCATTTGGCGGGCCGCCGGCTAATGCAGCCGATTCTGAACCCGCTCATTCTTAGACAGAAAACGACCGGCAGATCTTCTGTCAGTGTTAACGCATGCCTCGATCAGGTCGTCTTTCATTAAGAGGTCAAAGAGAAACCTTGTCGCAGACAGGGAACTGTACGGCTGGTGAAGTTTCTGGACGGGCCAGAGAGAATTTTGAAAATAATTGCAACGGAAACGCGCCTGGGCGCACTTACTATTTGAAAAGGTGAGGTGCTCCTTAAAAGCCGGTCAGAGGACGAGAATCATTGGGCTCCTCCTCAGCTAAGCCCAGGGCGGACGACGGACCCGCCCTGGGCGACCGGCGAAACCCGAGGGTCCGGCTGGGATCAGCGGACGGGGGTCCGCGGGTCCCGGTGATAACGGGTTGTCATACAAGCAGACGCGCACCTGGCAGTAATTAATCAGAAGTCGTGAACTAAAAAGCGGGAGCCACCGTAAACTTAAACAAAGGGAGTTTCGGGTCATGTTGAAAGTACACACGAAAACCTTAGGCAATGTCGCGGTGGTTTGTCTGCAGGGACGAATGGTTAACGGTGAAACGGCATCGCTGCGCGAGGCGGTTGATTCGCAAACGCGCGTTGGCATGCTGTTCCTGGATCTATCGCGCGTCAGTACTATCGACGCCAGCGGGCTCGGCCTGATGCTGGAACTGCGCAGGCTAACTCAATCGAGAGGCATTCGTTTCAAATTGATGAATGTTACCCAGGCAGTCCGCCGAGTATTGGAAGTCACGCGATTGGATTCAGTGTTTGAAATTGCGGCGCCCCTTGAGCTCGTGCCTCCAATGCCTCGGCCACGAACAACCGGACCGCTGCCCTTTGCGGCGTGTGCATAATCAACCCAGAGATTACGCCAACACATAATCAGCCGCGGATGAACGCGGATCGACGCGGATAAAGACTAAGGAGTGATTTTCTTTTCTGCGCAAATCCGCATTTGTCGCGGCTGTTTTCTATTTCACGCCCTTCGCAATCTCGGCATGGATTTCCAGAATGCTCTGCGCCTGGTCCGCCCTCGGCGCGAGTGACCAGTCATCGTGATCGAAGGTGCCGCCGAGAATTATTCCGTCGCGGCGCGGGAACATGTACCCTCGGCTCAAATAACAGTAGTCAATCTCGGGTTGAGGCAACAGCACTTCCAATTGCCCTCGCACCGGACCCAACTTTTGATCGTTGAATAAGGCTCGCGCGCCTAACCCTGTACAGTTGAATATGATTGGTTCCGGCAGACGCATGATCTCATCACGACTGTGAAAGTTCTTGACGACCACGCGACCGCCGGCGATGTAAAAGTCCCGCAGCAGCGCGCTCAGATAGATCGATGGCTCGATGAGCATGGTGCTGAACTGCTTAACAAACGGAAAACCGAAATAGTGTTCGGGGTCGCGATGAATCTCGATCGCCGGATAGAGATCGTTGCCCCCAGGGAGTTCGCTGGCCAGCAGCGATTCATTGCGATAAAGCTCGAATGTTTCAATCCAGCGCACGCCATATTCCGTTCCCGCCAGAAGCTGGAACGCTCGATTAGAGATTCGGCACGCGCGCTGAAACTGTTCATTGAACTTCACCGACACAACTTCCGGATCGAAAACCGTGGTTGGCGACCAGTGCGCGCCGGAAATATTCGACGTCGTATCGGGTGGCAGTTCACGCGCATAGATGGTCACGACGCCCGGACCGTTTTGAAATCGCCGCTGTAACGTCCGCGCCGTTGAGAGTCCGCTGACACCGCAACCGAGCACGGCAAAGTGCGGAGAGCCTGGTCCGCGACGACGGCCCGGTCCGGTCGCTATCGCTCCTGGTTGCGACAGAAGATCTACCGCCAGTGAAGCCGTTCCCCACGACAGCGTCATACCGGCGCCGCCATGGCCGTAGTTGTGCACGATCAGTTTGTTGCCAACTCGCTGCGCCTCAACTACAAACCCTTCAGCGCGATACGGCCGCAGCCCGACGACTTCGCGGATAACCCGATCACGCGAGACTTTGACTGGCGCAAAATGATGATCGGGAGTAAGCGAAAGTGCATGTGAGCGCGCCGCGGTTAGTACTGCGGTGGTCGCGAGCGCACCACGAATAAAGTCACGACGATTGGTCGAGAATGCCATCGCAACCACAGCTTACGTAGATCGAGACGATAAGCAAGAAGAATTTGCGGAAGGGAGACATAGTGCGCAGATTCAAGCTAAAACTCGCGGGATGATTATTCGACGCAGCAGAGAAACCGTTAAAACGGTAATAATATACTTGGCTCACCTAGGGGCAACCCGAAGGGTTGCAGAGAAAGTAGCCGGTGGTCGGAGTCCGCGGAGACCACCGGAAAACCGATATTAATTGGGTCGCACCCCGGAGGGGTGCCAGATCCTTCGTTGTAAAAATCTTTTACGTTGACCTGTGATCTAGACTTTAGATCATGGGTTCAACCTTCTTCAGTCTGCACTACCACCTCGTCTTCTCGACCAAAGAACGACGACCTTTCATTAAGCCAGAATGGCAACCACGTCTTCATTCTTACCTCGGCGGGATCATTAAAGGCATGCACGGTGTGCCCGAGATTGTCGGCGGAGTTGAGGATCATGTGCATGTCCTGGCGAGCCTGAGGCCAGTGCATTGCATCGCGGATGTACTTCGCGACCTGAAGAAGGAGTCGTCCACGTGGGTTAAAGAGAATTTTGATCGCAGATTCACATGGCAGGAGGGTTATGCAGCGTTCACGGTGAGCCCCACGGCGACCGACTCAGTGCGGCGTTACATTGCCACGCAGGAGGCGCATCATCGTAAACAATCTTTTGTTGATGAATTGAGAGAGCTTCTCAACGGGGCCGGTATCGAATTTGACGAGAAATATCTATTGTGAGATCTGGCACCCCTCCGGGGTGCAGGTCATAATGACGACTCTTCCGGTGGTCTCCGCGGACTCCGACCACCGGCTACTTTCTGGCAACCCTTTCGGGTTGCACTGGGGTGAGTCAACTATATAAATGCCGTTAAAACGGTTCCCGAACTCCTTCTACCGACACACGCCGGGCTAAAGCCCGGTGTGAATGAAAGCGGATCCGCCTTTGAGGTAATGGCCGGGATGATTGGCCGGGGCACCAACGCGGATAGGAAGTGCACGCACCAGGTTTGTGATCTGCTTAGGCTGCGGTTATATCCTTCGCCGATCCCTTACGGCCCGGCGAGCTTCTTCAGCATCTCGCGGGCGTTGGGGTTTTGCGGGTTCAATTCGAGAGATTTTTGGTAGTTAGCAATTGCCAGGTCCTTCTCGCCATTTGCCGCGTAGGCCTCTGCCAGACTGTCATAGGTGTTCGCTGACTTGGGATAAAGTTCGACGTTTACTTTGAAAATCGCAATCGCCTCTGCGAGCTTCTGCTGCCGCAGCAGGCCATAGCCGACGCCATTTAAGCGACCTTCATCCACGCTCGGATTGAGCGGTGTTTCTTTCTTGATCTGCCGATACTGCTCTATCGCTGCTGCGATTTTCCCGCTCATCAGGAGTTCATACGGGGTCAGGTCGCTGGCAGAAATATGCGTCGCATTCAATGATCCATTGGGCCCGGTTATGCGCAGAGCAGTGAAAGCCGGGCCACCTTTCTCACCCCGCACAAATTCATATTTCAAGGCAGAATCACGCCGGACAAAAGTTGTTTCTGAGATTGGCAGTAACTCGAATTCCTGGTCCGCCGTCGGATACGCTACGAGCTTTACCGGCCGCGGGCCCTTGGCAGCTTCAGCTTTGAGTGTCAGCACTCGATCCGGATTGACACGATAGCGTCCGGTGAACGCCTCCATTTTCGCGGCATCGATTGAAATAACTTCGGATGGCGGAGGCAGAAACTCATCCCAACCATATTCGCGGGCGACCGCGCGAATCACTTCGCCCAGGATTGCGCCGTTAGCGGAATTGACCATCACCACCACGCCGTAGCCTTTGTCCCTGCTGACGAGCAACTGTGACAGGAATCCTTCGTCGGAGCCACCATGCCCGAAGTACACGGCGTTTCCGTGCTTCTCAATAAAGAAACCAAGCCCGGCGTCATCCAGCACGCTGGTTGTCATCGCTTCGACTGATTGTTTAGTGAGAATTTTGTTAGATCGCCCAGCCCGCGATAACTGCATCTCGATCGCAAACTTCGCCAAATCGGTAGGCGTGGTCCAAAGACCGGCGGCCGCCATCTCCGGATAGATATGGATCTTTCCTTCAACCTCGCGTCCGTTTGCACGGTAGCCGGTGGCCGCCTTCGTCCGCCAGTCTGCCGGCAGCGGTTGACTGTAGGTGCTGTTCGTCATGCCGAGCGGCTTGAGCACGGTTTCGCGCGCGATCTCAGGGTAAGGCTTCTTTTCGATGTCCATCAGAGCGAGCTGGCTGATGGTGGTGCCGCCACCAGAATAACGATAGTGCGTGCCCGGTTCGAGATCGACGCGGATCGGAGCTGTGTTCGCGGGCGCCGCGCCATCAAGAATCTGCGGCAAGGTCGGAAGCTTGTCGTTAATCGCGTAGCCGGGAAATCCATGCACCGTGGTGCCGGCCGTGTGGCTTAAGATCTTCCGCAGAGTAACTTTGCTCTTGGCGGTGAGCTCGTTATCCGGAAGCTTCCACGAAACGAGCTTATCGTTAATGTTCTCGTCGAGTGAGATCTTGCCTTCTTCGACTTTCTTCATCGCGATGGTGGCGTTGATCGTTTTGCTGATGGAACCTGCTTGAAAGAGTGTCTCGGTAGTAACCGGCTCTTTCGTTTGCAGATCTTTCACCCCATAACCCTTGGCCCAGACAATCCGAAAGTCTTTGATCACGGCGACGCTCAGCCCGGGGGCTTTATAAAACTTCATCCGCTCCTCAATCGTCCAGCCGGGCTCGCCTTTAATCGTGACGGGCGGTAGCAGGCCCGATTCGACCCGTTTGATTTCGGCGTCGAGATTCGGAGGAGATTGTCCGAGAGAGAGGACGGGCAGGATATAAATCGCCAACAGCAGCTTATAAATGCGGTTCTTCATAGAAGCCTCTCAGAAAGTCGGTGAGATGAATAGTCTCGTCCGGGGAAGGCGACTTCTATCACGAAGCGATTGACCGGACAAGATTCCGGAGGGCGGCGCCGCGCGCGAAAGGGAGGGCCTCACGTGCGTGCGAAACACATCCGCGCGCAACTCGGCGGCTAATGAGTTCGCCTAGATATCCAGGTTCCGCACATCCAAGGCGTTATCTTCGATGAATTTGCGGCGAGGTTCGACGGAGTCGCCCATCAGCACGGTGAAGATTTCGTCGGTTTCAACCGCGTCGTCGATGCGCACCTGCAAAAGTGTGCGGGTGTCGGGATTCATCGTAGTTTCCCAAAGTTGCTCGGGGTTCATTTCACCCAGCCCTTTGTAACGCTGAATCGAAAGGTCCTTCTTGGCCGAAGTCAGAACGCGATCGAGCAACTCCTCGCGCGTCGCAATCTCTTCGCTGGTGCCGTTCTCGCCGGTAACAAACGGCGGCGTGAGTCGATCTTCGAGTTTCATGAAGAGCTCGACAGCTTTTTGAAACTCAACATAGCTCGCAAAGTTGTAATCGATAGTTACTGCAGCGCCCGACATGGTCACGGTTTCGATTTCCCAAAGCCCGTGCTCTTCGTCTTCGGTCAATTCGGTCTTGTAGCCGGCTTTGGCCACCACGCCTTCCACGCGTGCCATCAACTCCTCGTCCTGGAAGGTCCGCCGGAGCGTGGCGCCTTCCGCGCGCAGCACTCCTTTTTTGCCGCCGAAGGCCACCAGTAATTGATCGAGCAGGTGTGAATCGCCTCGCAACCGGCGCGTAGCCTTCTCGCAATACTTTTTGAGCTCGTCCATTCGTTCAAGCGAGCGGGCCAGTTGCGGGCCCTCGATAACCGTCTTTCCTTTGTCCGTAAAGACCTTCAGGTCGGAAGTCGCCTGGCGCATCAGGAAGCGCACCATCGAACCTTCGTCTTTGATGTACTCTTCCTTTTTGCCCTTCTTGACTTTGAAGAGCGGTGGCTGCGCGATATAGACGTAGCCCTGTTCGACCAGCTGCGGCATCTGTCGGAAAAAGAAAGTGAGCAACAGAGTGCGAATGTGCGAGCCGTCAACATCGGCATCCGTCATCAGTATGATTCGGTGATAACGAAGTTTCGATAGATCGAAATCTTCTTTTCCGATCCCGGTGCCCAGCGCCATGATCAAGGCTTTGATTTCATTGTGCGCCAGCATCTTGTCGAAGCGCGCCTTTTCGACATTCAGGATCTTTCCTTTCAGCGGCAGAATGGCCTGGTTCTTTCGGTCGCGACCCTGCTTGGCTGAACCGCCGGCAGAATCGCCCTCCACAATGTATATTTCGGATTTGGATGGATCAGTTTCCTGACAATCTGCCAGTTTGCCCGGCAACATGGTTGAGCCCAGCGCGCCTTTGCGCACGATTTCACGGGCCTTGCGCGCGGCCTCACGCGCCCGTGCAGCATCCAGAGACTTGCCGACGATGCGTCGCGCCACCGTGGGATTCTGCTCGAGATATTCCGTCAGCCGCTCGTTAAGAAACGATTCGACAGCGCCCTTCACGTCGGAATTGAGCTTGCCTTTCGTCTGGCCTTCAAACTGCGGCTGCGGAAGCTTGACCGAGATCACGGCCACCAGGCCTTCGCGCACATCATCGCCAGTCAGACTTCCTTTGAAGTTTTTCGCCAGCCCGGACGTTTGCGCGTACGCATTGACGGTCCGCGTGAACGCCGAACGAAAACCCGAAAGGTGCGTGCCGCCGTCCACCGTGTTGATGTTGTTGGCGAACGAATAAACCTTCTCGTCGTAACCGTCGTTGTACTGGATGGCCACTTCGATCGACAGTGCATCGCCAATCTTTTCAAAATAGATCGGCTTGTCGTGCAGCACCGTTTTGTTCTTGTTGAGGTGCTTCACGAATTCGGCAATGCCGCCGCGATAATAGAACTCGTGTGACTTCTCAGGCTCTTCCCGTTCGTCTTTGATCGAGATGCGGATGCCTTTATTGAGGAAGGCTTTTTCTCGCAGGCGCTCAGAAAGTTTATCGAAGCTGAATTCGGTCGTGTCGAAGATCTCTGAGTCCGGCTTGAAAGTGATCTTGGTGCCGCGCTTCCGGGTCTTGCCCGTCTGCTTCAACGAACCTGAGGCAATGCCGCGCTCGTATTCCTGCTCGTACGTCAGGCCGTCACGCCAAATTTCCAGATGCAGTTCTTCAGAAAGAAAGTTCACGCACGAGACGCCCACGCCGTGGAGCCCGCCGGAAACTTTATAGGCATTCGAATCGAACTTGCCGCCGGCGTGCAGCTTGGTCATCACCACTTCCGCCGCCGACTTTCTCTCCTTCTTCATCATGTCGACGGGAATGCCGCGGCCGTTGTCGATGACGGTGATCGAATTGTCCAGATGTATCGCTACCTCAACCGTGTCGCAATAACCTGCGAGCGCTTCGTCGATCGAATTATCGACGACTTCGTAGACCAAATGATGCAGGCCGAGTTCGCCGGTCGATCCAATGTACATCGC
>JBKPEE010000208.1:0-7718 GCA_046728235.1 Acidobacteriota bacterium
TCAAGGTCGGCACATTCTGACATTTCCGAGTCGGTTAGGTCACCAGTTAAAGATCCTTGAGGTGCCTATGAAAAGAAATCACTTCGTTGTTTTAGCTACCGCATGTCTGTTCCCTCTCCTGGTAAACACCGGCGTAAGTTATCAACAGAAGTCTCTCGGAGCATTCTTCGATCACACTGATGTCGGCAGTCCAATTCACGCCGGCGACGTCACCTACGATCCTGAGAAGCAGGAATATACGATCTCAGGTGCAGGCACCAACATGTGGGCCGGGCGTGATGAATTCCACTTCGCATGGCGACGTCTCAAAGGGAACTTCATCCTCACAACTCGAGCTACTTTTGTAGGCAAGGGAGTCGAGCTGCATAGAAAAATCGGCTGGATAGTACGCTCTACTCTCGATGCAGACTCGCCTCAGGCCAGTGTTGTGCTACACGGTGACGGCCTCACTTCGCTGCAGTTTCGCGCAACCAACGGCGCCGCGACACAGGAAACGAGGTCTACGGTTAAGGCGCCCGACGTTCTCCAACTCGAAAGGAAAGGCAACTCTTACATAATGTCTGTCGCCCATTTTGGTGACACGTTTACCAGCGAACAAGTCTCTCTCGATCTCGGCGACGAGGTATACCTTGGGTTATTTGTTTGTTCACATAACAAAGACGTTACCGAAAAAGCTGTCTTCGACAATGTGCGAATCACTGTGCCTGTCAAAGATAACTTCGTTCCTTATCGGGATTACATCGGCAGCAATCTCGAAGTGATGGACGTCGCAGACGGCAATCGAAGAATTATCTACACTGCGCCGGATTCTTTTCAGGCACCCAATTGGACCCGAGATGGCAAAGCGCTTATCTACAACCGGAATGGTCGCTTGTACCGGTTCGATCTGTCCAGTAAGACTTCTGAATCCATCGACACTGCCTTTGCCACCAACAACAATAACGATCACGTGCTTTCCTTCGACGGAAAGACGCTCGCCATTAGCAACCACAGCAAGGAGGACGGGAATGCCTCGATTGTTTATACGGTGCCGGTGACGGGCGGAACACCGCGCAGAATCACGGCGAAAGGACCTTCGTATCTGCACGGCTGGTCGCCGGATGGCAAATACCTTATCTACACCGCAGGTCGAGATAACGAATATGACATCTACAAAATTTCAGCGAGCGGTGGCGAGGAGACAAATCTCACCAATACAAAAGGGCTGGACGACGGACCCGAATATACACCAGACGGAAGATACATCTACTTCAACTCGACACGTTCCGGAACAATGCAGATCTGGCGAATGAAACCGGATGGAAGTAAGCAGGAACAAGTTACAGATGACGAATTCAACAACTGGTTCCCACATATTTCTCCCGACGGCAAGTGGATCGTTTTCATCTCCTTCATGAAAGATGTGAACCCAACAGATCATCCGTTCTACAAACACGTCTACATCCGGATGATGCCTATTAATGAAGTCAAGCCCAGGGTGATTGCCTATGTCTACGGTGGTCAGGGAACGATAAATGTTCCATCGTGGTCACCGGACAGCAAGAAGATAGCGTTTGTAAGTAATAGCGATATGCAGTGAGATTTGCGGGGGTCAGTTTGAGAGCCAAATGCTCTTCTCTCTGTGCTGTCAGATCACATAGAGAGAAATTACCTCATCGGCAACATCAGGCTTTTTTTTCCGTGATTTTTAGTACCTGAGCTTTTTAAGATAGCTCAGACTCTGCGGAATCTGTGTAACTGAAGATGGCGATTCATCTTCGATGAAATACCACTTCACGCCAGCTTTCTTTGCCGCCCGGAAGACAGCAGGCCAGTCGATGATTCCCTGCCCGAGTACCACGTTGTTCGTCACATCCGAGTGTCCGGTAAATCCACTGGGCGTGCCTCGCCTCATATCCTTGACATGCATCAACTCAAAACGATTTCCGTACTTTTCGAGCAGTTTCACGGGATCCTGACCAGGGTTAACAATCCAAAAGACATCCATTTCAAATCGAACATACTCAGGTTTTGTCTCAGCCATCATCAGATCGAACAACGTACCGTTGTCGTAAGGAAGAAATTCATAACCGTGAGTGTGGTAGAAGAACTTGATTCCATGCTTGGCGAGCGCTTCACCAGCGCGGTTAAAGACTGCTGCAGCTTCGCGACACGTTTTTTCATCAAAAGGATCCTGGTGCGGAATCCATGCGCAACCGACGTATTCAAGACCGAATATCTTTGCCTCACGGGCTACGTCTTCTATGTGATCGCGACACTGTTCATACGGAAAGTGACCGCTGATTGCTTTCAGGCCCCGCGCGTCGAGTTGGTCTTTGAATTTTTCAGGCGCAACACCATATGTGCCTGCCAACTCGAGATACTTGATGCCAAAGGCACGCACCTGGTCTAACGTGCCGGGAATGTTGTGTGTGAACTGATCACGTAAACTATAAAGCTGCAAACCGATAGGTGCTTTAAAACTCGAACCGGTGCCGGCCGTTCGTTGGCTGGTGACGCTCTGAAAACTAGTCAGCGCAATTGCACACGCAAGGACCATGAGAATAACTGCCGTGCGACTTAAAGAGCTTTTCATGACCTAGCAAATACCACGGAATGATCGATAAGTGAAGATGCTGAGTTCACCGGGCGGCTAAGATCGCAACGAAGAGAACTACGCCAAAGATTCTTCAGAATAGAATCTTTAAAACAGAGCCTTTGGGAGGAGTTATGCCTACGAATCGCAACCAGAAATACTGAGCGAAGTTGTGCGGGAATTAGTACCCGCCTTCTGCATCCAAGACAACTTTGCCTTTGAATGAGCGACAGAGAAAAGCGAAGTAAGCAATCGCCGGCGCTATTCCAATCACCCACCAAATCAGACCAACACTCAAGCTGTAAGCTCCGGTCTTAGCGTTGATTTCGGCTTGATTCAACGAAAAGCTTGAGGTCTCGGTTTGTTTAGCGGTTCAGGCTGGTCGCCTCGGCCCCGCTACTGCCACGAAACAAAAAGCTCAATACGAGACCCGCGAGGAATCCGCCGATGTGCGCCATGTACGCGACGCCTCCCTGCGCTGCGTTGGCAATGGAACCAATGCCGCTAAAAAACTGCAGCACGAACCACAGCCCGATGACTATCAGGGCGGGCATGGGAATCACCTGTTGGCCCTGCAATACTCTGACCTGTCCTCTTGGGAAGAGCAAGATGTAAGCGCCGAGCACGCCCGCAATCGCCCCAGATGCTCCCAGATTCGGCACGTTTGAACTGAGGCTAAATACCAATTGTGCAAAGGTTGCCGCCAACCCACAGAGTAGGTAGAAGATTATGAATTTCAGATGCCCAAAATTGTCCTCCACATTGTCACCGAAGATCCATAAGTAAAGCATATTACCTCCCAGGTGTACCCACCCGGCATGCATGAACATCGAAGTGAAGAGCGTCGGAAAATCAGCCGCTGGATTTGCAAGGAAACGGTTGGGAACAAAAGCCCACTTCCCAATGAAAGCTTCACCACCGCTCAGCTCTACAAAGAAAAATAGAATATTCAAAGCGATCAAGGCATACGTCACGACCGGAACAGTTCTTTCAGCAGTATTATCATCACCAATTGGGAACATAAGCTCTCTCTCCCTTTTCCATCCCTGACCGTGCCTCCGGCGGCCTTTCTTATAGGTTATGATCCGACGAGGCAGAGGCTAATAGCATTTTGCAATTTGTGGACCGCTTCGCCAAGTAGCCGGAGGAGCAACTGGCACGCCATAGGCCGCGTCGAATTTCCGGTGCGTGCTTAGGTCGATTGGCCAGCGCGATTTCATTCAACCTTCGCCGCAGCAATCAAGTTACGAAACACGCCGCTCCGGTCGAACGAGTTGTGGCGCCGCACGACGCGTCAAGTTAGGGTGCCTGTGAAGCGGCAATTACCCTGCGCCATTGTCTCCTAACCCCTGCTGATAGGACTTGTCAATAACGCAACCAGCCAACAGACATCTCTCACGAATTCTGTCGCGCGATTGAATCCTTGTTCAAGTAGACGATTACAAACCCTGCGGTTTGCGTCCGTACTTGGCGTCCCATGCTAAATTGCTGTGGTTCATCGCATTGTGCAACTTCTGCCAAGGTGCGAGTCGCTTCATTTCTGGTGCGTCGTACCAGCCGTATGCGAAGTCGCCGATCGGTTCGGGAAAACCAACAAAGTGCGATAGTTCGTGAACGATCACAATGACGCATTCTTCATTCGGAATCGTATCCATTTTGTCGCACAGATAGATCGAATCGATCCTTATCTGTTTGCCCTTTTCCGTCTTCTTAACACCGGAGCGATGGTATCCCTGAGGATACGTATAAGCGACATAAGGTTTTTTCAATGGATCCAAATCAAATATGGCCTTGCCCCAGAGGCCACCCGGTCTCGTAAATACATCAAGCATCATGTCGAAGGTTCTGGAGAGCTGGAAAAGCACTCCGTGACGCGCGGGTTTCGGTAACGTATCTACATCAAAGTGCCGGTTAACTTTTTCCATTTTCGCAGCCCGGCTGACACCGATTGAAGGTGCTGGAGTGTCAGCCTGATCGACCGCCTGTTGGGCCAGGATTAAGTTGTTCCGCGCTGCTCTGACGCAGTCGAATGCATCGTTCAGTAGTCCTATTATCCGAGGGACTCGTGCTAATGTCTCTGCGACCTTTACGGTTCCGGCTGCGCCTATAAACGGGACGGTGCCGCCAACCAATTCGTCTAACTTTGTAATTGTTTGCTTGAACGGATCGACGCGTCCATCCGCCAATTTCCAGCCGAAGTGCTTAAGTTGAAATGTCTGAATCGCCTTCTTAGTTTTCTCACCACAGATGCCGTCAAGCTTTAGCAAGGGCAAGGGTTGCCCTTGACTGAGGGGCAGATCGTTTAGCGCTTGTTGGATGACCCGCACGTCACTTGCGAAGTTACGGCCGTTTATGCCTACGGGAGCGCTAATCACAATCGCGCCTGTGGTAAGTCCTCCGTTATCGCTGTAATCGCTCAAATCCATCGACCTACAGCGGCGATCCTCATGATAAGCCAGGAATTCCTCTATCATGCTTGCCTCCTTAATTAGTGAACCATTGGCAATATTTGCGATACCGAGCCTTTCAAGAAGAAACTTCCCCGAGAACGTCGCGAGCGGCACGGGAATGTTTTCCTTACATGCGAAGCCTGTGAGCTTGGAACGGACGGTGCTCGATGCGTGGTAGGAACGATGTGAGTTAACGAAGCCAGGGCCGCAGCAAATATCGGTTCCAGCGTGGTTAATGCAAAATACGTCAACGAACTTCGTCCCGATCGTAACCAATACTTGCGCTTTTATCAGCGATTGCCGCATAACATCAGAGTTGACCATGTGGCGCGATTTCATTCAACCTTCGCCGCACCAAGCATGTTACGAATATTCGCCTTGGGGACTTGGACCGTCAAGATAGAAAGTGGCTAGGCGGCATCTTTGGTGTAGAATACTCATAGACATTAGCGGAGGCGATGGAGTTCGCCTTATAACCATCTCGAGATCGGGATTGATGACTCCTTTTCAAGCGCGCGATTATTGCCGCCTGAAAAGGAGTTTCTGCATTCAGTAACTCAAGCATAGGTACGCAAGGAGTCAGGAGAAGAAAGTGGAAACCTTGACGAAATATCTGGCTGTAGCGGGCGGCGGCGCGATCGGAGCAGCGCTGCGTTATTACCTGACACTATCGGGACTTAGCCGCACGATTCAGCCGTTCCCAACAGCCACGTTCGTTATTAATATCACCGGCTCATTCATTATCGGGTTCTTTCTTACCCTGGTGACGGAACGCATACCGATCAATCCACACATAAGGCTGGCAGTCGCTGTCGGATTTGTGGGAGCCTACACCACCTTCTCAACTTTCGAATACGAAACTGCGCGACTGGTTGAAGGGCGGGATTTCCTTTACGCGTTTCTTTATGTCGTCTTGAGTTTCGCGGTTGGATTCGGGGCCGTATGGGGCGGCATCATCGCGGCGCGTAAGGTTGAGCGTGTACCAGCGTCGAGCCACGTTTCAGTAAACGGGCCGTTTCAAGAACTAAAAGCAAATGAAGCAGCGTCGTCGGACGTGAGCGAGCACGTTGTTTTTGAAAGAGCGCGCGAAAGCGGCGCAAAGAAAGACTAACTTCGCGAATGGGAACGCCACTTCAATCGGCAATGAAGCTAACCGTCACAGTTGGCGGTGACGAGCGACATGCGCATCAACCGCTCTATGAGGAAGTGCTTCGTGTCTTGCGCGCTCAAGACCTGAGCCGAGCAACCGTAACAAGAGGAACGATGAGCTATGGTTCACGAAGAATTATTCACTCAAGTCAGAATGAGATCACAATTGAGAATCTACCCATTATCATCGAGGTCATTGGCGAACGAGAAAAAGTAGAAGCCGCCGCGAATCTCATTGCCGAGGTATTGGAGGGTCGCGGTCTCGTGGAGTTGCGTTCCACCTTTGCTGCACGCGCCGATTCAACCAAAACGGAAGGAGACAGTTTCAATGCTTGAAAGAGGACCGGCGAAGAAACTCGTCGTTTACGTAAACACGCTACAGCATTCTCATGGAAAACCCGTGTATGAAAAGGTCGTCGAATTTCTTCATCGCCACGGTTGTGCCGGGGCCACGGTCGTTAAAGGTGTTGCCGGCTATGGCGAAAGCGGAAAGGTACATGAGGCTCACCTTTTCAGCTTGACCGCCGATGTTCCCGTGCGGGTCGAAGCTGTGGATTCGCCGCAGAAGATCGACGCGCTCCTTCCCTTCATTTACGAGATTGTCGACAAAGGTCTGATCGAGGTGGTCGATACTGAGGTCATCAAATGTACCAAGCACCAGCCCATTGCTGACGAGGAGATACAACCCATGAAGCATGTGAAGTTGGAAGGAAAGGCCAAGCTGCTCCGCATCTACATCGGCGAAGACGATCGCTGGGAGGATGAACCGCTGCATGAAGCCATCGTCAAAAAGTTGCGCATGATGGATATCGCCGGAGCCACCGTTTATCGGGGGATGATCGGCTACGGTGCTCAGAATCGCGTTCATCGTTCCGGCTTTCTCGGTTTGTCCAAAGATCTGCCAATCATGCTTTCGGTGATCGATACTGAAGAAAAGATTCGTGGGGTCCTGCCAGTGCTCGATGAGATGGTTGATGAAGGATTAATTGCTTTGTCAGATGTCGAAATCATCAAGTACACGCATTCAAACCGCGCCTGACTGATCACTACTCAATTGCGAATGCGAAGATGGCAATAGACACAGAACAGTATGACAACTTGGGGCATAGTCAACTCCTCGCGGTCGCGTCCGACATTGTTGCGCGATACGGACTCTCCTCGCTTCAGCCGTTTGGTAAAATGATTATCGTTGTTAGCGTGCTCCTTAAAGTCCGTCGCTGATCTGTGATTCTTTTTTGGGTCACTGTTGGCTCACTACCAATCGCAACAGGAGCAAATTTGGGTGATCGCGGGCAAAACTAGAATTGAGAGAAGATTAATAAAAACGCACGTAAGCACACTAGTGCGATCTCGCGCAAAGAGCTTCGCCAATACTGCAAAACCTTTATTTACCGGTTCGATTCCGCGTGGTAGTTAGCGCGCGCCCAGGGCACAATCTCCTGAGCCAAAAAGTCCGCGTACGCTGAATTGCATGACAACTCGCGCCCGCGATCGGGATTCTCTACCATCACCGCGACGAGCGGAGGGATCAAACGCGCTGCGAT
>JBKPEE010000209.1:0-6040 GCA_046728235.1 Acidobacteriota bacterium
CCACCATTACAAAACGGCATGACGCTGCCCATAGTGAATTCGACTTGTGTTCCATATCGTGATGGCTACTGGGCGAGAGCATCGTCATCACGTCTGGCGACCTCGAACCAGCAACCAAAATATCAACCCGTGGATAATCAAAAGCGGCGGCACGACTGCCGTTGGAATGTAGAACGCCGCGCCCAGTGCGCGGGCATCGAGATGGACCAGAAACAATGCATTGTAAAAAGCAAAGAGCAGATCGGTGGTGCCCCAAACATTAAACAACCACACAAGACCGGTAGCTAGTGACCAGCGTTTGAAGAGTGCAATCGAAGCGGCGATCGCTAGGATCGCCGCAGCCAGGTCACCGTATGCGGCGGGAGTTGCGAACGCCGATGGCAGCGAGGGAGACACGACCCCTGGAACAAGAAAGCTCAATCCAAGAAATCGAAATGCGTGAGGCGCCATTAGCGAGAGCAGAGCGCGATCTCGCTCCTTCGTTTGAAGATACGGCCAGATGAAGAGCTTTGTAGCCAAGCCGAAAGCCACAAAGCTCATCAGAATACTAATGCCAAATAGCGCCTGGACGTCCATGATTACTCTCCCTGAGCTTCGAGTTTCACATTCCCTGAGAGTTCAAATGATGCATCAGCCTCCGCAGGGCGAAGCGCGGCGTAATCCGCACCAGAAATCCTGTCAGGAACTTATATAAAGGACTGTACACGGCCACGGGCCTGCCTCGCTTCATCATTCGGTAGCCATAGCGAGCGACTTCGCCGGGCGTGGTTTTAGTAGCGGCCATATAACTGCTCGGCGCCACTTGCGCGCCGGACGCAAACGACGTGTTAACTGGAGGCGGACACAGGGCCGTCACGGTTACGCCGCTGCCACGTAGTTCTTCGGCCAATCCTTCCGAGAAAGCAAGCACATAATGTTTGGTAGCAAAGTAAACACTCATCAGTGGGCCGGGCAGGAAACCCGTCACCGAGGCGACATTGAGAATCTGCCCACGTCCGCGCTCAACCATCGCCGGCAGGAACAGTCGAGTGAGCGCCGTCAGCGCGGTAATGTTAACGGCGATCATCCGCTCTTGCTTAGCCGGGTCCACGCTTGCGAAGTCCCCGTGATCGCCGAAGCCGGCGTCGTTGATCAAGCAGTCGACTTCCGCGCCCAGTCCTTGAACCCGAGCGTAAACCCTCTCAGCGGCTCTCGGCTCACTGAGATCCTCGGCGATCGTGTGCACGATCACTTGTTGACCAAACTCGTTCGCAGCCGTCTCAAGCGTGTGTGAATTGCGAGCTACCAGAATCAGATTGCGCCCATCAGCCGCGGCCTGGCGAGCCAATTCCAAACCTATGCCGCTGTTGGCGCCCGTAATGAGCGTGAAACTTAATGATCGTTCGGCAGCCATTATATTCTTCTCACATTGCACTTACAGGAACGCATCTGGGTTACCGCCTTCAGGCGAACGGATTCTCGTTCGCGCTCGGATTATAAATCGACGGGCTTATAGTTTTCGCACAAGCATCATTCCGTCACGAACTGTCAAGCAAACATTTTCCACGCGTTCATCAGCCTGGACGTGCCGGTCGAAACTCACAATTCCGTGAGTGTCTTCGTCCTGGGGATCGAGTACTCGGCCACTCCAAAGGACGTTATCGGCGACGATCAGCCCACCAGGTCGAAGCAGTGGCATTGTGGCTTCGTAGTAATTAACGTAATTGGGTTTGTCTGCGTCTATGAAGATCAAATCGAACGGGCCCGTGAGCGTAGAAATCGATTCCAGCGCTGGGCCCATACGCACCTCGATTTTGCGCCCATGCAGACTCTCGGCGAAATAACGACGGGCGATTGCTTCAGCCTGCGGATCAATGTCGCAGGTGACGAGCCGGCCATCCTCGGGCAGGCCTTCGGCCATCATCAGGGTGCTGTATCCGGTAAACATGCCAATCTCCAGAACGTTTCGCGCCCCAGCGAGTTGCACCAACAGCCTGAGGAATTTCCCTTCAATTCTCCCTACTTGCATCTGCGGCGCTTCCATCGTTGCAAAAGTCTCATCACGCAAACGCCGATACAATTCGGATTCCGGCTTGGTGTGATCGTGCGCGAATTTTTCCACTGCTGCGACTATGAAATCCATGTCTCTCCAATCTCGATGGACATTTGGTCACTCCTAATCATCTGCTATTTTTCGTTCTCACCTGCGTCAATGCCGCGCACGGGCAGCGCGAATCAATCCCACGCCAAGAGTCAGCACGGCGACGGCCAGAAACGCTGCGCCCACGTAGGCGAGATTGATTAATGCGTTGGGCTCTTTTGCAGTCGGCGATACGACCGAGAAAAAGAACGCCGCCGGAATCAGTATCGCTGCTATCGGCGCACCTAATCGGGCAAGCCACTTCCAAAACGGCGAAAGCGTCGCCTCATCAACATACCGAAGCATGACCAGCGAAAGAACAAGATAAACGCCGGCGTGGGCGTGTCCCGCTCGGAATAGATCGTGACGCAATGGATTGTCGACATACCCTGTGGCGCCCCGCGTTAGAAAAAACAGAAGAGACAAGCCGCCATACATGACGGTCGGGATAACCACGAGCAGCACTCCGGCAAGTATTCTCGATTCGCGTGACATAATTTTTCTCCGTCAAGACTCTTGAAGACTGGGCTCTTTCCATCTTTTGCGTTACTAGTATTCGGACGAACCTTTGCTCACTTTTCAAAGACCGCAATGGCACGCGGATAGTCGACTGTCACACGAAAATATTGAAGGGCGCTCCCGCCAAGGGCGCCTTCGATTGTCTTGTCCATCCACTGAGACATGAACTCATGAAAATTCTTATCAGCTCGTCTCATGAACCAGACCGGGCCGACAGTATATCCGCCGACAGTAAGGTTCGGCACTTCGATCATCGCTTCATCGCTGCCGAATTCGGCGTTTTCGATGACGCGCCATTGAGGATGTCGAGCGTGCCATTTTTCGAACGTGCTCGCAGTGATGAAGGAGGTGGCGCGGACCGATGGTCTCTTATCGCTCAACAACGCGAGTGCATTGTCTGATAACCGAGTCATCGCGCCGGTATCGAGCAATAAATCGAGTTGTTCACCATCGACGATTATCTGTATACGCGGAAAGTTTGCTTGCCGAGTACCAGATGGATTGGTCTGGAAACCGAGCGTTACTTCATGGTCTTTCGTGTGTTTCGGAATATCGCCGCCCGCTCGCAAAAGCAACTTCTTGTTTGGGTAATCAAAGGTCCAGACGCGACCCGCGAACCACTGTTGTCCAAGCATGCCGGACCAATCCTGACTCATCGGATTGCGTCCGTTTGCCGGCCTCACGAATAAAAGATCATGAGTCGCGAGTGGCGAAGGGATACTAGCGTCTGTCCTAAACTTGGGAAGCGTAACGGTGTCCGGCGCACCGCCTTCACCTTTTGTCGGGGACAATTTCAGCCGCCCAACCACATCGGCAAATATGAACAGAGCGCCACCAGTGTCGCTGTAGAAATTAAGCACCGTCCCATCGACAGCAATCGGCTGAACAAAGAAGCGATGCTCATCATACTTGACGGGTAGAGCAAGCGGTTGTCCAACGCTCTGCGCAGGAACAGTCTGCTGATAGCCGCCGTACATGACGGTCGGGATAACGATGAGCAGAACTCCGGCGAGCATTCGCGATTCACGTGACATGATTTCCTCCGCAAGGCAAGACGAAGCTGCGATCGATTTTCAGAATTATCACTGGCGACCGAAGAAACCCTTCAAGTGGCTCTCTCAATTCTGCCGTAGTAGCAACCCGACTCGCCGTCGCGCAAGTGGATATAGGCCACTCCAGGATCGTTGAAGAATTTATCGATGACGGTCTCGGCATCGCCGTCTTTGATTAGCTTAGAGTCCACTTGCTCGTCGTCTTTGGTGTAAGCCCTGAGAAGTAACGGAAGCTCGCGAAAGTCTTCCGGATAACTGGTTAGAATTTCCGCGTCTGGCCGGCAATCACTTTCATGAACATATATAGGACCGGCTTCGGCAAACACGCCCTCTTTTTGAAACGGCTGGTATTTGAACAGGAGTCTCCGTTCACCGGGATTGAAACGATGTAGGCAGCGTCGGCAAATGCTGCGCCTTGACTGTGCCTGCTCCAATTTTGGTTGATTGCCAAATTGATCACGCATGGTGTGTTTCAGCTCAGCTGAAACCTGGCCGGGCAAAGGGTGGATAACAAAACTGCTCATGTTTTTAACTCCTGATTTCTTTGGATTCGTTGGTCGAGCTTAGGGTTTCTCAACCAGCAAATCCATCCGATCCTTGTCTTCAAATCAAAGGCGTGACATTAATGCCGCAGATTCCATCTCGCCGGATCTTAAGCGGATGCTGATGTTCCATCTCAATTAATTTGATACGCAAACTTCACCGTAGAGATGGCACGTAAGAGTCCTGATCTCTTGTTCGATCGTCCTGACGCGGCGGTCGAAATTATCCGGCTTAGTCCTCAGCGATCTAAGACGGAAAACACTTGCCGAAAGCCTGCAATAAGCGCGGCGAGCCTTTAATGCGAATCTTCCTGCTCAATAACGCCCAAACCAGACTGCGTTCCTTGGCAATGAAGCCGAGCCATGTATCGCTGTCGGCTGTGACCTGGAGATCAGCTTTGCCGACGTGCTCATCTGTTATCGTCAATGTCTCGTTGCTTATGGTGATCGTTGCGCGCTGCTGTTCGCGTCCCGTAAAAGTAAAGTGGTAAGTAGCATCAATACCCTTCGAGCGATTGCGTTGGAAATTCAGCGGTAACCCGGAGAGGAACGAGCGAATCGAGAGCAACCGGTTCAAACTATTTCCGACGCGCTTCGTTTGTTTGTGAGGGAAACGCTTCCTTACGTACTCCTCCGCATCTGAATTGGGAACGACGTAGACGATCTCTTCCTTATTCTGTAGTGGTCGCACAACATCTTTCAGATACTCAGAGCGGTCAGTCAGAAATGGTGAGATGACCTCATCGCCCGCTGGACAAACCGCCATGCAGTAAGCCGACTTGTAGTTCGCGCCGAACGAAAGGCTCTGCCACATGGAAGCTGACTCTGCGTCGGTGACTCGTCGCCGATAGTCAGAAGCATTCTTACTGTCGGCGATCTGTTCGACCCAATTTGTGAACCCGCCCAGGAACTCACGATAGTTGTGCGTGTAACAGGCGGAAAAGTTGAAGGCGCCGTCAGAGCCGATGGCGCCGACCGGACACGCCGACACACAGAGCTTGCATTCCACGCACGGGTTGTAGTCGAGTGGCTGCTGATAGTCAGTTATTTTCGCATCGACCAGCACCGTGCCAAGCAGGATAAAATTTCCGAACCGGGGATGAATGACGTTCCGATGAATCCCCATGTGTCCGAGGCCGGCGGCAACCGCCACATGCTTGTGTGAAACGATCCAGATTTTGCCGGCGCCGGTGCGGCCGACTTCCATCGGAAATCCCATCGCCGGATTGACGGCGCGAATGCCACGTTGTTCGAGGGTAGCGACGATGTGATGGGCAGTTTCGTTCACGCGCTCGCCGATCTGATGAAATTCAACATTTGCTACTGAACGAGCTGGGTTGTGAATCGGTTCGCGATTCATTCGCAGGACAAAGCTAATCAGAGACTGTGTGTGAGGAAAAAACTGGAGGATGTCTGTCCGTTCACTTGCCAGTTCCGCCCGATCGATAGCAACAAAGCCAACGTCGTCGGCCCCGGCTTTAAGACACGTTTGGCGCAACTCGCCAGCGTCGAGTATCGGGGGCGGGCTGGCGATCGCGGTTGCAGCTCGTTCATGAAATCGCTTGATGCTCGGATGTTCAGAATTCTCGGCCATCACCCGCCTTCCTTTCTTAGAACAAAGTGCATAGCCCTGGCCGTGGCTACGTGCTCGGAACACTGATAACCCAGCTCCAGCATGTTGACGCCGTTGAACAAATGTTCCCCTGCGCCGAGAAAGATCGGACTGATCGCAACGTGCATTTCGTCAATGAGTCCGGCTTCAAGGTATTGCCGAATCGTACCGACGCCGCCACCGAGCCGAACATCCT
>JBKPEE010000210.1:0-10652 GCA_046728235.1 Acidobacteriota bacterium
CCTTTGGTATGTCAGCCAGCACCGTCGGCTGGTAAAAGTTTCCACCGGCGAGATCTCCCGACAGCTTCGCCCTTTGACCGCCGGTCAAGAGTTTTGCTCCGCGCGCTACACTGACACTGACCTGCTCTTCAAGGTCTTTGAGAATTTGCTCAGTGGCCAACGGGCCCACGTCGATCTTTTCGTCGAGCGGATCGCCGACGCTGAGCCTCTCCATCGCGGCGACAAATTTCTTTTCAAATCGATCGTAAATCTGTTCGTGCACAACAAACCGCTTGGCGGCAATGCAGGATTGGCCGTTATTGATGGTCCGCGCTTTCACCGCCGTCGCAGTTGCTTCATCCAAGTCTGCCGAAGGCATGACGATAAATGGATCGCTGCCGCCGAGCTCAAGCACCGTTTTCTTGATCTGTTTGCCCGCGGTGCCGGCGACGCTGCGTCCGGCCGGTTCACTGCCGGTCAGGGTCGCCGCGGCCACGCGCGCATCTTCCATTATCTGCTGAACGGCATCAGAGCCGATCAGTAGGGTTTGAAACGCGCCCTCTGGGAATCCGGCGCGGGAAAAAATCTCCTCAATCGCGATGGCGCATTGCGGCACGTTCGAGGCGTGCTTGAGCAAGCCCACATTCCCGGCCATCAAAGCGGGCGCGGCGAATCGAAACACCTGCCAAAAAGGAAAATTCCACGGCATCACTGCCAGCACCGGCCCGAGCGGCTGATAATGAACGTAACTACTGGTGGCGTTTGTTTCGACCGTCTCGTCCGCCAGCTGTTTTTCCGCATGCTCGGCATAGTAGCGACAGACCCACGCGCACTTTTCGGCTTCCTGGATCGCCGCATTAATTGGCTTTCCCATCTCGAGCGTCATGGTGCGCGCGAATTTCTTTTTATCCTGCTCGAGAATTTCCGCGGCCCGCTGCATCATCGCTGAACGCTCGGCAAAATTCGTGGTCCGGTATTGACGGAAGGTTTGCGCCGCGCGCGCCAGCTTTTCATCCACCTGTTTCGGATTGAGTGCCGGGAAAGTTTTCAGCACTTCACCCGTAGCCGGATTGATCGATGAAATGGGCATGATGGAATTATAGACCGTCCGTCAGGCGGTCGGTATTGCCTCCGTCTCTTCTGCGCTTGTTGACACAGTCTTTTGTTGCTTACGTAACACAATGAATCCCAGACCGCAGATGATGCATGCGCCGCCGGCAAACAATCGCCAATTGAGTTTTTCATGCAGGACAATCAGCCCGAGAACCACCGCCACGACCGGTGTGACCAGCGCGATGAGCATTGTGTTAGTGACATCCATGTGCCGCACCAGCCAGTAGTAAAGCGCGAACGCCACCACCGACCCCACGATCACCAGGTAGGCAAGCGAAATCACCGCCATCGCAGTCCAGTGAAAACGCAACGGACTTCCTTCGGTCGCGATTCCGAGGGCGAGCAGCGGAGGAAAACCGCAGAGCATCTGTCCGGCGGCCAGCACCTGTGGATCCACTGCCCGGCTATACGCCTTGACGAGCACGTTGCCATACGCGCCAAAGAAAGCGCTCAACACCAGCGCGATGCTGCCGAGCAACGCCATAGGTCCCGCAATCGACAATTCATGTGAAAAAATTATCGCGACGCCTGCCACGCCCAGCAGGACGCCGGCAACCTTTGCGACTGTCAATCTTTCGTAAGGCAGATAAAGATGCGCGATCACCAGTCCAAAAACCGGAAAGGTCGACTGGAGCACGGCGGCCAGTCCGGAAGGGATATGCTGCTCACCCCAAAAGACGAGACCATAATTCAGACTGAATTGAAGGATGCCGACCGTAGCTATCAGCATCCACTCTCTCCTTGAACGCGGCCAACGAACTCCGCGCGCAAGGATGAGCAGACTAAGCAGCAGCGAGGCAAGTACAAATCGAATTCCCGCGAAGGTCAGCGGCGGCAGATCCTCGAGCCCAATCTTGATAAAGAGCCAGGTCGAGCCCCAGATGCCGCAGAGGATCAGCCAAACAACGCGCGCTTTCATTGAGAACTATAGGCGAGGAAATGAGACGGTCGAACGCGAGCCTGGCGATCCTTTGCGCCTTCGCGCCTTTGCATGAAATCTTCGTCACGCCAAGGCGCAAAGACGCAAAATGAAACGCCAATGTTCGCTACCAAACTACTGATGCTGCAGGTTCAGCTTGATAATATTGAACACTGCTCCCTGGGGGTCAGCCAGTACGGCGAACCTGCCTACATTCGGGATGTCTGTCGGCGGAACATACGTGCGCGCCCCGAGCGACCCGGCTTTTGTTACCTTGGCGTCGCAATCGTCGACGGCAATATAGATTCCCCAGTTCGGCGGCATGGGCCCCATGTTTGGCTGAATCTGCATCATGCCGCCAATATGCTCCTCACCATTGATCCATTCGGTGTAAGGTGTCGGGCCGTTGTCGGTCTTCGACGTCCAGCCGAAAAGTTTCGTGTAAAAGTCTTTTGCCCTCTCGGTGTCATTCGTGAGCAATTCGTTCCAGCAAAGCGAATTTAGTTCACCCTTTACGCCGACGCCCTTATGTTGTTTCGGCTGCCAGATGCAAAAGTGCGCACCCGTGGGATCGGCAATCACCGCCATGCGGCCGACTTCCATGACGTCAAAGGGCTCCTGCACTACGGTGCCGCCAAGCGCCTTGGTTTTGGCGGCAGTTTCATCGGCGCTGGTCACGCTGATGTATGACGCCCAATGCGTCGGCACCTGTTTCATCTGTTCGCCCTTTTGAAAGAGTGCGCCCACGTCTTTGCCGTTAAGCTTCAGCATTGTGTAGACCATATCCGGGCCGACGGGCTGGTCCTTCGCCTCCCATCCAAACAGCTCCGAATAAAACTTCTTCGCCCCTGGTCCATCGGTGGTGGCCAGCTCGATCCAGCAAAAACTTCCCGGCGCGTGTTCCAGTTGAGTTTGAGTTGCACTGTCGCTCATGTTGTTTTCTCCTCAATTAGATCAGTTTAGAGTCAGGGACCGCTGCCCGCCCGTCCCGTTAAAGCAGCCGAATTTGTCCCGCTAAAGTTTTTTTCGGCGGACACGTTCGCGCGCGAATGCGACGGCAGATAGCGCGCGGTGGTCTGCCTCTAAACAAATGTCAGTGATTACGGGGGTTGAGACTTTATCAGCAGGAAGAAAAAAATACTACCTGTGAAGCCGCAGGAAATTGTAAAAGTTTGTAAAGCTTGATCGTCGCAGGAAAAAGCTGGGGCAACGAGAGAAGCGCGTCAAGGCGTCGCGCACTCCAAAAACGAAATCGCGCTGCTGTCAACCGAAGCTGATAGCAGCGCAATCTCGGAATCTTATGAACCACCGAAGTGATTCGTAAGATGGCAGCCCAACCTCGTCAGATCAGACTGCCAATTTATATTCCGACAAGCAATCGGCGGTCGACGCTCACCGGTCAGCACGCGATCTGCTTCAGTTAATCTCACAACCCTTGCGGGCCGCAAAACCTGTTTCCGCAAATCTCACGTCCCTTGCGGAACGTGGTGCCGTTAGGTAGTTTTTTTGGTGGCTGTCCTCCACCGCCGGTTACGTTCCCGGCAACGAGGCTCAGATTTCTCCGAGCGACATCGCTCACCACTAGCGGGTCCTCTCTAATGGTTGCTACCCGTTTTTATCCGGGCGCTCAGAAAACCTTTCGGCTTTCCTAGCAAGCCTTTCGGCTTCGACTAAGGGCGTCAATAGCAAGTGCAAACCGCTCTGCCTTTGCTCTCTCCCAGAGCCTCGCGACTCCGTTCGCCGATCCCTTCGTCGGTCTCGATGGCCGTAACCTTCGTGACGCTGAGTCTTATACCGAAAAGAAGTTTTTCGATCAACTTTTTGTGTGTTTTATTTTTTCGTCAGCGGTTTTTTTGTTGACCAGGGCTGCCGGGCACTAGCATTTGCAGGTTCAAAAAGGTGTACAATGCGCTGAAAATATAGGGGTTAGTTTCGTCTGCAGAAAGGAGAATTGATGCAATGAACACGCCCCGGTGTTTTTTCGCATTTCTTTTAGTTGTTTCAGTTTTTCTCATTTGCGCTGACGCACAGCAAGTAGTAACCGTTCAGTCCCAGCCGGCGCCGGCCCCGTCTGCCAGCGCTCCGCCGCCGGTGATGCCGCCAGACCAAAAAGCATATAACGACGCGCGCCGGATTAAAGATCCGCAAAAGAAAATCGAGGCACTGGAGAAACTCATCAAGGATTTTCCCAACGGATTCGTGGCTAGTCAGGCCCGCTACGATTTGCTCGATACCACCATCAGGAATTTTCCCAGCGAAACCGACAAGATTCGCGCCGCCGCGGAAAAGATCTTCGAGCCCTACAAGAACATTCCAACCGCGTTGAGCTCGAGTTATATGACCGTGGCTTCGCGATTAATGGAGGCGGGCGTCTTACTGGATTGGGCAGAAGAATTAGCGAAGACCGGTTCAACCCAATATGAGCAGGAGATGGCCAAGTCAATGCAACGGCAGCGCGCGCGTTACCAGGACACACTCGGCCGAATCTATCTGAAACAGGGCAAGAATAAACTCGCCAAGACTTACCTGAAGCAGGCGTTGACCAACGATCCGGATTTGAGTTCGGCGATGATTGGGTTGGGCCAGATTGCCGAAAGTACCGGCGATCACAAAACCGCGGTCGAGTACTTCACCTCCGCCGCAGTCAAGGCGCCTTTGAAAAAAGCCGACCGCCAACTGATGGAAAACGCGTATCGCGCCACCCATCACGACTCGCTCAATGGTCTCGAAGACCTGCTCGACACAAAATATCGGAAGCTGAACGCCGGGCTTCATTTCGACCATTATCAAACCTCGCCAAAGCGCACCAGCCGCACCGCCCTGGCTGAATTATTCACCGGCTCAGGTTGTGGCCCATGTGTGGCGGCCGATCTTGGTTTCGACGGCCTGCTCGAGCGCTACAAGCGACAGGATCTGGTAGTGTTGGTCTATCACCTCCACGTGCCGCTTCCGGATCCGATGACCAATCCGGCAACGGTCGACCGCGGGAAATACTATGGAGTGCCGGGAACACCGACACCGGTCGTCGACGGATTCAAGTTGCCGAGTTCGGGTGGTCCGCGGGAAATGACGAAAAACTTCCTCGATCGCGTAAACCCGAAGATCGAAACGGAACTGGAATCACCAGCGCAAGCGCAGATCGCTCTGACCGGCGGCCTCGCCGGGGACGTCATCAAGGCCAACGTCGTCGTCGATCAAGTCAAAGCGCCATCGCCGGATCTGAAACTCCAGCTGGCCCTGGCTGAAGATGAGATTCGCTACACCGGCGAAAACGGTGTTCGCTTTCATCCGATGGTCGTTCGCAGCCTGGCCGGCAAAGAGGCGAACGGATTTTCGCTCTCGGCTTCGGGACCGACCACTATCGAATGGACCTTTGACGTGAAAGCAATGACCGATCAGCTGAAGAAGTACCTGGATAACTACGAGCAGACGGGACATCGCGGTGATCCATTTACTTTCACGGACAAGAAGTATCAGATCGATGCGGGCAACCTGTCGCTGGTAGCTTTTGTCCAGGACATGAAAACCAAAGCCGTGCTGCAAACTGTTTACCTGAAGCTGAATCCGGTGAGCCCCGCTTCAGCCACAGCCGCGGTGCAATGAAATGCGTCGACGCCGCTTGCCTCGATTGGTCCTGCTGACGGCGTTCAGTGTGTGGGGCCTGACGGTTGCCGCACAGGAAACTGACGAGCCGAATCCGATCAAGTGGACGGTAAAAGCCCAGCCGGGCTCAGCCGATAAAAAAACTTTCACCGTCGAGCTGCGCGCGCGCATCGACACCGGCTGGCATCTTTATTCCACCGAGAAGATCGAGGGTGGGCCATCACCAACACGCATCACGCTCTTGCCGGGTCAGAATCTCGAACTCGCCGGCGAAATCGATTCTCCGGCGCCGCATTCCGCCTACGATCCGAATTTTCAAACCGCTACCGAATACTACGAAGGAGAAGTGATCTTCACGATTCCGCTTCGGTCGACATCATCAGCCACTAGAGTGCGGCTGCAAGTGCGCTATCAAACGTGCACTCCCACGCTTTGTCTGCCGCCAAAGCTGCTCGAGTTGGAAGCGCCGCTGAGCGGCGACGAGACCAAACCCCAGGGCGCGACGGCCGCCAACACTCTTGTCTCAAACGCTCTCGCAACCGGCGCTGCCGTGGTTGACTTCGACTTTACCGATTTCAACGGTAAATCACGCCATTTTTCTGAGTTCCGCGGAAAGGTGGTGCTGCTGGATTTTTGGGCCTCGTGGTGCAGTCCCTGCCTCGCCGACATTCCGCCTCTGAAAACTGACTATGAGAATTATCAGCGGCTGGGATTTGAAATTATCGGCATGGACAGCGAGACCCTCGGACAAAAAGATGTGGATGCGGAATTTGCGAAAGCAGCGCAGATGAAGGCGCGTGAGATTGTCGCCACACGCGGCGTCCCCTGGACTCAATCAACCGCGGATAGTTCAGTGCCGGTCGCCGCGCGACTGTTCGGGATTGAAAATCTACCGGTAAAGATTTTGATTGGCCGCGACGGCAAAGTAATCGCCAGACTGAAGAGTGTTTCGGAATTGGATGAGTTGTTAAAGAAGCTGCTACGTAACTGATGTTAGTGTTTATTTGGCGTGGTTTCGTGGCTCACCGCCTCAACTCATCAACCGCTGCGCGAATCGACGCTTGCACCAGCTCAGCCTCCTCGCCGCTTTTGTACGGGTAGCGTGGCCAGAAAAATCCGCGCAATCCGTCTTTGCGTCGCCGCGGCACCACATGGACGTGCAGATGGGGCACGCTCTGACTGACCCGATTGTTCATCGCGACGAACGTGCCATGGGCCTGCATTCCTTTTTCCACGGCGTGCGCCAGTAATTGCACATCATGAAAGACCGGTTCAACCAACTGCGCGGGCAGATCGATTAGAGTTTCATAATGCTCTTTTGGAACCAGCAGACAGTGGCCGGGAAACACCGGGCGATGATCCAGGAAGCCGACACAGTTGTCGTCTTCAAAAACTATCCGAACAGTAAGTTCGCGACGGACGATCTGGCAAAAGAGACAGGATGAGTTTGTCACGCGCTGGTTCTTTGGAGTGCGCCGACAACGGCGGCGCTTTGGATTTTCCCTAGCATTCTTATGATCAACGCAGCCAAAGCGGCGTCGTGCTACGACCACTCCAGCGCGGATGCCGCGCCTGCGCCCCCGGCGCTGCCGCCGCTCAGCTGAAGAGTTAATCACGCCAAGCGGCTTTACCTCAAAAGTCTATTAAACGTGTAATGAGTTTCGTTTAGTTCGTGTGATTTCTTGGTTCGTTTCTGTTCGTTCGGGAAACAAGGACGATCCACGAAATCACACGAAGCAACACGAAGGGAACACTTCTGGTTAGAGAGGTAGATCTGACTTTTGAGGCAATGCCACGACAAGCCGCAAAGAATACCCCCTCAGACCTCCCGATACCTGAAACAGTCGGCCTCGTGATCGTTGACCATTCCAACCGCCTGCATGAAGGAATAACAGATCGTTGAGCCGACGAATTTGAATCCGCGCGCTCTGAGATCACTGCTCAAGGCGTCGGAATCCGACGTCGTAACGGCAACCGGCGCGCCTCGCTTTCTCGGTTTTGGCTTCCCGTTGACGAAGCTCCAAACGTATTTATCAAAGCTCCCAAACTCTTTTTGAATGTTGATAAAGGACTTCGCGTTTTCGACTGCTGAGACGATCTTCAAGCGATTGCGAATGATCCCATTATCACCAAGGAGTTTCGCTATTCTCGCCTCGTCGTACCGGGCAACTTTTCGCGGATCGAAATTATCGAACGCGCGCTGGTAGTTTTCGCGTTTCCTGAGGATCGTCTCCCAGCTTAAACCCGCCTGCGCGCCTTCCAGTAGCAGAAACTCGAACAGCCTGCGATCATCGTGGACCGGCACGCCCCATTCACGATCGTGATATGAAATCAACAGATCGGTCCTCGCCCAGTGACAGCGTCGCGGTACTTTCGGGTTCGGTGGTTTCATCGGGAGCGCCCAGCCTTACGCGGAACCAGCTGATCGATGGCCTGAATCAGCACGCGCGGCTCAACCGGTTTCGCCAGGTGAACCTGAAAACCTGAGGCCAGCGCGCGCTGGCGATCTTTTTCGCTCGCAAAAGCGGTCAGCGCTACGGCCGGAATCCGGCTGGATTCGGAAGGCAGGGCCCGGATCTTCTGAATCAGGTCATAGCCGCTTTCGGTTGGCAATCCGATATCACTAAGCAGCACATCGGGTTTAAAGGAATCCAAGTCGAGCATCGCCTGCTGGGCCGACTCGACAGCTTGCACTTCAGCCCCGGATACTTTCAGAGTCAGCATCAACAACTCGCGCGCGTCCGGCTCGTCCTCAACCAAAAGCACTCGCAGACCGGCGAGTTCAGAATTGTGCACATCAAGCAATTCAATACTTGGCTGCGAAGCCAGCGGGACCCGCTCCTCCGCAAGCGGGATGTGAAGCGTAAACGTAGCTCCCTTCCCTTCACCGTCACTAGCGGCGTCGACCGTACCTCCGTGTAGTTCAGTCAGATGTCTCACGATCGCCAGCCCCAGTCCCATCCCGCGATGGGATCGGGTTAGCGATGATTCGGCCTGGCGAAATCGTTCAAAGACTCGCGGCAGGAAGTCCGCGTCGATCCCAATTCCGGTGTCGCGCACCTCAACTTCGGCGAAAGAATCCACGCGCCGCAGCGACACATACACATGACCGTCTCGCAGCGTAAATTTCACGGCGTTCGACAGCAGGTTCCAAATGATCTGTTGCAATCGCGCGGCGTCGCCGGCCACGGGACCAACACTCGTGTCACCCGTCACCTCGATATGAACGCCCCGCGCGTTGGCGGCGGGACGAACAATATCCACGGCCTCACTAATGACCGGAAGCAGATCGACGGACTGCACATCGAGCTTCAGTTTGCCACCGGCGATGCGCGATACATCAACGAGATCCTCGATGAGCTGCGCTTGTGCCTGGGCGTTGCGTTCAACTGTTTCGAGGGCATGTTTCGAAGTCTCGCGGTCCAAACGGCCGCTGCGCAACATCGAGAGCCAGCCGAGCATCGCCGTCAACGGCGTGCGCAATTCATGTGACAAGGTGGCCAGGAAATCATCTTTCAACCGGTTCGCTTCTTCCGCTTCACTACGGGCAGTCTGTTCGAGTGTGAGCAGTTCTTCGCGATCTTCCTCGACACCTTTGCGCTCAATGAACTGTCCGATCTGACTACCGATACCGCTGAAGGTCGAAACCAGAGCGCTGTCCGGTTCCCGAATTTCACTACTGAAAAATTCCATCACGCCCAGGAATCTCTCGCCCGCCATAATCGGAAACGCGAACGCCGCATGCAGGTTTTCCGCCGCGGCCGCTTTGGCGCGCGGAAAACTATCGTCAGCGGAGACATCCGGTATCCAGACCGGACGCAGGCGCAGCCAGACGCGGCCCGGCAGCCCAACCCCACGCGCGAACGTCGCGGACTGGGTCAATTTTTCGAATTGTCCGCTGGCCGGTCCATGGGCCGGCCAAATCTTGTAGAACTTCAAAACATTCGCAGCTTCATCGACTCTCCACATCCCGCCGACTTCCCATTCGAAGGTCTTGCAAATTCTCTGAATGATCCTTGGCAGCGCGTCGTCGAGCGCCGGTGACTCGGCCAAAATGCGGGTGACTGAAAGCGAGCCGCCGAGATGGAGTCCGGCCAGCTTGCGCTCAGTCACAATCGCTGCCAGGGCCAAACAGGTAATGGCCACGTCACCGATGTAGGCCTGCAAGAGAAGCAACGCTTCGTTCCGACCGTAATCTGCGAACCCGCCCAGGCCGTGAATTGTGCCCCAAATCGCGATTACTGCGAGCGGCACCGTCGCGGCCGACACTCCGCGCGGTCCGAAACGAAATGCTGCCCAGACCAGCAGCGGAATCGTGACGTGTCCCCACGGTCGGGTGCCTGTGGATCCATGCATGAGGTTTGTGTAGATCGTGAGTGATAGCAACGACATTAACGTGAGCAACATCACAAATTCAGCCCACTTAACTGCACGCCATCGTTCGATGGGTTTCTCTGCCCAGCAAAGTATCAAGGGCGTTACCAACAACCCACCCACGCCATCGCCGGACCACCAGGTCAACCAGAGGTGCTGAAAATCATGCCACTGTTCATGGCCGGACATGCACAAAGCCACATTGCCGATGGTGGCGGGGACTGCCGTGCTAATCACGGCGGCAAAGACGACGAATTTCAGCACGTCGAAGGCGCGATTGAAGGGATTGCGAGACTCGGCAAAGCGGCGCATGAGGTAAAGGGCAGTGACCGCCTCTAACGTATTGCCCACCGCAATGACTGCCGAAGGAGCGAGCGATACGTCCGTTAATAAATAGTTCGACAGCAATGCACCGAGAGTCACGCCCGGCGTAGCTCGATAGCCAAACCAGAGCATGGCGGCAATGGCCACGCCCGCCGGCGGCCAGACCGGCGAGACGCTCACGTTCATAAACGCGAGCGACAGTCCGATCTTCGCGGCGACGAAATAGGTTGCCGCGATTCCGGCAACCAAAGCGACCTCCCGCAGCCCAATGTTCCTCTTCTGCTTGTTCAATCGATCAACTCGCTGAAAACCAGAATGTAACCATTCAAGTCTTTGACCT
>JBKPEE010000211.1:0-25492 GCA_046728235.1 Acidobacteriota bacterium
GGGGGTGGCCAACCTGCCGCAGGGAGTCGAGATGGTGATGCCTGGCGACAACGTGCAGATGGAGATTGAACTGATTGCGCCCATCGCCATGGAAAAAGGTTTGCGCTTCGCGATTCGTGAAGGCGGCCGCACGGTCGGCGCCGGCACGGTCAGTGAGGTGATGGAGTAAAGACGGTCCTTGGGGCTTCGGTCTTAGGACTTTGAAAAGAAAGCAAAGGCCAAAAGCCCAGGACCAAAGGCCAAACTTTTATGCTTAACGAAAAGATCAGGATTCGCCTTAAGGCTTACGATCATCGCGTGCTTGATCAATCGACGACCGAGATCGTCGAGACGGCGAAACGAACGGGTGCGCGAGTAGCCGGGCCAATTCCGCTGCCGACGGTAAAGAACAAGTGGACGGTTCTGCGTTCACCACACGTCGATAAGAAATCGCGCGAGCAGTTTGAGATCAGAACACACAAGCGGCTGATGGACATACTCGATCCCACGCCGCAAACGGTTGACGCGCTGATGAAGCTCGATCTGCCGGCGGGTGTGGATGTCGAGATTAAGGCCTTCGGAAAGAGTTAGCGGATTTATTCATTGACTCATTGATCCGTTGGCTCATTGAAAAAGAGCTAATGAATCAATGACCAAATGAATCAATGGCTCAATTACTGAAATGATTAACGGAATCATCGGCAAGAAAGTTGGCATGACGCAGTTGTTCACGCCTGATGGCACGGTCACTCCGGTAACCGTCATTAAGGCGGGCCCGTGTGTGGTGGTGCAGAAAAAGAGCGCGGGCGGCAAGGATGGTTACGACGCGGTGCAGTTAGGTCTGGTGGAAGATCGGCCGATCAAGCTGAAGAATGTTAACAAGCCGATGCGCGGCCACTTTGAAAAGACGGGCGGGGGGATTCCGCCGACGCGAATACTAAAAGAATTTCGCGTGACCGCATCGGATGACAGTACCAACGTGGGCGATAAGATTCTGGTCGATCAATTTGCCGACGGCGACGTCGTCGACGTGGTCGGCAAATCCAAGGGTCGCGGGTTCGCCGGCACCATTAAGCGCCACAACTTTAATCGTGGTCCTGAGTCGCACGGCTCAATGAACGTGCGCGCGCCTGGCTCGATAGGCGCTTCGGCGTTTCCCTCGCGCGTGATCAAGGGAAATCGATCTTCCGGGCACATGGGGGACGTGCGGGTAACAGTGAAGAGGTTGACCGTAGCTCGCGTCGATTCAGAAAACAATTTATTGATGATTCGCGGCGCGGTGCCAGGCGCGAATGGAAGTGTGGTCGTCGTCAAGAAGGCGGCGCGCCAGGGTAAGAAGTAAGTAAGCAGTTAAAAGGAGTATTAAGGCAAACCTGTAGTTTGTCTTAGACGGAGGTCCCCGTTATGCCAACAGCGAAAGTTCTCGACCTGACCAGCAAAGAGGTTGGCGAGATCGAACTACCCGACACGGTGTTCGGCGTACCGCTCAACGAGCCATTGATTCATGAAGCTGTGCGAAGCTTCCTGGCGAATCGCCGGGCCGGCACGTCAGCCACGAAAACACGAGGCGACGTTTCCGGTGCAGGTCGTAAGTTATGGAAACAGAAGGGTACGGGTCGCGCCCGAATTGCCAGTTTGCGATCGCCCCTGTGGAAAGGTGGCGGCAATGTTCATGGGCCGCAGCCGCGCGACTGGTCCTACAACTTGCCGAAGAAAATGCGCAAGCGCGCGATGTGCTCGGCAATTTCCGAGCGCCTGCGCGAAGGCAACTTAATCGTGGTCAACGAATGGTCACTGGAGCACCCGAAGACCAGAGAGTTCATTAGTACGATGGGTACCCTGAAGTTGACCGGCAAGACGCTCATCGTCGACTCGTTGAAGAACACCAAGCTGATGCTCGCGTCCCGGAACGTGCAGACGGCGAAGGTGGTCAACAGCTACGGCCTGAACATCTACGATCTGGTGAATCACCAGAAAGTAGTGCTGACGCCCAAGACGGTCGAAGAGCTTATCGGGATCCTGCAACCGCGCGCGAAGGACGACGAGGAGCCCTATCATTCACGCCGCGAAAATGATGGTGGCGGGCAGGGACGGCGCGTGCCGGGCAATAGAGGAGCAGCAGCCTAAAGATGCGAACCGTTTGGGACATTATCAAATCGCCGGTGATCACCGAGAAGGCCCTGGTCGCCAAGGAAGAAACGCAGGATCGCCGGCAGTTATTGACGTTCCGCGTTGACCGGCGAGCGACCAAGCCGGAAATCAAGAGCGCGGTCGAAACGATCTTTCAGGTCAAGGTCGATTCAGTGCGGACCGCCCAGTATCTGGGCAAGATGGCGCGCCGCGGGCGCTTCGAAGGCCGCAAGCCTTCGTGGAAAAAAGCGTTTGTAACCCTGAAGCAGGGCGAGAAGCCGGTCGACTACGGTGAAGCGATCTAGGAATTTCAGATCTCAAATCTGAGATCTCGAGATTGAGTAACTATGGGTATCAAGAAACTAACACCGACATCGCCGTCGCGGCGCTATCAGACTTATCTGACGCGCGACGAGTTGACAGTGGGCGCAATCCCTGAGAAGTCGTTGCTCGAACCGAAGAAGCGAATTTCAGGTCGCAACAACGATGGACGCATCACCGTTCGTCGTCGTGGCGGTGGCCACAAGCGCTTCTATCGCATCATCGACTTCAAGCGTGACAAGGATGGCGTGCCCGGTCGGGTGACGCAGATCGAATACGACCCGAACCGATCGTCAAACATCGCCCTGGTTACCTATCTCGATGGCGAGAAGCGTTACATCATCGCGCCGGTCGGGTTGGAAGTAGGTAAGACGATTGCCAGCGGCGAAGACGCAGACATCCTGCCGGGAAACACTCTGCCGATTCGGAACATTCCGCTGGGCACCCAGATTCACAATATCGAGCTGCGGCCCGGCAAGGGCGGGCAGATGGCGCGCGCCGCCGGCTCGTTCGCGCAGTTGCTGGCCAAAGAAGGCGCTTATGCGCAGTTGCGCATGCCTTCGGGTGAGGTGCGACGCGTGCCGGTTGAATGTCGCGCCACTGTCGGACAGGTTGGCAACGTTGAACATGAGAATGTTTCGCTGGGTAAGGCGGGTCGCACGCGCTGGCGCGGGATTCGACCGCACGTCCGCGGCGTAGCCATGAATCCGGTAGACCACCCGCACGGTGGTGGTGAAGGTAAGACCTCGGGCGGCCGTAACCCAGTGACGCCGTGGGGCCAGCCGACACGTGGATATAAGACGCGCCACAATAAGCGCACCAGGAAAATGATCGTGAGAGATCGGAGAGTGAAGTAATTGAGGCATTGAAATCATTGGTTGAATGAATCAATGAGTAAATGAATCAATGAACAAATTCAGCTATGCCACGTTCAGTTAAAAAAGGTCCCTGGGTGGACAAAGGGATTCGCAAGATGGTGGAGCGCGTTCGCGCCGGCGGTCAGCGACCGCAGGTCATCCGTACCTGGTCGCGACGTTCGACAATCACGCCCGACATGGTTGGACTAACCTTCGGCGTGCACAACGGCAAGCGTCATATTCCGATCTACATCACGGAGAACATGGTCGGACACAAGCTGGGTGAATTTGCGCCGACCCGTACCTTTAAAGGTCATTCGGGAACGAAGGCTGAAAAGGCCGAGAAGACAACGAAGGTGGCCCCGGCTGGAGGAGGCGCAGCGCCCGCGGCAGCACCGGCGGCATAAAGATTTACTCATTGATTCAATGGACCGGTGAAACAGTGATTCAATCAGCGATTCGATAAATTATGGAAGCAAGAGCGAGTGCAAAATTTCTCCGCGGGTCGCCGCAAAAGGCGCGTCTGGTGATCGATATGATCCGCGGCAAGAACGTCAATCAGGCATTGGCGATCCTGCGCTACTCGAATAAGCGGGCGGCGCTGGGAATTGAGAAGTGTGTTAAGTCGGCCATCGCCAACGCCAACGAGGCGGCTGAGAAGGCGAACGTCTCGGTCGATCCCGACGATCTTTGGTTGAAAGCGGCGTATGTCGATCGGGGGCCGACGAAGAACCGCCGGCGTATGCGTCCCGCGCCGCAGGGTCGTGCTTACCGCGAGCGCAGACATTTCTGTCACGTAACGGTTCTGGTTTCGAGTGATAAGCAGGACAGCCACGTCAAGACTGACGCGAAGACTGCCGAAACAAAACCGAAGGTGAGTAGGCGCGCCAGGCGCGGCGGCGCGGCGGCGGCGCCGAGACCGAAGCGGGCGGCGAAACCGTCAGCTGAGACTGCGTCGGAGACTGCAGCGCCGGCGAAGAAGCCGCAAAAGAAATCGAGCAAGGCCGGGTCGAAACTCGGCAGTGCGTTACGGAGAAAGAAGAAGGAAGAATAGCGAAGTCTGGATCTGAGATCTCAGATTTCAAATTTGAGATTCCAGATTCCAAATTCCAGAGGAGTAAAGTTTGGGCCAAAAAGTTCATCCATACGGCTTTCGCCTCGGTTACAACAAAGACTGGCATTCGCACTGGTTTGCGAAACGGCAGTTCGGCGATTTTTTGATCGAAGATCTGAAGCTGAAGCGCGATCTGAAACAGCGCTTTGCCGGCGCCGGCGTCTCGCATGTCGATGTTGAGCGCGCCGCGAACCGCCTCAAGATCATTATCTATACATCGCGTCCGGGGATCATCATTGGCCGCAAGGGCTCTGAGATCGACAAACTCAAGGGCGATATCTCTTCGCGCACCGGCCGTGAAGTTCTGGTCTCGATTCAGGAGATTCACAAGCCCGAGCTGAACGCCCAGTTGCAGGCTGAGAAGATCGCGGCCCAGCTCGAAAAGCGAATTGCTTTTCGGCGCGCGATGCGCAAAGCCGTCGAAGAGTCGCTGCGCTTTGGCGCGCAGGGAATTAAGGTGAAGGTAAGCGGGCGGCTAAACGGTGCTGAGATTGCCCGCAGTGAATGGCACCTGCAGGGCCAGCTTCCGTTGCACACCTTGCGCTCGGACGTTGACTACGGATTTGCCGAAGCGAACACCACTTTTGGCGTGATTGGCGTGAAGGTTTGGATTTATCGCGGACAGATTCTGGATGCCAATGCGGCCATGGCGCGCGGTACCGGAACGGATCCGATCAACGATACGCGACCGGGACAGCGTGAGGGACGGCCGCGCCCGGCACGTACGCGTCGGGAAAGACCCGAACGGCCAGAAAGATAGTTTTGAGATCTCAGATCTCATATCTGAGATCTCAGATCTCAAGTGAGAAACAACCATGTTGATGCCGAAAAAAGTTAAGCATCGCAAACAGATGCGCGGCCGGATGAAGGGCGTGGCGAATCGCGGGAGCGCGATCAGCTTTGGCGAATTCGGGTTGAAGACGCTCGAGGCGGCCTGGATTACCGACCGGCAGATCGAAGCGGCTCGTATTGCGATGACCCGTCACATCAAACGTGGCGGCAAGATTTGGATTCGGATGTTTCCCGACAAGCCGGTGACCAAGAAGCCCGCCGAAACACGTATGGGTAAAGGCAAGGGCGCCCCGGAGTACTGGGTTGCGGTCGTAAAACCGGGACGCATTCTTTACGAGATTGAAGGTGTGGACGAAAAGACCGCGCGCGAAGCGATGACCCTGGCGTCACAGAAGCTGCCCGTGAGGACCAAGTTCGTGACCCGAGCAGAGCAAGAAGGCGGCGCGATCTAGACCGTGGTGTTTAGGTTATGAAAAGACGTGAAGAAGTAGACAAGTATCGCGATATGGCGGATGAAGATCTGCACGCAGAGGTGGATCGCTTGAAAGAATCGCTGTTTCGCCTCAACTTCAAACTGGCGCTGGGTGAAGTCGACGCGATCAAAAAGATGCGCCAGGAAAAGAAGTCGCTCGCGCGCATTCGCACAGAAGTGCGCCAGCGCGAGATCGCGGCGAGTAAATAGAATTGGGCGCGCCCTGCTGGGGCGCGGCTCCTGTAAAGCACGCCGGAAGGGTGCGCACTGAAACTAATGTTTAGAAGAAAAAAGAAAGACGAACCGACTGAAGCGCCGGCAAAGCCCGAGCAAACGGAAGTTGCCGAGAGTGCGGCGCCCAGCGAGCCAGCAGAAGCTTCAGCCGCTCCTGAACCGGCGAGTGCCACGGAGGCGGCGGCCCCTGCTGAGGCGGCCCAGGCCGGCAAACAGGACGAGAAACCGGCGTCGACCAAGCGACGCGGCAATCGCGTGCAAAAGGTAGGTACGGTTTCTTCCGACAAGATGCAGAAGACCGTCGTGGTCCGGGTCGACCGCCTGGTGCTGCATACGAAGTACCGGCGTTACGTGCGGCGAACGTCAAGATTCATGGCGCATGATGATTTGGGGGCGACCGCCGGTGATCGCGTGCGCATCGTGGAAACGCGACCGTTGTCGGCGAAGAAACGCTGGCGCGTAGTCGAGATCGTGCAGAAGGCGGCGAAGTAGATTTGCTCATTGGTGAATCATCGGTCCATTACAAAATGAATCAATGAATCAATGAATCAATTGGGAGTCTAACGTGATTCAAATGCAGACCTCGCTTGAGGTCGCTGACAATTCGGGAGCGCGTCGCGTCGAGATGATTATGGGCATCGGCGGCTCGACCGGCGCTATTGCCAGTCTCGGCGATCGCATCAAGGTGACGGTCAAGGAAGCGGCGCCGGATGGGGCAATCAAGAAAGGCACCGTGCAGGATGCGGTGATCGTGCGCACGCGTAAAGAGGTCAGGCGGCGTGATGGAACCTATATTCGTTTCGATCAGAATGCCGCGGTGCTGATTAAGGAAGACGGCACGCCGATCGGAACGCGGGTATTTGGCCCGGTGGCGCGCGAGCTGCGCGATAAGAATTACATGAAGATTGTTTCGTTGGCGCCCGAAGTGATTTAGTGAGCAATCCGAGGCGCCCCGGATGGCGTCGGAGTTGAAACGGTGAAGGCAAGAAAAAGAGCAAAGATCAAGAAGAACGATCAGGTGGTGCTGATCGCCGGTCGCGATAAAGGCAAGCGGGCTCGGGTGCTGGCAGTCGCTCCGGCGCGCGGGAAGATCAAAGTCGAAGGCGCCGGCGTAATCAAACGGCACCAGAGAGCGGCGGGAAATCGGAGCGGCGGCATCATTGACAAGGAATCATGGATCGACATTTCCAACGTGCAGATTGTCGATCCGCAGTCGGGCAAGCCTTCGCGCGTCGGCTACAAGTTTGATGGCGACGGCACGAAATTCAGGGTGGCGAGCTCCAGCGGGCACTCAGTTGAAAAGTGATTGGTTCATTGACTCATTGATTCATTGAATCAATGAATAAATTTGGATATGGCAAGACTGAAAGAGCGTTATCAGAAGGAAGTCGCACCGGCGATTGCCCGGGAGTTCGGGATCAAAAATCCGATGGCCATCCCGCGGCTGGACAAGATTGTGCTCAACATGGGCATGGGCGAAGCAATCGCTAACGCCAAGGTGCTCGACACCGCCGTCGAAGAGCTGAAGGCGATTGCCGGACAGAAGCCGGTGATCACCCGCGCGAAGAAATCGATTGCCAGCTTTAAGCTGCGCCAGAACATGCCGATTGGCGTGATGGTTACCCTGCGGGGCGAGCAGATGTACGAGTTCTTTGATCGGCTGGTCTCGATTGCTTTGCCGCGCGTCAGGGATTTCCGCGGCGTCTCGCCGAAAGCATTCGACGGCCGCGGCAACTATACGATCGGAGTACGAGAGCAGTTGATCTTTCCCGAAATCGATTTCAACAAGGTCGATAAACTGCGGGGGATGAATATCTCGATCGTGACTACCGCGCGCGATGATGAGCAGGCGCGGGCACTCTTGAAAGCGCTGGGGATGCCGTTTAGGCAGTAAGAACGTGAATGGTAAATGGTGAATGGTGAATCGAGATCACCAGCCATTTACAATTCACCATTTACCGTTTACCAGGTTATATGGCAAAAAAATCATTAATCGCGAAAGCCAATCGCAAGCCGAAATTTTCGTCGCGCGCTTACACTCGTTGCCGTCGTTGCGGCCGGGCGCGCGCATACCTGCGCAAGTTTCACTTGTGCCGTATTTGCTTCCGCGAATTGGCGTTGGCCGGGCAGATTCCCGGGGTCGTGAAATCAAGTTGGTGATTCGTCAGTGGTCAGTAGTCAGTTGTCAGTTGTTGGGAATGAAGGCGCAACTGACCACTGACAGCTGACAACGGACAATTTTTGGAGTTAAGGAATGACAGATCCTATTGCCGACATGTTGGCGCGAATTCGGAACGCCGTCTCGGCCAAACATTCGCGCGTTGATATCCCGGCTTCAAAGTTGAAGCTGGAGATCGCGCGCATCCTGAAAGAGGAAGGCTACATCAACAACTTCGTCATCAAGGGCGAAGGCGCGAAAAAAGTCGTGCGTATCTTTTTGCGTTACGACGCGCGCGGCACCTCTTCGATTACGCATCTGGCGCGGGTGTCGCGACCCGGACGCCGGGTCTACGTCGGCTCGCATGAGATCCCGCGCGTGCTCGGCGGCTATGGTGTCAACATCGTTTCGACTTCGCGCGGGTTGATGAGCGGCAAGACGGCGCGCAAGGAGAACGTCGGCGGAGAATTGCTGGCGGAAGTTTATTAAGAATTGACTCATTGATTCATTGGTTCATTGAATCAATGAGTCAATGGATAAATGAATCAATAACGTTATGTCTCGCATTGGTAAGAAACCGATAACGATCCCCAAGGGCGTCACTGTCAACATCAAGGGCGGTGAACTGGAAGTAAAAGGCGCGAAGGGGTTGCTCAAGACGCCGATTCCCGAGGGTGTTACTTTCAAGATTGAAGGCGAAACGCTCGTCGCTGAGCGGGCGTCGGCTGATCAGGCCGCGCTGCACGGGTTAGCGCGCGCGCTGGCGAACAATGCGATCCGGGGAGTGACCGAGGGCTTCTCGAAACAGATGGATGTGGTCGGCGTCGGCTATAAGGCAGACGTGCAGGGCCGCCGGATTGTCTTTGCGCTCGGTTATTCACATCCGATTGAATTTCCGCTGCCGGAAGGCATCGATGCGAAAGCGGAACGGCTGACGACTAAAGGAAACATCCAGCAGTATCAGACGACCCTGACGGTATCCGGCATTGACAAGCAGAAGCTGGGCCAGGTCTGTGCCGAGATGCACAAGTTGCGCAAGCCCGACGCCTACAAAGGTAAAGGCGTTCGGTATGCCGACGTGCCCTTGAAGTTGAAACCCGGCAAGACGGGCAAATAGGGAATTTTGAGATCTCAAATTGAGATCTGAGATTTGAAATTGAGAGATGGCTAATCGAAACAGAGCAGAAGTAAGAAGCGCGGTGCACCGCCGCATCCGTCACAAGGTGCGCGGCACGAGTGAGCGCCCGCGGCTGGCGGTCTATCGCAGCTTGAACCACATCTATGCGCAGGTCATTGATGATGATCAGGCGCGGACCCTCGCGTCGGCTGCGACGACGGAAAAATCGCTGGCAGTGAAGAGCGGCGGCAATATCGAGGCGGCGAAAAAGATCGGCCAAACGATCGCTGAGCGGGCCCTGGCCGCAGGCATCAGCAGCGTGGTTTTTGATCGTGGCGGTTATCTGTACCACGGGCGCGTCAAAGCTCTGACTGATGCGGCGCGCGCGGCCGGGCTGAACAGGGGCGAGACCGTCGAAGCAGAGGCGGCCGCTCCGCCTGCGGAAACTGCTCCGGAAGCTGAAGAAAAACCAAAGAAGCCGCCGAAAACGAAGAGCAAGAAAGAAGTGAGCGCTAAAGGGGAATAATGAGGCAACCGAAACAGAGAATTGCGGCGCAGGGACTTGACCTGAAAGATCAGGTCATCTCGATCAATCGGGTGACGAAGGTCGTCAAGGGCGGCAAGAACCTTTCGTTCGCCGCGCTGGTCGTCGTCGGTGACGAAGGTGGTCACGTTGGCTTTGGCACCGGCAAGGCGCGCGAAGTTCCTTTGGCGATCAAAAAGGGCGTTGAGGCCGCCAAGAAAAATCTGATCCGCGTGCCGCTGATCGAGAATACTCTGCCGCACCAGCTGATTGGCCGTTTTGGATCGGGCCGGGTGTTGATGAAACCTGCTTCGCAGGGAACGGGCGTAATTGCGGGTGGCGCGGTGCGCGCGGTCATGCAGGCGGCCGGTGTGCGCGATGTGCGCACCAAGGTGCTCGGTTCGACCAACCCGCATAACGTGGTGCGGGCGACTTTCGATGGGCTGCTGCGGATGAAAGATCCGTTTGAAGTGGCGCGGTTGCGCGGCAAGCAGGTTGAAGAACTCTAGTCTTAAGTTTCAAGTTTAAGGTTTCAAGTCAATGCCGAGAAAAAACGCCGAATCGAAAGCCAAAGCGAAGACCAGGAATGAGGGGTCCGCGGCGAAGATCAAGATTCAGTACTATCGCAGTACGATTGCCTTTCCGTCCAAACAGAAAGAGATCGTGCGCAGCCTGGGCTTCCGCAAGCTGAATCAAATCGTCGAACGGCCGGACAATGCGTCCATGCGGGGCGCGGTGGCGAAGGTGCCTCATTTGTTAAGAATCGTTAACTAGGTCTTAGGCCTTTGAAAAGGACGAAGCCAAACATCGAAGACCAAACATCGAAGACCAAAAAATCATGACTTTATCGCTCAACAATCTTCATCCGGCCAAGGGATCGACGCACAAGAAAAAGCGCGTGGGTCGCGGGCCCGGCAGCGGCCTCGGCAAGACTTCCGGCCGCGGCGAAAAAGGCCAGAAGTCCCGCTCGGGTTATTCCTCAAAGACAGGATTTGAAGGCGGCCAGATGCCGCTGCATCGTCGCCTGCCCAAGCGCGGCTTCACCAACATTTTCAAGAAGCACTGGATCGAGGTTAGTCTGGAAGCGCTCGAACGAAACTTTGCCGCCAACGATGAAATTACTCCTGAAGTGCTGCACCATCGGGGCATTATCAAGAAAGCGAAGCACGATATCGTGGTGTTGGGCAACGGCGAAGTTTCGAAGGCCCTGAAAGTGTCGGCGCATCGTTTCACCCGGAGCGCGAAAGAGAAGATTGAGAAGGCCGGCGGGACAGTAACTATTGTCGGCCAGCCAGCGTAGGTTGTTTTCAACTGTGCTTTGTGCTTTGAACTTGGTACTTTGACGTCTGGAGCGGCCCGCTCTCATAATCTTCAAAGCACAAAGGACTCAGCCCAAGGCACGTTTTTCTTATGGAAAAATTTCTCGCCGCAGTTCGCAACATGTTCCAGGTGCCGGATCTTCGCCGGCGCATTCTTTTTACCCTGGGCATACTGGCAATCTATCGTCTGGGCGCGCACGTCTCTGCCCCGGGTATTAACAAACAGCGGCTGGACCAGGTCTGGCATGATGTGAGCGGCACCTTACTGGGGGTGCTTGATTTATTCTCGGGCGGCAACTTCCGCCTGATCTCGGTCTTCGCCTTGGGCGTCACTCCCTACATTACTTCGTCGATTATCCTGCAGCTGATGACGGTCGTCTCGCCACAGCTGAAAAAGTTGCAGGAAGAAGGCGAGATGGGCCGCCAGAAAATCAATCAGTGGACTCGTTATCTCACGGTCGGGCTGGCCGGGTTGCAGACGACCTTTGTCGCGCACTGGCTGCAAATCAACGGTGTCGGCGCACCCACCTGGGGATTTCTCCTGACTACGATTCTAACGCTGACGACGGGCACGATTTTCGTGATGTGGCTCGGCGAGCAGATCACCGAACGTGGCGTCGGCAACGGCATCTCGCTGCTTATTTTTGCCGGTATTGTTATCGGCCTGCCGCGCGGCGTACAGCAGGTGATGCAGCGGGTGAGCGGCGGCGACACGATGGAAATCCTGGGCGTGATCGGCCTGGTAGTCGCGCTGGTGGCGATTATCGCCTTCATCGTTTTTGTGGAAGCTGCGCGTCGCAAGATCCCGGTAAGCTATGCCAAGAGGCATGTGGGTCGGCAGCTGGTGGGTGGCCAACAGACGACCATGCCTTTGAAACTGAATATGGGCGGCGTGATTCCGGTCATCTTCGCCTCCTCAGTGCTGTCGATGCCGCAGAGCCTGTTTTCAGCCGTGCCGCCCAAGAACCCCGCTAACTGGTACGGGAAGATATTCAGCTTCTTCCAGGTCTTCCACGCCGGCGACCCTTATTACGAGTTAATCTTTCTTTCGCTGATTGTCTTCTTCACCTTCTTCTACGTGTCGATTGTGTTCAACGTCGAAGAGGTCGCTGACAATCTGCGGAAGCACGGCGGCTTCATGCCCGGGATTCGCCCGGGGCGTGCGACTGCCGAATACCTGAATACGATTCTCACGCGGTTGACGACCGTAGGCGCGATTTATCTCGCGCTGGTGGCGTTCTTTCCGCAATTCATGTTGAGCGGATTCAAAGTGGGACGTTTACCGCTCCTCGGTAATTGGCTCGAATCGTTCGTCAGCACCACGCCCGGATTGGGTTGGATTCCCACAGGTATGGGATATCAATTCTATTTTGGCGGCACGTCGTTGCTGATTTTGGTCGGCGTGGCGATGGATACGGTGGCGCAGATCGAGGCGCAGCTGGTCATGCGTAACTACGAGGGTTTCCTCGGCAGTGGCGGACGCTTGCGCGGGCGCCGGGCTTAAACATTGATTCATTGATTCATTTCGTCACTGAATCAATGAATAAGTGATCAATGTCTAGAATTATAGTGCTGATGGGGGCGCCTGGTGCCGGGAAAGGCACGCAGGCGCGTTTGATTCAAGAGCGGTTAGGCTTGCCGCAGATATCCACCGGGGATATGTTGCGCGCGCTCGCGGTGGCGGATATTCATACGACGCAGGCCTCAGGCAGGCTGATATCCGATGACGTGGTCATTGAAATGGTCAAGCAGCGCACCCTGAAGGACGATTGTCGTAGCGGGTACGTTTTAGACGGGTTCCCCAGGACCACTGCGCAGGCCGAAATGCTTGAGCAGCTGGCCGCTGAACAAGGCAAGGACCTGCTTGCGGTCCTGATTGATGTGCCTACGAGTGTCCTGGAAAAGCGTCTGACCGGGAGGCGAACCTGCCCGGTGTGTAACGAAACTTACAATGTGTATTTCAAGCCGCCGAAGTCAGACAACTTTTGCGATCGACACTGTAATATTCAGCTTGAACAGCGGCCGGACGACGAGCTGGACAAGGTGCAAATCCGTTTGGAAACCTATGAGCGGCAGACACGTCCGGTGCTGGATTATTACCGGCGATCGGGTCGATTGAAAATAGTGGATGGTACCAAAGAGCCAGAGGCGATCTATACCGATTTGGCAAAGATCATAACTCAGGCATAATCCTGCATAGACCTTCTGAAGGCATGATTATCGGAAAGTCGCAAAAAGAGATCGCCAAGATGCGTGCTGCGGGGCAGTTGGTGGGCAGCGTGCTGCGCGAGCTGCGCGCGATGGTGGCACCGGGAATGACAACGATGGAGGTTGATCGAGCTGCCGAAAAGATGATTCGCGATGCCGGCGCCTATCCGACCTTTAAGGGGTACAACGGATTCCCGTATTCGATTTGCGCTTCCGTGAACGAGCAGGTGGTGCACGGTTTTCCTTCTGATTACAAATTGCAGGAGGGTGATATTTTTTCGATCGACGTGGGCGTGACGCTTGACGGATTCGTCGGGGACACGGCTACCACGGTCCCAGTCGGCCAGGTCACTGACGATCGGGTGCGTTTGATGCGCATCACTGACGAATGTCTGCAGCTGGCCATCGAACAGTGCCGGGCCGGCAATCATCTTGGCGACATCGGCTTTGCGGTCCAGTCACATGCTGAAGCGCATGGCTATTCAATTGTAAGGGATTACGTCGGTCACGGTATTGGACGCCGGATGCATGAGGACCCGCAAATCCCTAACTATGGAAAACCGGGCAAAGGACCGAAGATAAAGACCGGGTATGTGTTTGCTCTGGAACCCATGGTGAACATGGGCTCGGAGCATACGAAGACGCTGCAGGATGGCTGGACAGTTGTGACATTGGACGGCCAGCCGAGCGCCCACTTCGAACACACAGTGGCGATTACCGAAGCAGGCCCGGAAGTGCTGACGCTGGTCCGGTCTCGGGATACAGCCAGGGATCAGTTAGTCAGCGCCGCCTAAGGCGTGGGACACACAGTCTGGGTCGTTCCGTTACCCGCGGGGGAAGGAATGGGCGGTGTTCGTCGCGGCTTGGCAATTGCTTGAGCCGCATGTTAGTATCCAAAGTTTGCCAGCAAAGGCGAATTTGTGTCTGTATGGCGAAGGAAGAGGCGATAGAAGTCCATGCGAAAGTTCTCGAAACGCTGCCGAATGCGATGTTTCGAGTAGAACTCGAAGAGACCCAGCACCAGGTGCTGGCCCATATCTCGGGAAAGATGCGCAAACACTTCATCAGAATTCTTCCGGGTGATCGGGTTTTGGTTGAGTTATCACCTTACGATTTGAATCGGGGCCGGATAACTTACCGCTACAAGTAGGCAAACAGCTATGAAAGTCCGCGCGTCAGTAAGAAAGATTTGTGATAAGTGCAAGGTGATTCATCGCCGTGGCGTCGTGCGTGTGATCTGCACTAACCCTAAACATAAACAGAGACAGAAATAGGAGTAGCTGGAGGTTGATTTGAATTTCTGCGGCCGGCGACGACGGCGTTAACTCGAAGTTCAAATTCAAAATCCCGGATTAAGAAAATGGCTCGTGTTGCAGGTGTAGATCTTCCGCCCAATAAGCGTGCAGAGATCGGTCTAACTTATATCTATGGAATCGGCAGATCGCGTTCAGCTTCGATCCTGAAGGAAGCCAACGTGAACGTCGACACGCGCGTGCGGGAGTTGACTGAAGAAGATCTCGGTCGCATTCGCGCCGTCATCGAAGGCCAGGGCGAGATCGAGGGCGATTTGCGCAAGCGCATTCAGATGGACATCAAGCGTCTGATGGACATCGGCGCCTATCGCGGCTTGCGTCATCGTCGCGGGTTGCCCGTGCGGGGACAGCGGACACATACGAATGCCCGTACGCGCAAAGGTCCGCGACGCGCCACCATCGCCAAGAAGAAAGCGCCCGGCAAGAAGTAAACTACTGGCAAGTTATGGCTAAAGCAGCAACGACAGGTAAGAAGAAGGTCTTTCGCAAGAAAGAAAAAAAGAATATTCCGAGCGGGATTGTCTACATCGCGGCGTCGTTCAACAACACGCTGATTTCGATTACCGATCTGGAAGGCAATCTCGTGGCGCAGTCGTCATCGGGCGCGCGCGGCTTTCGCGGCTCCCGCAAGGGCACTCCCTTCGCCGCGCAGCAAGCGGCGTATGAAGCGGCGCGCAAGGCAATTGAAGCCGGCATGCAACAGTGTGAAGTACGCGTGAAAGGACCGGGTGGCGGCCGCGAGTCGGCAATCCGCGCGATCAATAACGCGGGCATCCGAGTGATTGCGATTCGAGATACGACACCGATTCCGCACAACGGATGCCGGCCGCCAAAGCGGCGCCGAGTTTAGACATTGTCGATTTTCCATTTGCCGATTGGCAATGGGCAATTGGCAATCGGAAATTGAAAATATTGACCTAAAGGATGAAGGGCTCCGCTTCTGAGATCTCAGATCTCAAATTTGAGATCTCAAAAAGTCGCGGCCTGTAAACTTTTCCGTCTGATAGTTAGACTGGAGGCAGAAACGATTGGCTAGGTATAGAGATGCGGTGTGCCGCTTGTGCCGCCGCGAAGGTGCAAAACTTTTCCTTAAGGGAGATCGCTGTTACAAGCCTTCTTGTCCCATCGAAAAGCGCGGTACACAACCGCCGGGACAGCATGGTAACTCAATGCGGCGCGGCAAGGCGCTGGCCGGATACGGTCAGCAGTTGCGCGAAAAGCAGAAGGTCAAGCGTATCTACTTTATCCTCGAAGGACAATTTAGAAATTATTTCGAGCGCGCCGCGCGGCAAAAAGGAATCACTGGTGAGAACCTGCTGTTCCTGCTTGAGCGGCGGCTGGATAACGCCGTGTATCGCGCGGGTTTTTCGACTTCGCGGCGTCAGGCGCGGCAGCTGGTGAATCATGGGCACGTGCTGGTGAACGAGCGCAAGGTCGATATTCCTTCGTACCAGGTTAAGCCCGGCGACGTCATCTCGATCAAAGAGGGAAGTCGCAAGAATGTGCACGTCGAAGGCGCGTGGCAGACCGCCGCCGGACGTGGGCGCCCTTCGTGGATTGCGGCTGCCGGCGGCGATATGACGGCGATGATCTCGTCGTTGCCGACACGTGAAGATGTTGACCGCTCGATTAACGAGCAACTAATTGTGGAGCTTTATAGCAAATAATAGGCGCATCCGTGGCGCGCGTGAAGGAAACGCGCCGCCGCGGGTGTCGGAACTTCTCCTCAAAAAATTCTGACGGTACGTTATGGACCAAAATAATCTCTGGACAGGCTTTCAAATGCCGCGGCGGCTGGCGGCGGACAGCGACACGTTGACCGAGCGCTATGGTCGATTTTCAGCGCAACCGTTTGAGCGCGGCTTTGGTACTACAGTAGGCAATTCATTACGGCGGGCGCTGCTTTCTTCGATTGAAGGTGCCGCGATTACCGCCGTTAAAATCGAAGGCGTCGAGCACGAATTCTCTTCGATCAAAGGCGTCGTCGAGGATGCGACTGACGTGATTTTGAATCTCAAGCAGGTGCCTTTCAAACTGCACGGCAACGAGCCAAAGACTTTGACGGTCTCAAAGACCGGCTCTGGTGAAGTCACGGCCGGTGATATTCAGGGCGATGCGGATGTCGAAGTGCTCGATCCATCTTTACACATTGCCACGGTGAGCGATGGCGGCACGCTGAATATCGAAATGCGCCTGAAGCGCGGCCGGGGTTACGTCTCGGCCGAGCGGAACTTTGACGAGGACCTGTCGCTGGGGTATATCCCCATCGATTCAGTGCACACGCCCGTCAAGAAGGTCAATTATGCGGTCGACGCGGCGCGACTCGGGCAAAATACTGAGTACGACAAACTCAGCATTGAAGTGTGGACTGATGGTTCGATCAAGCCCGACGATGCGATTGGTTTGGCCGCGAAGTTGATTAAAGACCACATGGCGATCTTCATCAACTTTGAAGAGGACACGGAAGAATACAGCTACCAGCAGGCCGAACGTCCACCGCTGCCACGCAACGATCAGCTGGATCGATCAGTCGACGAGTTGGAGCTTTCCGTCCGCTCATACAATTGCCTGAAGAACGCCGGCATCAAGACGATTCGTGATCTGGTGCAGCGCTCGGAACGCGAAATGCTGGCGACGAAAAACTTCGGTAAAAAGTCTCTGGGCGAAATCCGCGACATCCTGCGCAGCATGGGGCTGGACTTTGGCATGCAGTTTGACGAGCAGGGGAATCCGATTCCCGGTTCGGGCGAAGGTGCGGTCGAAGATCTCGGCGGCGAAGACGATGATGAGTTTGCGGAGGCAGTGCAATAGCGTAAGCGTGGCACGGGCGTCTTTGCCCGTGAGAACCGCGCGCCGGATGCGCGGGCCCACGGCAGTAGGACAGAAGGATCATGCGTCATCTTAAAGCCCATCGAAAACTCGGGCGAACAACCGAACATCGCATTTCGATGTTGCGAAACCTCGCGACGTCGTTGATTAATTCGCGCGACGATCGCATCGTGACGACTTTGCCGAAGGCCAAAGAGCTGCGACCGTTTATTGAAAAAGCGATTACCCTTTCCCGCCGGGCCGCGAGCCTGGAAGGGAATGGATCTGAAGCCCCCGGCGTGCACCTGCGTCGACAGGCCGCCTCATTTTTCCACGCCGGCAATTTTGGCCGGGCCGCTACCACGCGACGAGGACAGATTCCTCCGCCCCGCTCGGCAGGGGTAGCCGCCTTGCGCCGCCTGTTTGACGAATTGGGCGAGCGATTCAAGGATCGTCCAGGTGGCTATACCAGGATCATCAAAATGGGACGGCGTGCCGGCGATGGGGCCGAACTCGCAATCATTGAACTCGTCGACAATGCGCGGGAAAAGGAGCAAACCTCCGCCCGCAAACGCGCCAAGGGATCAAGCAAGAAGAAATCTGGCGAAAGCAAATCCGCCGCTGTTGATACAGAGAAAGAAGGCAGCGCGAACGAATAGCACGCCCCCGTGTGCACGGCCCCGGCTCGGTAAGTGTTCCGGCTCGGGGCCCTTGCTTTAATTTCGGCAAACGACCGGGAACCCGCAGCCGCAACCGGCCGATTGGAGGTGCGATGTCAACCGGAGCGAAGAGAGTAATGGCTGATCAGGACAGTAGAGCCGCCGAGATCGTATCGACGCCGGACCGCGGGTCTGAGCGCGGTCATCGGGACCGCGGGCGGCGGCGACATCGAAATCAGCCGCGGCACCTCGAACAGTCAATCAACATGAACGAGTTGCGCGAGCTAATCGGATTGATTACCGAAAACGGCTTGACGCAGTTCGAGCTGGAACGTGAAGGCTTTCGCGTTAAGATTGGACGTGGACCGTTTATTGACGAGCAGGCAGCGAACGCTCTGGCGGCGGCGACCGAAAGACAAATTACGGCCAGCTCCGCAGCTTCTCCGGCGCCGGTTCAATCGATCCCCAGCAGCGCCCCGTCACACCCGGGCGCGCATGCTGAAGAAGCTGCGTCCGAAGACCAGGACCTGCACCTCATTAAGTCGCCCATCGTGGGTACCTTCTATCGGGCTCCGTCACCGACGGCTGAGAGCTTCGTGCGTATTGGCAGCCAGGTCGAACCGGCGACTGTCGTCTGCATTATCGAGGCGATGAAGTTAATGAATGAGATTCAGGCGGAAACCACCGGGGAAGTCGTAAAGATTTACGTCGAGAACGGCCAGGCGGTCGAATACGGACAACCGCTTTTTGGCGTCAAGACCCAGTGAGCTGGGGGGGCGATTTACTCATTGATTCATTGAATCAATGAACAGAGGAATCAATGAACTAATCCTCGGGCTTACTTTTATATGAACTCACTGCGTCGCTTCCGCAAAATTCTCATCGCCAATCGCGGAGAGATTGCCTGCAGGATCATCTGGACCTGCAAAGAAATGGGCATTCGCACGGTCGCCGTGCACAGTGAAGTTGATCGCGATTCGTTGCACGTCCGGTTCGCCGACGAGTCGGCTTGCATTGGTCCCGCACCTTCCTCGCAAAGTTACCTGAACATTCCGGCGATTATCAGCGCCGCCGAAATATTTAACGTTGATGCCATTCATCCGGGCTACGGATTTCTTGCCGAGTCTGCTTACTTTGCCGAGATCTGCGAGGCCTGCAACATCAAATTCATCGGGCCGCGGCCGGATGTCATTCAGTTGATGGGTGAGAAGGTCACGGCTCGGAACGCCATGAAGGATGCGGGCCTGCCCGTTCTTCCCGGCAGCGAAAGCGCTTTGGAGTCGGAAAGCGAGGCCATCAAACTGGCGCGAGAGATCGGATACCCGGTGATCGTAAAGGCCTCGGGCGGTGGCGGCGGCCGCGGCATGAGAATCGTTTATGCGGAAGCCGAGCTGGGCCATGCCCTCGAGACCGCGTCGACTGAAGCCGCTGCGGCTTTCAAGAATGGCGATGTGTACATCGAGCGCTTTGTCGAGCGACCGCGGCATATCGAGATCCAGGTGATGGCCGATGAGCACGGCAACTGCGTTTATTTAGGAGAACGCGAGTGCTCAATTCAACGGCGGCATCAGAAACTCCTCGAAGAGTCACCGTCGCCGGTGATGACGCCGGAACTGCGTCAGCAGATGGGCGAGGCAGCCGTCGCCGCCTGCAAAGCCATCGGCTATTCCAGCGCCGGAACTTTCGAATTTTTGCTGGATGAAGATCGCCGGTTCTATTTCATGGAGATGAACACGCGGATTCAGGTCGAGCACCCGGTGACTGAGATGGTGACTTTGACTGACATCGTGCGGAATCAGATCCGCGTGGCGGAAGGCGAGTCGCTCGGATTCGGCCAGGACGATGTGATCATGGTGGGCCATGCGATCGAGTGCCGCATCAACGCTGAGAGCCCCGAAACCTTTACGCCATCGCCCGGAACGATTACCACGTTCAATCTGCCGGGCGGTCCGGGCGTGCGGGTGGACACCTATGTGTATCCAGGTTATAAGGTGCCGCCGTTTTACGATTCGATGATCGCGAAAGTCATCGTTCATGCGCGCACACGCGACCTGGCGATCGCGCGCATGCACCGGGCGCTGGACGCGATGGTCGTGGAGGGAATCAAGACTACTATTCCGCTGCATCTCAGAATCATGGACAACGCCGATTTCCAGGCCGGCAACTTCTCGACCCGGTTCATGGAAGAATTTCTCAGTAAAGACAAGCTGCGCGAGGCGCCGGCGGCCTCGAACGCCTCTGCGGCTTTGACTGGCATATCTGCCTGAATTTATAATGATTGACTTTTCGGTGGTGAGTTGAACTCACTGAGAGGGTGTAAGGAAATGTCATTTGCGATTATCAAGGCGGGCGGCAAACAGTTTCGCGTGGAAAAAGGCGCCAAGGTGCGGGTGCCCTCGCTCAAGGACGAGGTCGGGGCAGCGGTGGAATTAGCCGTTATGGCGACTGCCGAAAAAATCGGCGCGCCGCTGGTTGACGGCGCGAAGGTGATGGCAACTGTAGTTGACCACGGCCGCGAGCCCAAGGTGGTCGTCTTCAAGAAGAAGCGGCGCAAACATTACAAGCGCACCAAGGGTCACCGGCAGGGATACACGACGCTGAAGATTGAATCGATTGGTTGATTTATTCATTTATTCATTGATTCAATGAAACAATGATCAAGTGGATTAATTCCTAGAGGTTTGTTATGGCTCACAAGAAGGGCGTAGGTTCATCGCGCAACGGCCGAGATTCGAACTCGCAACGGTTGGGGCTGAAGAAATTCGGCGGCCAGCACGTGCTGGGCGGCAATATTCTCGCGCGTCAGCGCGGCACGAAATGGAAGCCCGGCCAAAACGTTGGCCGCGGTAAAGACGATACTTTGTTCGCGCTCATTGACGGCGTCGTGAAGTTTGAAGACAAGGGACGCTCTGGTAAATTCATTAGCGTTTATCCGGATACGGTGGCAGCCTCATCGTAGAAGAATTGTTCGGAAGTAGTACTCAAGTTAATGCGACGCCCGCGCCGAAGGCGATTCAGCGGGGCGCGCATTTTTATTTTCGCGTCAGGGGCGGATTCGCTTTTGGCGATCTGACGTTTGGAATCTGAACAGTGTTCATTGATCGCACGAAAATTCGGGTAGTCGGAGGTCACGGCGGCAACGGCGTAACCGCATTTCGCCGCGAGAAATTCGTCCCACGCGGCGGTCCATCCGGTGGCGACGGTGGGCGTGGCGGCGATGTCTGGTTGGTGGCGGACGAATCGGTGAACACGCTCCTGCACCTGCGTTATAACCCGTTGCATGTGGCCGGTCGCGGACTGCACGGCGAGGGCAGCAACCGCTCGGGAAAAGAGGGCGCCGACGTAATTGTGCGGGTGCCGGTCGGGACGCAGGTGGTTGATCCGACGACGAATGAATTGTTGTTCGACTTTGAAGCAGACGGGCAACGCTGGTTGGCCGCGCACGGAGGTCGCGGCGGATTCGGCAACGCGCATTTCACCACTTCGACGAATCGCGCGCCGCGTTATCACCAGGAAGGCAGTCCCGGCGAAGAAGGCGAACTGCAGCTCGAGCTAAAGCTTTTGGCCGATGTAGGTCTGGTTGGTTTTCCCAACGCCGGCAAATCAACTTTCATCTCGACCGTCTCAGCAGCGAAACCGAAAATCGCCGACTATCCGTTTACGACACTCGAACCGCACCTGGGAGTGGTTGAAGCGGGCGACTTTCGCACGTTTGTGATTGCGGATATACCCGGGTTGATTGAAGGCGCACACGAAGGACATGGTTTGGGTGACCGGTTCTTGCGTCATGTCGAGCGCACCACGCTGCTGCTGCATCTGGTTGATGTTTCGTCTTCCGGCCGCGATCCGGTGAGCGATTACGAAATCATCAATCGCGAGCTGGCTGCTTACAATTCCGAGCTCGCCGCACGGAAACAGATCGTGGTGGCTACGAAGATTGATGCACTCGATGATCCGGCGCGCCTGCAGTTTCTGCGTGAGCGCGCCCAAAGGGATGACCGGGAATTCTTTGCCATTTCCGCGGTTACCGGTGGGGGCGTGCGCGAACTGATCCGGGCAGTTGCGGCCGATGTCGAAACTCATCGCCGGCACAAGTTACCACCAACCAGCGCGGAAGTAATGGCCGGTCTGCGCGGATAGATATTTGATCGATGACGTGGCGACGCGTAGGCATTTATGGCGGAACTTTCGATCCGGTGCACAACGGGCATGTGGAAGTTGCGCGCGGCGTGCAAGAGCTCTTTAAACTGGATGAAGTGATCTTTGTTCCCGCGTGCGTGCCCCCCCATAAGCGAAACGCAAACATAACGTCTGCGTTTCATCGCTTTGCTATGGTGGCCCTGGCGACGGAAGCGGATCAGGGATTGCTTGTTTCGACGATTGAGCTTGATGCTCCGGAACAGCCGTACGCTGTTGAGACAGTCGAGCGACTGCGCAACGCACTGGGGCCGGAAACGGAATTGTTCTTTCTCATGGGCGCCGATTCATGGCTTGAAATCAGGTCGTGGCATCAGTGGCAGCGGCTTTTGTCAATGTGCAACTTCATCATTATTACCAGACCGGGATATGAATTTGAATCGGGATTTCACCTTGACATGCCGATAACAGTTGTCAACAACTTCGGAATCGGTTGTCGTCAGTGGGGTAACGCGACAACGCACAATGACGAGCCGCAGGCCTTCTTGACGGATGTGGTGCGGTCAGAGGTTTCGGCGACACGAATTCGCGCGGCGGTTGAGTCGCACGATATGGCCGCGCTGCGAACTATGGTTCCAAGCGCGGTCGCGAATTACATCGAGAAGTATGGATTGTATAAAAACTAAATGAGTCAGAAATTAAAGGAAAAATCACTGAGTCCTGAAGTGCAGGCGGCGGCGGTGGACACCCGCGCCACGGCCGCTACCTTCGAGTTGTCCGAATTGGATGATCGCATCGGCCGGGCGCTGAATGCGGCAGCTGAAAAGAAAGCGCTCGCTCCGACCGTCCTGGATTTGCGCGGCATTTCCAGTTTCACAGATTTCTTCGTGATCTTAACGGGCGCCAACCGCCGGCAGGTACAGGCGATTAGTGATGAGATCGTTGAGAAACTGAAGCACCACGGCTGTCCGGCGGCACGCGTGGAAGGGTATCAAAACGCCGAATGGGTGCTGATTGACTACGGCGATTTTGTCGTCCATGTGTTCGATGATAAGGCGCGTCGCTTTTATGACCTTGAGCGTTTGTGGCGCGAAGCTCGCCGCCTGGATTTGTCGCCGGAAGAGCTGATGCGACCGGGATCTTTGAGAGCAGAATAGTGATCGAAATCGTGGCCCTGTCGGATGCGATGCGCGAGGCGGTGGAGCTCGCGGAACGGGTCGCTCCGACGAACGCGAACGTACTGATCACCGGTGAATCGGGATCGGGTAAAGACGCGCTCGCGGTCTTCATCCATTCGCGATCGGAACGGGCAAAGCATCCCCTGGTGAAGATCGATTGCGCCACTTTGCCCGCCGATTTGCTTGAGGCAGAGTTGTTCGGTTACGAACGCGGCGCGTTTACCGGCGCGACCGAGGCTAAGCCCGGCCGCCTGGAAGCCGCGCACCGGGGCACGCTGGTGCTGGATGAGATTGCGCACCTTTCGCTCGACGCGCAGGCAAAGCTGTTACGCGTTATCGAGCGGCGCGAATTTGAAAGGCTCGGCGGGCGCGAAACCATCGCGGTTGACGCGCGGTTGATGGCGTTGACGAACGCCGATCTGAAGAATGCCGTTGAGCGCCGCGCTTTTCGCGACGATCTGTTTTACCGGCTGAACGTGGTCCACATCGCCGTGCCGCCGTTGCGTGAACGACGAAAGGACCTTGCGGCTTTGTTTCGATCGCTCGTGAAGGCCTACGCGGCCAAGCACGGTCGCCCGGCGCGGAGTTTATCTCGCGCGGCACATGATCTTTTGCTTGCTTACGAGTTTCCCGGCAACGTTCGCGAGCTGGCAAACATCATTGAGCGCGCGGTAATTGTTTGCGCCGGGACTGAGCTGGAACCGTCGGATTTGCCTGAGGTTGTTCGGGTCGCGGCCGCGCAGCAGGCGCGCAAACATCGGCGGCAGACGCTGGCTGAAGTCGAAGCTGATTACATTCGCGAGACGCTGGCCGCCACGAAAGGCAATAAGAGCGAGGCCGCCAAGATTCTTGGGATCAGCCGCAAGAATCTGTACGAGCGATTGGCGCGCGAGGAAGCAGAGGTCAGCGGTCAGACGTCAGACGTCGGAGATCAGGAATCAGAGGTGGGAGATCAGCCGTGATGGCTTTGGGATGGAACGTCATACGTAAGCAGTCTGACGTCTGACTTCTGATGTCAGGTATCAGCCGTGATGGCTTGGGGATGGAACGATTCGTAAGCAGTCTGACGTCTGATTTCTGACTTCTGAATGTCTGGTATGCGGATTCGCTTCATCTGGCCGGGCAAGACCAAAGACGAGCATCTGCGCGCGCTCGTCAGTGAATATTTGAAACGACTGCAACGATTTGTTCGTTGTGAAGTGATCGAAACGCGCGAGGTGGCCGGCTCAGACGTGGCCGGCCTGGAAAAGCAGTCGCGCCGAATGTTGGAAGCGATTCCGGCGAACAGCCTGACGATCCTGCTCGACCTGCAGGGCCGGGATTGGAGTTCTCAGGAACTTGCGGATGAGCTGCGACGCTGGGAAAACGATTCGGTTAAAGAAGTAGCGGTTGTGATTGGAGGCCATAATGGTGTCAGCTCGGAAGTCTCAGCGCGGGCGCAAATGCGCTGGCGCCTGTCGCGACTGACGCTGACGCATGAAATGGCGCGCGTGCTGGCCGTTGAGCAGCTTTATCGTGCATACACGATCAACCGTGGATTACCGTATCAGAAATAATGGAAGCTCAGTTGGAGGGTTCAATTGATAACAATGGATAAGAGAAAAGCGAAAACGTACCGGGATAAACTGATGCAGCGGCGCGAGGGCCTGGTAGGCCAGGTGCAGGCCGCCGAAGCATACAGCCGCGAGCGCGACGCCGAGGCGACACAGGATCCGGCGGATATGGCGGCGAACGCTTATACGAAAGAATTACTGATGTCGATGTCGACTAATGATCGGCAGTTGCTGGAATCGATCGACGCGGCGCTTTATCGAATTCAAGAAGGCGATTACGGCAAGTGTGATCATTGCGGCGACCCGATTCAGGAGAAGCGGCTGGAAGCGGTTCCCTGGGCGCAGCATTGTTTGCGCTGCCAGGATCTAAATGAACGCGGATTGCTCGTCCAGGAAGAAGACTGAGTGCCGGAACGACAGATCTACATGTGAAATCTCAAATCTGAGATCTGAAATTTGAGATCCGAAATCTAAAGATTCCCATTCTCATGACATAATGCTGTCTCTTATACACATCTGACGCTGCCGACGAACACCGTGACGTGGGGGTGTGGGTGGTGGGGGGGGGGGTTTATAAGTGGGGGGGGGGGGGGGGGGGGGGGGGGGGGGGGGGGGGGGGG